>JANPEP010000286.1:0-1919 GCA_031422995.1 Polymorphobacter sp. | reverse complement strand
CAAAACCAATGGCGCGCAAGCCATCGCCTAGCCCCAACCAGTCGATGACCCGCACCGCATTGGGGCTTAATGTGATGCCGGCACCCAACTCCTCCAGCCGCGCCGCCTGTTCGTAAACCACCACTTCGCACCCGGCCCGCGCCAACGCGACCGCCAGCGCCAGCCCGCCAATACCGGCGCCGATGACAGCAACGTCAGGCATTTTTGGGGTACTTGCCGAGAGTCAGCAGCATCATTGGCGCCACCAGGAAAATCACCCCCGCCGCAATCAACGCCGCATCATAACTACCGGTTGCTCCATGAATATGCCCGAACACCGCCGGCGCCAGACCCGTCGCCGCCAGCACTCCGCCGATCAATACGCCATAGATGAAGCCATAATTCTTCATGCCGAAATAGCGCCCTGCCATGAAGGCGATCAGGTCGAACTCCGCCCCCGCCGCCAGCCCGACCAGCGTCACCGCCAGCGCAATCGTCGGTCCCGAAGGCAGCGTCGTTCCCGCCAAAAGCAAACATGCCAGCGCCGGCACTGACAAGAACCCCAACGCCACCGCCGGCGCCCAATATCGATCGAGCAAAAAACCCGCCACTACCCGTCCGAACATCACCGACAGCCCGGCAAACCCGGCATAGAGAGCCGCCGTCGCCGCATCGAGCCCGCGATCGGTGAGCAGCGGCACCAGATTGGGAATGATCCCCGCCACTCCAAAGGTGACGGTCGAAAACGCCACCAGCATCGTCCAGAACCGCCGATCCCTCATTGCTTCGCCGCGCGTCGCTCCCGTCAACGGCGCCGCACCCGCCGCCGGGGCAGGGGCATCGCGAAACAGCAGCGCCACCAGCGGCAGGCCAACCACAATCACGCTGGCGCCCAACAGATGATAACCCATCGCCCAGCCGCGGACGCCGATCACTGCCGTCACCGCCGGCGGCGCCACCACCGCTGCAATCCCTGTGCCGACCAGCGCCACCCCCAACGCCGCGCCCCGCGCCTTGTCGAACCAACCGCTGATCCCCCGCGTCCAGGTCACTTGCCCGGTCCCTGCGCCCATCGCCGCGACCAGCAACCAGCCCAGATACCAACCGGTGATGCTCGTCGCCACCAACGGCAACACCATCAACCCCAGTCCCAGCCCAACCTGCGAAACCAGCGCCACCGGCCGCGCGCCATAGCGGTCGATCGCCGCCCCCCAGATCCACGTCACCGACAGGATACCCAGCATCTGCACGGCGAACCCCCATTGGATGGCCTCGCGGCTCCAACCAGTGGCGGCGGCGATCGGCTTCAGGAATACCCCAAGCGTATAAAAGGGCAGCGCCGAGATCGAAAACACTGCGCCGATTGCACCGCCCAGCACAACGCGCCAGCCGCGCGCAAATTCCTGCCTGTCACTCATCCCCCACACTCCCCCGCAACACCCTTGCATACCCCCGCCATGCCGCAAAACTCCACCCTGCGAACACTTCGCCGCAGCCATTCTCACCCCCGCCGCAACGCCTTATGGTCAATGCATGGCAATATTGCGCACCCCGCCAACAATTCCTGTCGCCACCATCGCCGTTGTCATCATCGGCGGTGGCGCCTGCGGGCTCACGGCTGCCCTCGCCGCCCGCGACGCCGGTGCCGAAACCCTTGTCATCGAACGCGATTCCACCCCGCGCGGCACCACCGCCATGTCCACCGGCCTCATCCCCGCCGCCGGCACCCCGGATCAAGCCGCCGCCGGCATCACCGATTCCCCCGAACTGCTCGCCGCCGACATCCTCGCCAAGGCCAAGGGCGGCGACTGGGCCGTCGTCGAAGCCCTCGCCGCCCAATCCGCTGAAAACATTGCCTGGCTCCGCAATCGCCACGCCGTCCCGCTCGCCCTCGTCCCCGGCTTCCTCTACCCCGGCCACAGCGTCATGCGCATGATGGG
>JANPEP010000285.1:0-3596 GCA_031422995.1 Polymorphobacter sp. | reverse complement strand
GCGGCAGCGGTTGTGGCACGTCGAACTGCCGCTGGCGGCGCCGATCGTGATGGGTGGCTTGCGGGTGGCGGCGGTGTGGACAATCGGTGCCGCCACGCTGGCGACGACCGTGGGCCAGAAGAGCCTGGGTGATTTGATCTTTGCCGGGTTGCAGCTGGAGGATTGGGCGCTGGTGGTGACCGGCTGTGTCGCGGCGGCGGGGGTGGCGATTACCGTCGATGTGGCGTTGGGGCAGGCGGAGGCGGGGCTGGCGGAGCGGCGGTGGCGCAAGGCGGCACTGGGGCTGGGGCTGCTGGCGGTGTTGGTGGCGGGGGTTTTGGGATGGCATTTGCGTGCGCGGCCGGTGGAAACGGGTGGCCGGGCGGTGGTGGTGGGGGCGAAGAATTTTTCGGAGCAATATATCCTGGCCGAGTTGATTGCCGAGCGGTTGCGCGGGCAAGGCCTGGCGGTGACGGTGCGATCGGGGCTGGGGTCGGCGGTGGCGTATCGGGCGCTGAAGGCGGGGGATATCGATGTCTATGTCGATTATTCGGGGACGCTGTGGGACAATGTGCTGGCGCGCACGGATCTGGTGCCGCGCGGCGAGATGCTGAGCACATTGCGGCGGGAATTGCCGGCGCGGGATCGGGTGACGGTGGCGGCGGCGCTGGGGTTCGAGAATGCCTATGCATTGGCGATGCGGCGGGCGGATGCGGCGCGGTTGGGGATTGCCGACCTGGGCGACTTGGCGGTGCGGGCGCCGGAATTGCGGCTGGCGACCGATATCGAGTTTCAGCAGCGGCCGGAATGGGCGTCGTTGCAGCAGGTCTATGGCCTGAAATTCAAGGCGCTGACCGCCTATACGCCGACGTTGATGGTCCGCGCGCTGACGGGTGGGGATGCCGATGTGATCACGGCGTTTTCGAGTGATGGACGGATATCGGCGGAGGATCTGGTGTTGCTGGGGGACCTGAAGGGGGCGTTGCCGGCCTATGATGCACTGCTGCTGGTGGGGCCGGGACGGCCGGAATTGGCGGAGGTGCTGAAGGGGCTGGAGGGGGCGATTCCAGTGGAGGCGATGCGGGCAGCGAACTGGCAGGTGGACCGGGATGCGGACAAGCGCACGCCGGAACAGGCGGCGGCCTGGTTGGCGGAAAGGGTGAAGTAAGGGCCTCCGGCGAGTTTCAGGGCCTCCGGCGAGTTTCAGGGCCTCCGGCGGCTGGGGCCTTAGACCCCAGACCCCAATTGTTGGAGTTGGGCTGCTGTGGGTGCAATGGTGCCGCGGGGGACGTGACCATGCCGATCGGGTTGTCCCGATGCGTTTGGCTAGAGATCATGGGTCTTGGCCTTCGCCGGGATGACAGGGAAATGGGGTCTGGGGCCCAAGGCCCCAGCCGCCGGAGGCTGTTATTTCACGGTTGGGCAAGTCCCGAAACCGATGCCGTTGGGGTCGGTGAGGCCGGTGATCGGGGCGGCGACGGTGCCATCGGGGTTGAGGATGCTGATGTGGTCGTCCTGGACATTGGCGACGTAGAGGCGGTTGTCGGGCCCGTAGCGGGCGAAGATCGGGGTTTTGCCGGTGGCGATGAAGCGGGTGGGGGCGCCGTTTGGCGGGACGAGGGCGACGCCGCCATCGCTGAGGGAGGGGGCGGCGATGGTGCCATCGGGGTGTTGGTCGAGATAGACGAATTGGCCGGGGCGGGGCATCGGCAGGCGGCGGATTTCGGTGAGATCGGCGGGGTTGAGCTCGGCAAGGGCGCCCTGGAGGCTGGCGAGGATGGTGCCGGTGCGGGTGACGAAGACGCCGCGGGCGGGCGAGCCGAGGTCGCGGCTGGCGAGGATCTTGCCGGTGGTTGCGTCGAGTTTGGTGACGCCCCTGGCGCCGGCGAAGCTGAAGATGCTGGCGCCATCGGCGGAGAAGACGAAATTATGGGTGGCGGCGGGCATGGCGAAGCTGCGTTTCAGGCGGAGGGTTTTGGTGTCGAAGACGTGCATGGTGTCGCCGCCGGATTCGGCGTTGGTGAAGAGTTCGGTGTTGTGGGGTGGGCGGAGTTTGACGCCGTGCGGGCCCTTGGCGGGGGCGGGTAGCGTGTAGTCGCCGGTGCGGGTGGCGGATTTCAGATCGATGCGGGCGATGCTGTTGCCGGGGGTGCCGATGCGGTTGTCATAATCGGCGATGCCGAACATCGAGACATAGGCGGTGCGGCGATCGGCGGAGACGGCGATTTCATGGGGGCGTTCGCCGAGCGGCAGGCGGCGGACGATGCGGCCGTCCGGCGTGATAATGGCGAGGGTGCCGGGGGTTTCCTCGACCGAGAGGATGCAGAATTTGGGGGTCGCCTGGGCTGGCGCGGCGAGGAGCAGGAGGACGGCTGACAGGTGGCGCATGGCGTTTCCCTTCAGTGCCGCCCCGCCAACCAGACTTGCGCCGGTTGGCGGGGCGCTCCGTGTTAATGGCCGGCCAAGGACGCCAACAAGAGCAGCGCCACGATATTCGTAATCTTGATCATCGGGTTCACCGCAGGACCCGCAGTGTCCTTGTACGGATCACCCACGGTGTCGCCGGTGACGGCGGCCTGGTGGGCGGGGGAGCCCTTGCCGCCATAGGCGCCTTGTTCGATGACTTTCTTGGCATTGTCCCAGGCGCCGCCGCCGCTGGTCATCGAGATGGCGACGAACAGCCCGGAGACGATGACGCCCATGAGGAGGGCGCCGAGTGCGGCAAAGCCATTGGCCTGGCCGGCGACCGCGGTGATGGCGAAATAGACCACCACCGGCGCGAGGACGGGCAGCAGCGACGGGATGATCATTTCCTTGATGGCGCCGGCGGTGACGAGGCCGACGGTGCGGGCATAATCCGGCCGCACGCTACGATCGGCGATGCCGGGGTTTTCGCGGAATTGGGCGCGGATATCCTGGGCCACGGCTTGCGCGGTGCGGCCCACCGCCGTCATCGCCATGCCGCCGAAGAGATAGGGCAGCAGCGCGCCGAGCAGCAGCCCGACGACGACATAGGGGTTGGACAGCGAGAAATCGACCGGCACATCGGAGAAGAACTGCGACAGGTCCTCGGTATAGGTGGCGAACAGCACCAGTGCGGCGAGGCCGGCCGAGCCGATGGCATAGCCCTTGGTGACGGCCTTGGTGGTGTTGCCCACGGCGTCGAGGGCGTCGGTACGTTGGCGGACTTCGCCATCGAGGCCGGCCATTTCGGCGATGCCGCCGGCATTGTCGGTAACGGGACCATAGGCATCGAGCGCGACGATCATGCCGGCAAGGGCCAGCATGGCGGTGGCGGCAAAGGCGATGCCGATGAGGCCGGCGAGTTTATAGGTGGCGATGATGCCGACGACGATGACCAGCGTGGGCATGGCGGTCGATTCCATCGAGACGGCAAGGCCCTGGATGACATTGGTGCCATGGCCCGAATCCGATGCCTTGGCGATCGATTGCACCGGGCGATATTCGGTGCCGGTGTAATATTCGGTGATCCAGACGATGAGCGCGGTGACGGCGAGGCCGACGAGCATGCAGTAGAACAAGGCCCGGCCGGAGAAGCCGCCGACGACGCCGGCAACGGTGACGGTTTCACCCGCAGCGAGGGCCAGCGGATCGGC
>JANPEP010000284.1:0-13756 GCA_031422995.1 Polymorphobacter sp. | reverse complement strand
GAACGGATTGGCCCACAATCCGAGCGTGCCCGTGGCGCGCTGTTCCATGAAGACGATCTTCCAGTTCTGGTAGCGCAGCGCGACGATGTCGCCATCATCCGAGAAGTAGATGAAGCCCTTGCGCGGGCTTTCCTTCACTTCACCGGTCAGGAACGGCAGCATGTTGTGGCCATCGAGGTGGATCTTGTACTTGGTGCCATCGAGCGTCTCGCCCTTCATCAGGCGTTCCTTGACGGTCGTGTCACCGCCGACAGCCGCGATGGTCGGGAACCAGTCGAGATGCGCGATGAGGTCGTTGCAGACCGATCCGGCCTTGACCTTTCCGGGCCAGCGGACCAGCGCCGGGACGCGATACGCGCCTTCCCAATTGGTGTTCTTTTCGCTGCGAAACGGCGTCGTTCCGGCATCGGGCCAGGTGTTGCAGTGCGGGCCGTTGTCGGTCGAATAGAACACCAGCGTGTCTTCGGCGAGGCCGAGTTCATCGAGCAGGTCGAGCAGGCTGCCGACATGCTTGTCATGGTCGATCATCACATCGTGATAGATCGACTGGTCGGGTCCGGCCTGGCCGACACTTTCGGGCTTGGCGTGGGTCCAGGCGTGCATATGGGTCGTGTTGAACCAGACGAAAAACGGTTCATCGGCGGTTTTCGCTTCGGTGATGAAGCCCTTGGCGCGGTCGAGAAACTCCTCATCGACGGTTTCCATGCGCTTGCGCGTCAACATCCCGGTGTTCTCGATCTTCTGACCGCCTTTGCCATCTGCCCAGCAGTGCAAGACGCCGCGCGGCCCGAACTTCTTGGCGAATTCAGGGTTCTTGGGATAATTTTCGTGTTCGGGTTCCTCCTCGGCATTGAGGTGATAAAGATTGCCGAAGAACTCGTCGAAGCCGTGCATTGTCGGCAGATGTTCGTCGCGGTCGCCCAGATGGTTCTTGCCGAACTGGCCGGTGCGATAACCCTGGTTCTTCATGGCTTTGGCAATGGTCGGGTTGACCGACATCATGCCTTCCTTGGCGCCCGGCAGGCCGACCTTGGTCAACCCGGTGCGCAGGCCGCACTGGCCCATGATGAAGCTGGCACGGCCGGCGGTGCAGCTTTGTTCGGCGTAATAATCGGTGAACAGCATGCCTTCCTTGGCGATGCGGTCGATATTGGGGGTGTGATACCCCATCATGCCATGGGTGTAGCAGCTGAGGTTGGATTGGCCGATGTCATCTCCCCAGATGACCAGGACATTGGGCTTTTTGGCGGTCATGACTCTCTCCCCGTGATCAGGCCCCGCGATTATCGCCGAAACAACGGTCGCCATTGTCCGGCATTGCACAATCATCATGCACACCGAAAATTTTTCGGCGAACCGGCGGTTTGATTTCACACCCCTCAAAGCAAACTGAAAATTACCTTTCCTTTATGTGATTGCGCGTAATCGAACATTTGCCTAAAAGTACAATGCAACTGCGGGGGCTCGTGTTTTGCTGAAGTCCGATATCGCGGTAGGCACCGAAACGCTGACCACAAATGGTTGGTTGAAGGAGACGCCGCCGGAATTTGCCGCGGCCATCCTGGCGCATTGCAACTGGCGCACGATGGAGGCCGGTACGGCGATCCAGCATGCCGGTGATACCAGCGGCGGCTTGATTGGCATTGCGCGCGGGACGATCTCGCTGACCACTGCGCTCGGTTCGCCGGACTCGCCGATGATCCACATCGGGCATCCGGGCACGTGGTTGGGCTTTATTCCGCTGTTTTCGGCCGTCGGCCGGGCCGTTTCAGTGATGGCCCGCAGCGATGTCGTATTGGCGCGCCTTTCGCAGGTCGAGCTGGAGCGGCTATTGTGGGAACAGCCCGTGTGGTGGCGGCATGTTGGGACGCTGGGGGTGATTTATGGCAACACCGCCACCAATATCGCCTCCGACCTGATGATCCGGGACAGCAGCAGGCGGTGTGCAGCGTCGCTGCTGAGGCTGGCAAATTGCCGGTTCCAGGATGACGACGGGCAACGCAATGTCGAGGCACCCTTGAGCCAGGACGAGCTGGCGGCGCTGTCCAACCTGTCGCGGACATCGGTGAGCACGATTCTGCATGACCTGGTCGATGCCGGATTGATCTCGCTGGGCTATCGCAGCGTCATCCTGCACGATACGCCGCGGCTGCGGGCGCTTGTCGACGAGGTTTGAGCGGGGGGATTGTTCGAGATTGGGCAATAGAATCTGGCCACGGGTGCTAGCGAGCCGGCGTTAGGTTGCGGCGGACCGGGGTTGGGCAGCATGGGTGTGATCGTTTCAAACGGGCGCTGGTGGGTGGCAGCGTTGCTGATCACCGGCACCGCACGGCCGTTGCTGGCGCAGAGCACCGAAACGCTGTCGACGCCGATTGGCGATCACACCGGAGAGAATATTCATGCCGGCACCCACAAGCGGAAATATTTCTTTCCGGATTTTGCGCCGCTGAAGCCGCCCTCGCCCGAAAAGCAGGCGCGGTTCTTCACGATTCGGCCGAGCCTGGCGTTGCTGGGCGATTGGACCAGTTTTTCGCAGGATGATGCGAACATTCGCCAGGTCGGTGTGCAGGAGAATGAATTCCAGGTGCGCAGTGCGCGATTGAGCCTGCTCGGCAGCATCGGCAGTGGCTACAAGGTGAGTTATCAGTTCGGCGGGGAGTACAAGGGGTTCGATACCGAGCCGGAGCAGACCTGGCAGTTGACCGACCTGTCGTTGACGTTTCCGTTGGGGGATCGGACCAAGCTGACGCTGGGCAAGACCAAGGAAACCTTCTCCTATGAAATGGTCGGGGATGCGGCGAATTTGCCGCAAAGCGAGCGGGTGCTGAACCCGTTTTTCGTGTCCCGCAACATGGGCGCGCGGTTGACCCATGTTTTTGGCGCGGACAAGCGCTGGACACTGTCGGGCGGCGTTTACAATGACGGCTGGGATATCAACAGCAAGACGAGCCGCGGTTGGGATGTGACGGCGCGGGCGACCGGGCTGGTGTGGGATGTGCCGGAGAAGAAGCAGTTCCTTCACCTGGGAATTGCCTATCGCCATGTCGCATCGGACGGGGTGCTGAGGTACAAGGGGCGTGCCGAAACCAATGTCGGCGACAATTTCATCGATACCGGCGATCTGGCGGCGGACAGTGCCGACCATATCGGGATCGAGGCGTTGTTGAATGTCGGGCCGGTGTCTTTGTTGAGCGAATATATCAACGCCAAGGTCAATGCGCCGGCGCTCGATAGCCCCAGTTTTGCCGGCTATTATGTTACCGCAAGCTGGATTTTGACGGGTGAAACGCGGCCTTATGATCGCAATGTCGGTTATGCGCGGCGGATCATCCCGACGGGATATTGGGGCGCGCCTGAGCTGGTGATGCGACTCTCCCATGTGGACTTGAACAACAAGACAATTGCCGGGGGCGAATATGATCGCGTCATGCTCGGGATGAACTGGTGGGCGACGACGCGTTGGAAGTTTGGTGTCAGTTGGGGACATACCTGGCTCGAACGGCTGGGAGAGCGCGGCGAGAGCGATACGCTGCTGACGCGGATACAATGGGTGTACTGACGATCGAAAAAGCCGGCTGAAGGAATGCATGATATCGGACATTTTGCTGTGGCGACTGATGCTATTTGGAAATCGTGAACACAAAGTTTCGGCCTTGGTCCTGGATCAAGGCTGAAGGGATTGGGGACGATGAAAGTTTCAGGCAAGACATCGGCAACTGCATTGGTCGTGGCAACGATGCTGCTTGCCGGACCGGCCCGGGCCGAAGGCTGGGAAATCATCGTTACGCCCTATTTCATGGCGCCGTCGTCGGATGGAAAATTTGGTGTTGGCCCGTTCGACACGCGAATTTCCACCTCACCAGCGGATGTTTTCAGCAACCTGAACTGGGGCGTCATGGGATCGGGCGAGATCAACAATGGCAATTGGGGGTTCAACCTGGATGTCAATTACATGAACCTGGACATTACGCCTGATGATGTTCGGCGGCTTTCGGTCAATGGCCATCAGGCAGCCTATACGGCGACAATCCTGAAGCGCGTCCATGAACTTGCCTGGGTTTATGGCGGACTACGCGTGAGTGACATGGGATTGCGGTTCGAATGCCAATCCAACTGCCTGCCGAACGGCGGCATAAATTTTCCCAATGGCGGCGCGAACCTGGCCAATATCGATCCGTCCCGCAATCAAAGTTGGGTTGAAATCCTGGCAGGGTTTCGAGCAGAATTGCCCTTCAATGACAGTCTGGACCTGACCGTGAACGCCGATGTCGGTGGTTTCGGCGTCGGCTCCGAAGTATCGGTGAATGTCTGGCCGCAACTTGGCATCCGCATCAGCGATAGCACCAAAGCAATTGTTGGATACCGTGTTATTTATGTCAAACATGAATCTGAAGGTGACGGTGTGCGGTTTCTTTACGACGCTGTGACATATGGACCTACGTTGGGCCTTGAGTTTCGGTTTTGACGATGGCGACCTGTCGTTGAAAAGCGGCACTGTTCGAGTTTTTGACTTTTTCGTGCATGATAACTTGAGAATTGGGTGGGAGAAGCAAGATGTCCATGAACAAGCTGTTGTTGGCGGCTTCGATGATTGCGCTAGCGGGGCCCGGGGCTGCAAGGACCAAGGCGCCCGCCGCGAACATGGCAGCCCCAACCGTGCAATCGGCGACAGCAGGCGTGGTCACGGCCGAAGCATCGATGGCGCTGGAACGGATGGGCGCGTATCTTCGCACCTTAAAGTCATTTGAGGTTGCGGCGACCGCATCGACCGAAGAAGTCTATGCCAATGGCCAGAAGCTGCAATTCCTGCAGCGCACAACCTATACCATTGGCGGGCCCGACAAGATGGCGATCGAGGTTCGCACCGATCAACAGAACCGGCGATTTTACTATAACGGCAAGACGTTGAGTATCGTTGCACCGAATTCCAGAATGTATACCCAGTTCGCAGTGACCGGGACCAACGGCGAATTGCTGACCAAGGCCTATGACAAATATGGCATTGATTTCCCGTTGCAGGATTTGTTTCGCTGGGGAAGCCCGACGGCGGTGGCCGTAAAGCCTACCGAGGGTTTCAAGGTCGGTACAGCCCAACTGGGTGAGCACGCCACCGAGCATTTTGCATTTCGTCAGCCGGGCGTCGATTGGCAGGTGTGGATCGACACGGGTGACAAGCCGTTGCCACGCAAGATGGTGATCACCAACACCGAGGATGCAGCGCAGCCGGAATATGTCGCTTATTTCAACTGGGACATGGCACCGAAAATCGCTTCGGATGCCTTTGAGTTCACGCCTGGCAAGGACGACAAATTGATCGATCTGAGCAAGGCCGTGGCAAGCGCCAAGTAAGGGAGGATGTCAGCATGACGATGAAATTCAAGACGTTGGCGCTGCTTGGCGGTGCCGCAATGTTCACCTTGACCAGCGTTGCCGAGGCCGGACCCAACCGTCCGGGCCCCAGTCGTGCCGGTGCGAAGTCGAGCGTCAATCATGGTGGTGGCGGCGGCGGTGGCAACCGTGGTGGCGGCGGTGGTGGTGGCAACCGCGGTGGCGGGGGCGGCCACAATAATATCAACGTCAATCACAACAACAATGTGAACGTGAATGGTGGTGGTGGCCGCAACGGTTACAACAATGGACGCGGCAATACCGTTGTCGTCGCGCCGGGCCGTGGTGGCGGGTATAACAACAATTACAATAACGGCCATTGGGACAATGACGACAATGATTTCCTGGAATTCGTTGGCAAGACCGCGGCAATTACCGCCGGCGTGAGCGTCGTTGCAGCAGTCGTCGGTTCATCAACCAACGACAAGCCCGATGATTGCCAGCAAAGCGTATCCAACGGACAAGTCTATATGAATTGCAACGGCACCTGGTATCAACCGATGCAGAATGGCAGCCAGACGCAATATACAGTGGTCAATCCGCCGCATTGAGGTGCGGTTGACGGCATCACGATGGCACGGCCGTGACCTTTCGGGGATCGCGGCCGTTGCTGTTTCAGGGCATGGCCATGTGCAATACGGCCTTGCCGGACAAATGCCCGCTGGCCATCGCCGCAAAGGCTTCGGCGCCGCGTTCCAGTGGCAACGACAACCCGATGCGCGGACGCAGCACGACGGCACGCGCATCGATGGCCGCGATATTACGACGACCGGCGGCCGGATCCTGCCGAGCGAATTCGCCTGCACGGACGCCAAGGATTTCGATTTCCTTCAGCAGCGCGCGGTTGAGCGGGAATGGCGGTGTGCGGCCGCCAACAAAGCCGATGATGAGATAGCGGCCATGACGCGCGAGGCTGCGGATTGTCGGCATGGCGAGCGCCCCGCCAACCGGATCGAAGACGATATCGATATCACGGCGATCGATGACAGGGGCCTTGCGATCGATATGGATGACTTCATGTGCGCCAGCGGCGCGGGCCAGCGCGAGGCGTTCTTCGGACGAGGCGACTGCGATGACCCTGGCGCCCTCGTGCGCAGCAAGGGCGACGGCAGCGAGCCCCATGCCGCCCCCTGCCCCGGTAACCAGCACATTTTCGCCACGGATGAGGCGACCGCGGGTCATCAGGCCAACCCAGGCAGTGAGCGCGCCGACGGTGAAAGCTGCGGCCTCGGCATCGTCAAGGCCATCGGGGATGGCGCGGACGGCGTGCATGGGCAGGGTCATGCGTTCGGCAAAACAACCGCCGCGACCGCCAACGACAACGCGCCGACCGAGCCAATGCCGTGCGGCGGTGCCGGCGGCGATGACCATGCCGCTGGCCTCGGTGCCGGGGACGAATGGAACTTCGGGGCGGAACTGGTATCCGCCCGACAGCATGAGCAGATCGGGAAAGTTGAGCGCGGCGTGCGAAATGGCGACGGTGACGTCCGTTTCATCGGGTGCGGCGGGTTCAGGGTAGTCCGGTTCGAAACGAAGCCCGCTGCTGTCGTCGGCAAGATGGTGGCAGACGAGAGCGCGCATCAGGATGGTTGTGGTCCACGGCCCCACACACGCGCAACCAACAGCCCGGTGACGAAACCGCCGATGTGTGTCCATATGGCGATCTGTGATGCGCCACCGGCGTTGAAAACCAGCCCGGTGAGCAGTTGCAGCCCGATCCAGGCGGCTGCGTACCAGAGCGCGGTGAGGGTTTCGCCGGAAATGGTGATGCCGAGGATGCTGCACGCGGTGGCGCGGCTGCGCGCGAACAAGACGGCATAGGCGCCAAATACCGCGGCGATGGCACCGCTGGCGCCAATGATGATGGCATTTGATTGAGGGTCGACAAGCACCTGCAGCACGCCGCCAGCGATGCCGCCGGCGAGGAACAGCGTGACCATCTGCCAGCGGCCCGTCACCCATTCGACGTAGCGGCCAACCCAGGCGAGGAACAACAGGTTCAGACCCAGATGGAGGAGGCCGGCGTGCAGGAAGATATGCGTGACAAAAGTCGCCATCGCCGGAACGAGCGGCACATGCCCGGCGAGCGCCGCCGATATGCGCGCCGGAATGAGGCCCGCTGTGACGTGAAGGCTCTGGCCAAAATCACTCCCGCCAACCAATACGGCCGCCTGGACGACAGCACACACGCCCATCAACGCGTTGGTCGCGATGGGAGTGGGCGGCTTGAAGGGCTTCACTTTGGCTTTCTGGCGTCAGGACGCGTCAGATGAACTCAAGGCTTTCGATGCCATAATAGCGATCACCCGATGGTGTCGTCACTTCGACATCTTCACCGACGCGGCGACCGATAAGGGCGCGGCCCAGCGGCGATGAATAGCTGATGCGGCCAATGCGGGCATCTGCCTCAGTCTGCCCGACGATCTGATAGACGATTTTCTTGTCGTCTTCATCGACGAGATGGACAGTGGCGCCGAACACGACGCGGTCGCCGGACAGCTCACGCGGATCGATGATCATGGCGCGGGCAATGCGATCCTCGAGATCGATGACCTGCGCTTCGATCTGGCCCTGGCGTTCCTTGGCGGCGTGGTATTCCGCGTTTTCGGAAAGGTCGCCATGCGCACGCGCGACTTCGATCGCCTCGACAACCTCGGGGCGCTCGATTTCTTTCAGACGCTTCAACGTCGTCGTCAGTTCTGCATGACCTTCGGCCAGCATGGGCAGTTTTTCGACCGTCGCCATTCTCGTCACTCAACCTTCTAAACACTCGAAACAATTTCGAGTCGCTCAAAGACGCCTTTCCGCCGGTGGGAGTTCCACCGCCGGGTGTCCGATCCGGGAGCTACACCTTGGGTTGAATATGATAGGCTTGCAATGGCCGCACTTCAAGCGGGCGTCGCCGCAGCGCGGCAATTGCCGCGACAGAGGCCACCGAAGCCGCCGCCGTGGTGAAATACGGGACGCGGCCATAGAGCGCCGAACCACGGATGGAAGCGCTGTCCTTCAAGGACTGCACGCCCTCGGTCGTATTGAAGATGAGGGCGATATCACCGTCCTTGATGCGATCTACGATATGCGGGCGACCTTCAGCGACCTTGTTGACCTGGGTGACCGGCAGACCGGCGGCCATGAGAACGCGGGCGGTGCCATCGGTCGCAACCAGGGTGAAGCCCATGGCGGCGAGATCACGTGCGGCGGCAATTACTTGCGGCTTGTCGCTATCCTTTACCGATATGAAGACATTGCCGGATTGCGGCAGGACAGTGCCGGCACCTAGTTGGGCCTTGGCAAAGGCTGTGGCAAAATCAGCATCGATTCCCATGACTTCGCCAGTGGACTTCATTTCAGGTCCCAGGACGGGATCGACGCCGGGAAAGCGGGCGAAGGGGAAGACGGCTTCCTTGACCGCGATATGCTTGCCGGTGTTGCGGGGGCTGAGGTCGAAGCTGGCCAGCGCCTCCCCGGCCATGACTCGCGAGGCGATCTTGGCGACCTGGATGCCGGTGGCCTTTGCCGTGAACGGCACGGTGCGGCTGGCGCGCGGGTTGACTTCGATGAGGTAGACTTCGCCGTCCTTGACCGCGAATTGGATGTTCATGAGGCCGCGGACATTCAGCGCGCGGGCTAGGACCGCCGTCTGGCGCTCGATTTCGGCGATGATCGCAGGTGAGAGGCTGTAGGGTGGCAGCGAGCAGGCGGAGTCACCCGAATGGACGCCGGCTTCCTCGATATGCTGAAGGACACCGGCGACATAGACGGTGTTGTCGTCCGCCACGGCGTCGACATCGACTTCGATGGCGTCTCGCAGATAACGATCGATGAGAACGGGCGAATCGCCGGAAACGATGACGGCTTCGCGGATATAAGTATCGAGCTGGCCTTGGGTTTCAACGATTTCCATGGCGCGGCCACCGAGCACATAGCTGGGGCGCATGAGAACGGGATAGCCGATGCGGGTGGCGACGGCGATCGCTTCATCGCGGGTGCGGGCGATGCCGTTTTCGGGCTGTTTGAGACCGAGCTGTTCGATGAGGGCGGCAAAGCGCTCACGGTCTTCGGCAAGATCGATATTGTCGGGCGCCGTGCCGAGGATGGGGATGCCGGCGGCTTCGAGGGCGTGTGCGAGCTTCAAGGGCGTCTGTCCGCCCAATTGCACGATGACACCGGCAAGCGTGCCGTTCTGCATTTCCTTGTGGAGGACTTCGAGGACGTCTTCAGCGGTGAGTGGTTCGAAATAGAGGCGATCCGATGTGTCGTAATCGGTCGAAACGGTTTCAGGGTTGCAGTTGATCATGATGGTTTCGTAACCGGCGTCGTTCAGTGCGAAGCAGGCGTGGCAGCAGCAATAGTCGAACTCGATGCCCTGGCCGATGCGATTAGGGCCGCCGCCAAGGATGACGATCTTGGTGGCGGAACTCGGTTCGGATTCGCAATCGGGGGTGCCAAAGCTGGGGGATTCGTAGGTTGAGTACATATAAGGCGTCTTGGCGGTGAATTCCCCGGCGCAGGTGTCGATGCGCTTGAACACCGGGCGGACGCCCAGCGCGCGGCGGGCAGCGGAGACTTCGGCTTCGGTTTTGCCGGTCAGCTTGGCGAGGCGGGCATCGGAAAAACCTTGCGCCTTCAATCGCCGGAAACCGTTGGGGCCCGCAGGGAGACCCCCTGCCCTCACGGCGGCCTCGGTCTGCATCAATTCCTCAACCTGGCGCAGGAACCAGGGTTCAAACTTGGCGACAGCGTGGATGCGCTCCACGCTCATGCCCTCTCGCAGGGCCTGGGCGGCAACCCTGAACCGATCCGGCGTGGCGCGGGAAAGCTCGGCTTCGATCTCGTCATGGGTGGCGCCGACGAGGAATTCGACTTCATCAAAGCCCGTCAGACCGGTTTCGAGGCCGCGCAGGGCTTTTTGCACCGATTCCTGGAAGTTGCGACCGATGGCCATGACTTCGCCGACGGATTTCATCGCGGTGGAGAGCAAAGGCTGGGCGCCTTTGAACTTTTCAAAGGCAAAGCGCGGGATTTTGGTGACGACGTAATCTATGGTGGGTTCGAATGATGCGGGCGTGGCGCCGGTGATGTCGTTCATCACTTCATCGAGGGTGTAGCCGACGGCGAGCAGGGCGGCGACCTTGGCGATGGGGAAGCCAGTGGCCTTTGAGGCCAGCGCCGAGGAGCGGCTGACCCGCGGGTTCATTTCGATGACGACGAGGCGGCCGTCCTTGGGATTGACTGCGAACTGAACGTTGGAACCGCCTGTTTCGACACCGATTTCGCGCAAGCAAGCGATGCTCGCGTTGCGCATGATCTGATATTCCTTGTCAGTCAGCGTCAGGGCTGGCGCGACGGTTATGGAGTCGCCGGTGTGGACACCCATAGGGTCAATGTTTTCGATGCTGCAGATAATGATGGCGTTGTCGGCGCGATCACGCACCACCTCCATTTCATACTCTTTCCAGCCGAGGACAGATTCCTCGATGAGCACTTCGGTGGTCGGGCTCGCGTCGAGGCCACCCGTGACGATGGCGAGGAATTCTTCGCGGTTGTAGGCGATGCCACCGCCGGTACCGCCCATGGTGAAACTGGGCCGGATGATGGTCGGCAGGCCAACGAATTCAAGCGCTAACAGGGCTTCGCTGATACTGTGTGCGATCTGGCTGCGTGGACTTTCGAGGCCGATTTTCGACATGGCATCGCGGAATTTCAGGCGGTCCTCGGCCTTGTCGATGGCTTCGGCATCGGCGCCGATGAGCTCGACGTTGTACTTCTCGAGTGTGCCGTCGCGGTGCAGGGCCAGTGCGGTGTTGAGCGCGGTCTGGCCACCCATGGTTGGCAGAATGGCGTCAGGGCGTTCTTTTTCGATGATCTTGGCGACGATTTCGGGGGTGATGGGCTCCACATAGGTCGCATCGGCGAGATCGGGATCGGTCATGATCGTCGCCGGGTTCGAATTGACCAGGATGATTCGATAGCCCTCGGCCTTCAGCGCCTTGACCGCCTGGGTGCCGGAATAATCGAATTCACAGGCCTGGCCGATGATGATGGGGCCAGCGCCGATGATGAGGATCGAGGAAAGATCGGTGCGTTTGGGCATTATTCAGGCGATCCGTTTTCCGCGAGGCAGCCCCAGCCGTCGAATTCGACGCTGTGGGAGATTTCGATTTCGAGGGCGCGGGTGATGAGAGCGGACAGGGCCTCGCGGGTGACGGGGCCGTCGCATTGCAGGTCGGCGGCCCAGTCACCATCCTCGAACTCGCCGAAATCGATGAAGCGGAAGCCGAGGGATTGGGCGTCTTCGGCGACATTTTCGATCTGCTCCTGCGGGCCCTTGAAATGCACGTCGATGGTGCGCGGCAGCGAGGCGATATCGCCATTGGCTTCGAGCGCAAGGAGGACGTCCTCGTTGGCGGCGAGTTCTTCGGCGAGGCGGCGAGGATCAATGATCATGCGCTGGTCCTCAGCGACTCGACGAACTTTTCGAACAGATAAATACTGTCCTGAGGGCCAGGGCTGGCTTCGGGGTGGTATTGCACCGAAAACGCTGGCTTGTCGGTCAGTTCCAGCCCCGCCAGCGAGCCGTCGAACAGCGAAATATGCGTTGGACGCGCCGTCGCCGGCAGAGTCTCGGTCTCCACAGCAAAGCCATGGTTCATCGAGGTGATTTCGACGCGGCCATCCGACAAGCGTTTCACGGGGTGGTTGGCGCCGCGGTGGCCCTGCTTCATCTTGATGGTCTTGGCGCCGACCGCCAGCCCCAGCAACTGGTGGCCGAGGCAGATGCCGAACAGTGGGATGCCGCCGTTGAGGAGCTTCTGGATGACCGGCACCGCATAGGCGCCGGTGGCGGCAGGGTCGCCGGGACCGTTCGACAGGAATATGCCGTCGGGCTTCAAGTTCATGATTTCGTCATAGGTGGCCATGGCGGGCACAACCGTGACGCGCGCCCCGGCGGCAACCAGATTGCGCAGGATGTTGCGTTTCATGCCATAATCGACTGCGACGACATGCGGGCCATCGGGGTTGCCGCTGTGGATGGCATAGCCGCCTTGCAGGGTCCAAAGGCCGTCATCCCAGCTGTAGTTCTGGGTCGTACTGATGACCGAGGCGAGGTCCATGCCTTCAAGGCCGGGCCAGCCGCGCGCCTGGGCCATCAGGTTCTGGATGTTGAAACTGCCGGTGCGATTATGGGCGATGACGGCATTGGGCGCACCGCCCATGCGGATGCGTTTGGTCAGCGCCCGGGTGTCGACGCCCGAAATACCGATGCGGCCCCAGGCGCGCATCCAGTCGTCGAAATTGCGGTCGGAGCGGAAATTGGCGGCGGGTGTGACGGCCTCGCGCACGACACAGCCCAGCGCATGCGGGTTGTTCGATTCGATGTCATCGACGTTGGAGCCGACATTGCCGATATGCGGGAAGGTGAAAGTGATAATTTGGCCAGCGTAGGAGGGATCCGAAATCACCTCCTGATAGCCGGTCATGGCAGTGTTGAAGCAGACTTCGCCAACCGCGACGCCTTCGGCGCCAAAGCCCTTGCCCCAGATGACGGACCCATCGGCGAGGACCAAAACGCCTGTCGCGCCTTTGGGTTGGGCGGGCGCAGGCGCAGCGGCCATTCGGGGTCCTTTTCGGTTGGGATTCTTGCGTTCGTCTTATGCTCAAACGGCTGGCGAGTTAGGGGGGGCTTTCGCTGTCGTCAATCTATTCTTTCTTGCGCCGAGCGGCTAGGCTTCAGGATTGCCGAAACAGGGAATGCACGATGATCCGCGACGATATCAAGGACGCCACGATTGCTTCGATGAAGGCAGGGGATTCGGTGCGGACTGGCACCTTGCGGCTGATCTCGTCCGCTTTGAAAAACCGCGATATCGAACTTCGAACGGGGACGCCGCCGGCGGATGACAATGTGACGGTTGCCGAGGTGCTTTCGAAGATGGCCAAGCAGCGGCGCGAATCGATCGAGATGTTCGTGGCGGGCAATCGGCCTGAGCTGGCCGATATCGAGCGGGCCGAGCTGGCGGTGATCGAAGGCTTCATGCCGGCGCAGATGGCGGCGGGGGAAGCCCAGGCGGCGATCCGCGCGATCGTCGAGGAATTGGGCGCTACCTCGTTGAAAGACATGGGGAAAGTGATGGCGGCGGTGAAGGAACGCTTTGCCGGACAGATCGACATGGGGAGTGCGGGGGCGATGGTGAAGGTAGCGTTGGGCGCGTGACGCTGGCCCGGTTTGCTGGATGAGTCTGCCCCCCGCCTTTCTGGATGAGTTGCGGGCTCGGGTGCCTTTGGCGCCGGTGGTAGGGCGGCGTGTCAAATTGGTGCGGGCGGGCCGGGAGTGGAAGGGGTGTTGCCCGTTCCACAATGAGAAGAC
>JANPEP010000283.1:0-5318 GCA_031422995.1 Polymorphobacter sp. | reverse complement strand
CGGAGTTTGGCCATGAGGGGCTTGATCTGGCCTTCCCAGGTTTCGGGGCTGATAGGGCCGATCTGTTTGAAGCGGACGCGGCCCTTTTTGTCGACGATGAAGGTTTCGGGGACGCCGGTGACGCCGAGATCGATGGCGGTGCGGCCGGCTTCATCGGCGGCGATCGCTTTGTACGGGTTGCCCCATTTGGCGAGCCAATCACGGCTGTCCTGCGGTTTGTCCTTCCAGGCGATGCCATAGACCGGGAAGCCTTCGCCGGTGATGCGGGTGAGGACGGGGTGTTCCTGGGGACAGGCGGCGCACCAGCTGGCGAAGATGTTGAGGAGGGCGGGTTCGCCCTTGAGCGCGGCGCTGGCGAAACCGGGGCCGCCGCCTGGGGTGGCTTCGATACCGGGGAGAGCGAATTCGGGGAGCGGGCGGTCGATGAGTTGCGACGGGATTTCCTTGGGGTCCTTGGTCAGGCCGATGCCGAAGACGCCGACGAGGGCGATGAAGGCAATGACGGGGATAATGAAGACGAGCCGGTTCATTCGGCGGGGACCAGATTGGGGGTGGGCGCCGGTGGCCGGAGCGGGGCGCCGATGCGGAAGCGGCGATCGGCGAGGCTGGCGGCGCCGCCCATCGCCATCATGAGCGCGCCGAACCAGATCCAGCCGACGAGCGGGTGGTGGTAGATGCGGACGACGATGCCGGGGCCTTTGGCGTCGGTCTGTTGGTCACCGATGGCGATATAGGCGTTGCCGAGGATGGCGGTGGCGATGCCGGCTTCGGTCGTCTGGTTGCGGCTGATGGGATAGAAGCGCCGTTCACTGTCGAGCGGGCGTGTGGAGGTGCCTTGCTTGATGGTGAAATGGGCCTGGATGGCCTCGTAATTGGGGCCCTGGGCCTGGCCGACGCTGGTGAGGGTGACGGCGAGGGGGCCGAGGGCGGTGATGTCGCCGTTGCGCATGACGAGGATTTTCGAAGTGGCAAAGGCGCTCATCGCTGTGACGCCCACGGTGGTGACGCCGAGGCCGGCATGGGCGAGGGCCATGCCGAAGACCGCGGCGGGGGTGGTGCGGATGAGGCGCCCAGAGAAACCTGACTTGAGCGTTGAGCCGACTTGCCAGCGGCGGGCGAGGATGAGCAGGCCGCCGAGGATGAGCCAGAAGCCAAGCGCAAACCCAAAGGCAGCCGTGGCCTGTTTCCAGCCGAGGGCCAGCCAGAGCGCGGCCCAGACGGCGAGGGTGAGGAGGGCGGGGCGTTTGAGCTTTGCACCGAGATTGGCGAGGGTGTCGCGTTTCCACGACAGCATGGGTCCGACGGTGACGAGCAGCAGCAGCGGCACGGTGAGGGGGACGAAGACAAGGTTGTAATAGGGCGGGCCGACGGAAATCTTGTCGGTGCTGACCGCCTCCATGATGACCGGGTAGAAGGTGCCGAGGAAGACGACGGCGGTAATGGCCATGAGGAAGAGATTGTTGAGGGTGAGGCCGGCCTCCCGGCTGATGCCCGAAAACAGCGCGCCGGATTTGAGGAGGGGCGCACGCCAGGCGAAGAGCGCCAGCGCCGTCCCGGTGGATCCGATGATCATGGCGAGGATGAAGACGCCGCGGGCCGGATCGACGGCGAAGGCATGGACCGAGGTGAGGATGCCCGAGCGGACGAGGAAGGTGCCGATGAGGCTGAGCGAGAAGGCGAGGATGGCGAGGAGGATGGTCCAGCCGGCGAGGGCCTGGCGCTTTTCGGTGACGATGGCGGAGTGCAGCAATGCGGTGCCAAGCAGCCAGGGCATCAGCGAGGCGTTTTCTACCGGATCCCAGAACCACCAGCCGCCCCAGCCGAGTTCATAATAGGCCCAGAAGCTGCCCAGGGCGATGCCGCAGGTGAGGGGGACCCAGGCGGCAAGCACCCAGGGCCGCATCCAGCGCGCCCAGGCGGCATCGGCGCGGCCTTCGAGAAGGGCGGCAACCGCGAAACTGAAGGTGACGGAGAAGCCGACATAGCCGAGGTAGAGCAGCGGCGGGTGGAAGACGAGGCCGGGGTCTTGCAACAGGGGATTGAGTTCGGCGCCATCGAGGGGGGCGGGGAAGAGGCGCGTGAAGGGGTTGGACGTGAACAGCGAAAAGGCGAGGAAGGCGACGCCGATCATGGCCTGGACCGAGAGCACGCGGGCCTGGAGGCTGGGCGGGAGATTGTCTCCAAAGCGCCCGATGCCGGCGCCGAAGATGGCGAGAATGAGGACCCAGAGCAGCATCGAGCCTTCGTGGTTTCCCCAGGTGGCGGCGAGGCGATAGGGCAAGGGTTGGGTGAGCGAGGCGTGTTCGGCGACGAGTTCGACCGAGAAATCGGCGCGGCCAAAGGAAATCATCAGCATGGCGAAGGCGGTGAGGATGAGCAGCGCCTGAAGTTGCGCGGCGGTGCGGCCGAACGCCATGAGGGCGGCATCGCCGCGCACGGCGCCGAGCATGGGGAGAATAGCCTGGGCGATGGCGGTGAGCAGGGCAAGGATGAGAGCGAAGTGGCCTATCTCGGCAAACATGGGAAAGGGCGTTCCTTTGGGCGCGGTAAACACACTCTAGCCCATGGCGCGGCAGATGGTAGAGTGGATATCCGTCGCAGGGGGGCGAACACGGGGTGAGCGAGCGGTTTCGGATTGCAATTGTCGGATCGGGGCCTGCCGGCCTGAGCGCGGCGGCGCATGCGGCGCGGCTGGGGCTGAGCCATGTTCTGATCGAGAAAACCGGGCATTTGTCGGACACGATTTATAAATACCAGAAGGGCAAGCACGTGATGGCGACGCCATCGCAGCTGATTTTGCGCGCCGACCTGGAATTCGAGGCGGGCAAGCGCGAAGCGGTGCTGGGAACTTGGGACAGCATGACGGCGGCGGCCGGAGTGAATGTGCGGTATGAGGCCGAGGTGAAATCGATCGTCGGGACGGGCGAGGCGATTGCCGGGAGTGTGCAGCGGATCGTGACGCGCAAGCGCGACGGGACGAGCGACACAACGGAAGTGCAGCGGATGGCGCCGCCGTATCGGATGACATTGGCCAATGGTGATGTGGTGGTGGCCGATACAGTGATTTTGGCGATCGGGACGCAGGGGAACCCCAATCTGATGGGGTGTCCGGGGGGTGACAGCGCGCATGTCCAGTACCAGTTGGACGACCCTGCCGCGTATAATGACGAGCATATTTTCGTCATTGGCGGGGGGGACGCGGGGATCGAGAATGCGCTGGGGCTGGCGGTGGACGCGGCGCAGGGCAATGTGGTGACGCTGGTCAATCGGTCGGCGGAGTTTTCGACCGCCAAGGACGCCAATGTGAAGGCGTTGATGGCAGCGCGCGATGCCGGGCGGATCAGCATCATGGCCGAAACGACGACACGGGCGATCGAGCCGGGGTGGGTGGTGCTGGATACGCGCGACGGCGAAGTGCGGGCAAGGTGTGACCGGATGATCGCGCGGATGGGATCGGCGCCGCCGCGCGGGTTTGTCGAGGCCTGCGGGGTGGAGTTTGCCAGCAGTGACCGGCTGGCATTTCCGAAATTGTCGGCGGTGTTTGAATCGACGGCGCCGGGGATTTTCGTGGTCGGGGCGCTGGCGGGGTATCCGCTGATCAAGCATTGCCTGAACCAGGGGCATGATGTTGTCGAGTTCATCAACGGCAACACCCAACTGAAGCCCGCCGATGAGCCGATCCTGGAAGCCAAGTTCGTCGGGTTGCCGGGCAGGCGATCGGTGGCGGAATGGCTGGAGTATCTGCGGACGAACGTGTCGATTCTGGAGGGGATGAGCGCGTTGCAGATGCGCGAGTTCATGCTGGACAGCGAGGCAAGGCTGTATCGGGCCGGCGAAGTGGTGTTCGAGCGCAATGCGCCGGGATCATCATTGTTCGGGATTGCCGAGGGGCAGGTGCTGGTGGAGGTCAATGCCGCCGATGCTTCGGTGACGGTGCCATTGGGTCGCGGTGCGATTTTTGGCGAAGTTGGGCTGATTTCCGGGCGGCGGCGGGGGGCGACAATCCGCGCGGCGAGCGATTGTGTGCTGGTGGAGATTTCGCGGACGGCAGCGTTGAAACTGATGTCTGCCGTGCCGGCGGCGCAGCGCGAAGTGACGCGGGTGACGACCGAGCGCAGCCTGTTGCAGATTTTCAAGGCCGGGCTGACGCCCGCCGACCTGACCGATGTGATTGCGTCCGCCAAGGTCGAGACGGTGCGGGCCGGGCAGGCGATCATCAAGGAGGGCGAGACCGGCGACGATATCTTCATCATCCAGTCGGGATCGATGATCGTCGAGAAGGCGATTGGCGGGAAGCCGGTGTTTTTGAGCTATGTGCCGGCAGGGTCCTATGTGGGCGAGATGGCGGTCATCGATGGGGGGCCGAGAACCGCAACGGTGCGGGCGGCGGTGAAATCGGACGTTATACGGCTGGGCGGCGCGCAGTTCCGGGCGTTGCTGGGGGCAAAACCCGGCTTGCTGACGCGGTTGCGCGAGGACATGGCGAGCCGGACGCAGCTGAACAACTTCATCGAATCGAAGAAGGACAGTTTTGGCGGCGTTGTCGAGATGTACACCGGGGTGGCGAATTTCCTGGTCGACAATGGGGTGGGGGAGGCCACCGATGTGTTGTTGATCGACGAGAAATTGTGCGTCGGGTGCGACAATTGCGAGAAGGCGTGTGCCGACAGCCATGATGGGCTGTCACGGCTCGATCGCGAGGCGGGGCGAACCTATGCGCATCTGCACGTGCCGACATCGTGCCGGCATTGCGAGCATCCGCATTGCATGGCGGATTGCCCGCCCAATGCCATCCACCGCGGGGCGACGGGCGAAGTCTATATTGACGAGACCTGCATCGGCTGTGGGAATTGCCAGCGCAATTGCCCGTATGGCGTTATTCGCATGGACAAGGTGCCGCCGAAAAAGCCCTGGCTGATCAGTTGGTTGTTGTTCGGACAAGGGCCAGGGCCGGGCGAACCCGATGCGAAATGGTTGAAGGCGAAGGCGAAGCCGGAAACGCCGAAAAAGGCGATCAAGTGCGACATGTGCACGGGGCAATCGGGCGGGCCGGCGTGTGTGCGAGCGTGCCCGACGGGGGCGGCGATCCGGGTGTCGCCGGAGCAGTTCCTGTCGGTGGCGTTGATGGACCGGGGCGGCGAGTAGATGGCGCTGAGGACCCGGGGGCGGAACAGTGGGCGGACCAGTGGTCGGGCGGTTACGCGAACGCCGCGCGATACAGCGCATGAGGGGTTTCTGGCGCACGCCGGCTATCGCTGGCTGAAGGTGGCGGTGGTGCTGTCGGTGCTGGCGGTTGCGGTTTACGTGCTGACCGATCC
>JANPEP010000282.1:0-4349 GCA_031422995.1 Polymorphobacter sp. | reverse complement strand
CGCAATTCTGGCTGTCGGGGGCTGCGGCCTATTCGGTGCCTTTGCTCGACTGGATCCAGTCGGGGGATTTGCGTGTCGGCTGGGCGTTGAAGGTCGATACGTTGACCGCCGTGATGCTGGTGGTGGTGACGTCGGTTTCGGCGCTCGTTCACCTTTATAGCTGGGGCTATATGGAGGAGGATCCCGACCAGTCGCGGTTCTTTGCCTATCTGTCGTTGTTCACCTTTGCCATGCTGATGCTGGTGACGGCCGACAATCTGGTGCAGATGTTCTTTGGCTGGGAGGGCGTGGGGCTGGCGTCCTATCTGCTGATCGGGTTCTGGTACAAGAAACCGAGTGCCAATGCCGCGGCGATCAAGGCGTTTGTGGTCAATCGGGTGGGCGATTTCGGGTTTTCGCTGGGGATTTTTGCGACGTTCCTGGTGTTCGGGACGGTGTCGATCGATGCGATTTTGGCCGCAGTGCCGGACATGGCGGGGGCGCAGTTTTCGTTCCTGGGGGCGCGGGTCGATGTCATGACGACGATCTGCCTGTTGCTGTTTGTCGGGGCGATGGGGAAATCGGCGCAATTGGGCCTGCATACCTGGTTGCCGGATGCGATGGAGGGGCCGACGCCGGTTTCGGCGCTGATCCATGCGGCGACCATGGTGACGGCGGGGGTGTTCATGGTGTGCCGGCTGTCGCCAATGTTTGAAGCGAGCGTGACGGCGCAGACGGTGGTGACCTATGTGGGGGCGGCGACGGCGTTGTTCGCGGCGTCGGTGGCGCTGGTGCAGACCGACATCAAGCGGGTGATCGCCTATTCGACCTGCTCGCAGCTGGGGTACATGTTCTTTGCGGCGGGCAGCGGTGCCTATGGCGCGGCGATGTTCCACCTGTTTACCCACGCGTTTTTCAAGGCGCTGCTGTTTTTGGGCGCCGGATCGGTGATCCATGCGATGCACCATGAGCAGGACATGCGGTTTTACGGGGGCCTCAGGAAGCACATCCCGGTGACCTTTGCGTTGATGACGGTGGGGACGCTGGCGTTGACGGGGTTCTTCTTTACCGCCGGATATTATTCCAAGGATGCGATTTTGGAGGCGGCGTTCGCCAATGGGTCGAGCGCTTCGCAGTTTGCGTTTTTTGTCGGCGCGCTGGTGGCGTTGATGACGAGTTTTTATTCGTGGCGCCTGGTGTTCTTGACGTTTTATGGAGCGCCGCGTTGGGCGGGGTCCGAGCATATCCAGCACGCGCTGCATCATGACGGGCATGGCGAGCATCATGTGCCGGCGACGGGAGATGCAGGGTATCACCCGCACGAGAGCCCCTGGTCGATGCTGTTGCCGCTGGTGTTGCTGGGGGTTGGTGCGCTGGGGGCCGGGTTTGTCTGGCATGAGCAATTTGTCGGGGCCGAGCAGGGAGCCGGGTTCTGGCGGGGGAGCCTGGCGTTCCGTACCGAGTTGATGGAGGCCATGCACCATGTCCCGACGTGGGTGGTGCAGGCACCGACGGCAGCGTTTTTCCTCGGGCTTTTGGGTGCCTGGGTGGCGTATCTGAAGGCGCCGGAATTGCCGGGCAAGGTCGCGGCCGCGGTGCCGGGCTTGTATCGGTTCCTGGTACACAAATGGTATTTTGACGAGCTGTATGATGCGGTTTTCGTGCGGCCGGCCTTTGCCATCGGGCGGTTCCTGTGGGTGCGCGGCGACCAGCAGACGATCGACCGGTTCGGGCCGGATGGCGCGGCCGCGGCGATTGCGGGCGGGGCGCGGGCGGCGAAGCGGTTCCAATCGGGCTATGTCTATTCCTATGCGTTGGTGATGCTCATCGGGTTGGCAGCGGCTGCCGCGTGGTTTTTGCCCTCGGCTTTGGCGTTGGGCGGCAAGTGATGCTTTCGGTGATGATCCTGCTGCCAGTGCTGGTGGCGGTGCTTGTGGCGACGCTGCCGGGGATGACCGCGGCGCTGGCGCGGGTGATGGCGCTGGTGACAACGCTGGTGCTGTTCGGCCTGGGGCTTATGCTGTGGTCGGGCTTTGATGTGGCCGGTCCGGCGTTTCAGTTTACCGAGAATTTGCCGCTGTTTGCGCCCTATCTGGCATGGAGCCTGGGGATTGACGGCATTGCCTTGATGCTGATCTTGCTGAGTGTTTTCCTGATGCCGTTGTGCATTTTGGCATCATGGGAGAGCGTGCAGAAACGCGTGCCGGAATATATGGCGGCGTTCCTGGTTATGGAATCGCTGATGATCGGGACGTTCGCGGCGCGCGATATTTTCCTGTTCTATCTGTTTTTTGAAGCGGGCTTGATCCCGATGTTCCTGATTATCGGGATATGGGGCGGGGCGCGGCGGATTTATGCGTCGTACAAGTTCTTTCTGTATACGCTGCTCGGGTCGGTGCTGATGTTGATCGGCATGATGTACATGGTCGGGCAGGCGGGGACGACCGATATTGGCGCGCTGTCGCTGTATGACTTTGATCCCAAGGCCCAATTCTGGCTGTTCCTGGCATTTTTTGCGTCGTTCGCGGTGAAGATGCCGATGTGGCCGGTGCACACCTGGTTGCCCGATGCGCATGTCGAGGCGCCGACGGCGGGATCGGTGATTTTGGCCGGCGTGCTGTTGAAGCTGGGCGGTTACGGGTTCGTGCGGTTTTCGCTGCCGATGTTCCCCGATGCGTCAGCGCAGCTGATCTGGCTGGTGTTTGCGCTGTCGATGGTGGCGGTGGTGTACACGTCGCTGGTGGCGCTGGTGCAGGCCGACATGAAGAAGCTGATCGCTTATTCATCGGTGGCGCATATGGCGTTTGTGACGGCGGGGTTGTTTGCGCTGAACACGCAGGGGATCGAGGGATCGCTGGTGATGATGTTGAGCCACGGCCTCGTGTCTGGTGCGCTGTTCCTGTGTGTCGGGGTGATTTATGACCGGCTGCATACGCGGGAGATCGCGCGTTATGGCGGGTTGGCGGATAATATGCCGCGTTATGCGTTGCTGTTGATGTTTTTCACTATGGCGTCGGTGGGGCTGCCGGCGACCAGCGGCTTTGTGGCGGAATTCCTGGTGCTGATCGGGCTGTACAAGACTTCGACCTGGGCGACGTTGGTGATGACGACGGGGATTATTTTGGGCGCAGCCTATATGTTGTGGCTGTATCGCCGCGTGGTGTTTGGCGCGGCGGCGGGGGACGACACGCGGGCGATGGCGGATCTGTCGGTGCGGGAGGTGGCGATTTTGGCGCCGATTGCCGCCGCGGTGCTGTGGATGGGGATTTACCCGGCGAGTTTCCAGGCGCCGATGAAGCCGGCGGTGGCGAGCATCGTGGCACGGCTGGAGGGGCGGCAATTGGCGACGGTGCCGACCGAGATGACGCTCAGCCCGGGGATGCCGGTGGATTTGCTGCCGGCGGCGATGGCGGCTGAACATCAGGGCGAACATTGATGAATCCGACGTTTGCCTCGATTTTGACGGCTGGGCCGGAGCTGGTGTTGACCATCGGCTCGCTGGTGATGCTGATGCTGGGGACGTTTCTGGGGCAGGACAAGGCGTTGCGGCCGCTGACCTGGGTGGGCGTGGGCATTCTGGGGATTGCCGGGCTGGCGTTGCTGGATACGCCGGTGGCGACGGCGACGGCGTTTGATGGGCTGTATGTCGTCGACAGTTTTTCGACGTTTTTGAAGGTGATGATTTTGGTGGCGGCGGCGGCTTCGATGTTGCTGGCCTTGCCGTATCTGGATGATGCCAAGACGGGCCGGTTTGAATATCCGGTGCTGATCATGCTGGCGACGCTGGGCATGTGCATGATGGTTTCGGCCAATGATCTGCTGTCGCTGTATGTCGGGTTGGAGCTGCAATCGCTGGCGGCCTATGTGCTGGCGGCGTTTCATCGTGGGGAATCGCGGTCTTCGGAGGCCGGGCTGAAGTATTTTGTGCTGGGGGCGTTGGCGTCGGGCATCCTGCTGTATGGCATCACGCTGGTGTACGGGTTTGCCGGGGCGACGCAGTTCGGCGCCATTCATGACGTGCTGGCGGGTCAGAGCGAGCGGTCGCTGGGGGTGTTGTTCGGGCTGGTGTTCATTATGGCGGGATTGGCGTTCAAGATTTCGGCCGTGCCGTTCCATATGTGGACGCCGGATGTTTACGAGGGCGCGCCGACGCCGGTGGCGGCGTTCTTCTCTGCAGCGCCCAAGGCGGCGGCCTTGGGGTTGCTGGTGCGGGTGCTGGTGGGGGCGTTCGGTCCGATGGCGGTGGATTGGCAGCAGATCGTGTTTTTCCTGAGCGTGGCGTCGATGGGCTTGGGGGCGGTGGGCGCCATTGGCCAGACCAATATCAAGCGGCTGCTGGCGTATTCGTCGATTGCCAATATCGGCTTTGC
>JANPEP010000281.1:0-1896 GCA_031422995.1 Polymorphobacter sp. | reverse complement strand
GCCATCGATGGCGGTGTCGACGGCCTCATCGTCTCAAACACCACCATCTCGCGCCCACCGCTCCACAGCCCCCTCGCCGCCGAAACCGGTGGCCTCTCCGGCGCCCCCCTCGCTACCCTCGCCATGGCCGCGCTTCGGGGTTTCGCCGCCGCCACCGGTGGCCAACTGCCACTGATCGCCGCCGGCGGCATCGCTTCGGGTGCGGAGGCCTATGCCCGCATCCGCGCCGGCGCCACCGCCGTGCAACTCTACTCCGCCCTCGTCTACGAAGGCCCCGGCCTGGTCCAGCGCATCAAGACCGACCTCGCCGCCCACCTCCGCCGCGATGGCTTTGCCAGCATGGACGCCGCCATCGGTGCCTGACATCACGCCTCTCACGCCGGCCGAAATCCCGGCCGCCGCCGCACTCTGGGCCGCCGCCGGCCTCACCCGCCCGTGGAACGACCCCGTCGCCGATGCCCATCGCGCCCTCGCCGGCCCCACCTCGACCATCCTCGCCGCTCGCATCGACGGCGCCCTCATCGGCACCGTGATGACCGGCCATGACGGCCATCGCGGTTGGGTCTATTACCTCGCCGTCGCCGAAACGGCCCGCCGCACCGGCGTCGCTCGCCAGCTCATGACCGCCGCCGAAACCTGGTGCGCCGCCCACGGCATCGCCCGCCTCAACCTCATGGTCCGCTCCGACAACGCCGCCGCCCACGGCTTCTACACCCGCCTCGGCTACCGCGCTTCAGATGTTGTCGTCCTGCAACGTGATTTGCCACAGCCCTAACCTCAACACTTGTCCCGTCCTGCCACCCCGTTATGGTCGCCCGCGATGATTCAGCCTCTTCGCGCCCTCACCCTGCTCCTCCTCGTCGGCACAGCGCCGCTTGCGGCGAAAGAAGCCCCCGCCACCGGATACGCAAGCGCCGTCTCCGCCGCCGATCCGCGCGGCACCGCCGCTGGCCTCGCCATGCTCAAACAGGGCGGCAACGCCATGGACGCCATCGCCGCCACGCTCCTCGCCCTCACTGTTGTCGAGCCGCAATCCTCCGGCATCGGCGGCGGTGGCCTGCTGGTCTACCAACCCGCCGGCAAACCCCTCGTCACCTTCGATGGCCGCGAAAAGGCCCCCTCCGCCGCCACCCCCGAACTCTTCCTCGCCGCCGATGGCAAACCCATGCCGCGCCGCGAGGCCGTGCCCGGCGGCAAGAGCGTCGGCGTCCCCGGCAACATCGCCATGCTCGCCCTCGCCCATGCCAAACAAGGCAAGCTCCCCTGGGCTGCGCTCTTCCAACCCGCGATAAACCTCGCCCGCAACGGCTATGACATCACCCCCCGCATGGCCCGCGCCATCGCCGGCAGCGCCGAAACCCTCAAACGCAGCCCCGAAGCCGCGGCGCTGTTCCTCAACCCCGATGGCACGCCAAAACCCGCCGGCACCCGCATCGTCAACGAACCGCTCGCCCAAACCCTCGAAACCATCGCCAAATCCGGCCCCCGCGCCTTCTACACTGGGCCAATCGCCGCCGACATCGTCCGCCGCGTGACCACCGCCCCCACCAACCCCTCCACCATGACCATCACCGACATGGCCGCCTATGAAGCCAAACAACGCCCCCCCGTCTGCGTCACTTATCGCACATATAAAATCTGCGGCATGGGGCCACCGTCTGCCGGCGGCATCGCCGTCCTCGCCATCCTCAAGCAACTCGAAGGCTTTAACCTCGCCGCCCTCGGCCCCGCCAACCCCACCGCCTGGCACCTCATCGCCGAAAGCCAGCGCCTCGCCTTCGCAGATCGCGCCGCGTTCGGTGGCGACAGTGATTTCGTCAACGTGCCGGTAAAGGGCCTCATCGCTCCCGATTATCTCAAATCCCGCGGCGCCCTTATCAGCGCAACCGCCACCAT
>JANPEP010000280.1:0-11128 GCA_031422995.1 Polymorphobacter sp. | reverse complement strand
CGGTCCGATGGCGGTGGATTGGCAGCAGATCGTGTTTTTCCTGAGCGTGGCGTCGATGGGCTTGGGGGCGGTGGGCGCCATTGGCCAGACCAATATCAAGCGGCTGCTGGCGTATTCGTCGATTGCCAATATCGGCTTTGCGCTGGTGGGATTGGCGGCCGCCACGCCGCAGGGGATCGAGGCGTTGCTGTTTTATACGGCGGTCTATCTGGCGATGACGCTGGGGTGTTTCATGGTGGTGCTGCAGTTGCGGCGGGCCGATGGCGCAGCGGTGGAGTTGATTTCGGATCTTTCTGGGCTGTCGAAGGTGCGGCCGGGCCTGGCGGCGGCGATGGCGATTTTCATGTTTTCGCTGGCGGGGATTCCGCCGTTGTTGGGGTTCTGGCCGAAGTTTGCAGTGTTTCAGGCGGCGATTGGCGCGGGGTTGATTCCGCTGGCCATCATTGGCTTCCTGGCTTCGGTGGTGGCGGCGTTTTATTACCTGCGGCTGGTCAAGGTGATGTATTTCGATGAGCCGGGCGTGGCGGTGGTGAGCGATGGCGGCATTACCAATGGCGCGATGATCGCTGCGGCGGCGCTGTTCTGCTCGCCGGTGGGGATGTTGGCGATCACGCCGATTGTCGGCGCGGCAGGGCGGGCGTCGGCAGCGCTGTTCCTGCGTTGAGCCCCGGCCTGATGGGCAACGCATTTACCCACCTGGCGGAGGTGGGATCGACGAATGACTGGTTGCTGGCGCGGGCGGGGGAGCTTGGCGATGGGCATTGGGTGCTGGCCGACAGGCAGACCGCGGGGCGGGGACGGCGTGGGCGGGCTTGGGGCGATGGCGCGGGCAATCTGATGGCGTCGGTGCTGGTGCGCAGCGAGGGGGCGGTGCAGCAGCTTTCGTTTGTGGCGGCTTTGGCGTTGCTGGCGGCGCTGAGTGCCTCCGGCGGGCACGGGGGTGAGACCGCTGCACCCCGCTTTTGTTTGAAGTGGCCGAATGATGTGCTTTTGGACGGGGTGAAGGTTTCGGGGATTTTGCTCGAGCGGGCAGGGGATGCCTTGGTGATCGGCTTTGGGGTGAATATTGCCAGTCATCCGCAGGGGACAGAACGGCCGGCGATTTCGCTGGCGGCGGCGGGGTTGGGGACGCCGGCGCCGGTGGACGTACTGGCGCGGTTGATGCCGGCGTTTGCCGAGTATCGGGGGTTGTGGGGTCGCCAAGGGTTCGAGCCCATCCGGGCGCGGTGGCTGGCGCAGGCGGCGGGCGTGGGCGAGCGCATTGTCGCGCGGTTGGGGGCGGAGACGCTGGAGGGCGTGTTCGAGGGGCTGGAGCCTGACGGGGCACTGGCGTTGCGGCTTGACGATGGGGCTTTGCGGGCGGTTCATGCTGGTGAGGTTTTTGCGTTGTGAAGTCACTTGCGGCTGAGGGGGGCCACCCCCACCCGCCGGGCTTCGCCCGAGTCGCCTCCCCCATCAAGGGGGAGGTAGGAGGATCGCCATGCTGCTAGCCATCGATGTCGGCAATACCAACATCGTCTTTGCGATTTGCGAGGGCGAGACGATCAAGTGGCGGTGGCGGATTTCCACCGACGGCCAGCGCACGGCCGATGAATATGCGGTGTGGTTGCACCAGTTGATGCAGCTGGAGGGGGTGGAGCGCGCCCATATCGATGCGGCGATCATCGCGACGGTGGTGCCGCAGACGCTGTTCAACCTGCAGCATCTGTGCCGGAAGTATTTCAAGATCGAAGCGCTGGTGGTGGCCATTGGCGAAGTCGACCTGGGGTTGAAAATCGATTTGCCCAATCCGGCCGAAGTCGGTGCCGACCGGCTCGTCAACGCCATTGCGGCGCATCATGACCATCCGGGCAATCTGATTATTGTCGATTTCGGCACGGCGACGACGTTCGATGTTGTCTCCGCCGATGGCAGTTATCAGGGCGGGGTGATTGCGCCGGGAATCAATTTGAGCATGGACGCGCTGTACCAGGCGGCGGCGAAATTGCCGCGGATTGCCGTGGAGCCTCCGACGAGCGCCGGTGGCGGCAATCTGGGCGTGATCGGCAAGGGCACCATCCATGCCATGCAATCGGGGGTGTTCTGGGGATACATCGGCCTTATTGAAGGATTGGTGGCGCGCATTACATTGGAACTGGGCAGTCCGGTGACGGTAATTGCAACCGGCGGTCTTGCCACATTGTTCAATCGTCATACTTCGGCCATCGATAGCGTCGATGGCGATCTTACAATACGCGGACTCATCCGCATTCATGCCCGCAACCTTGGGCACAACGAAAAGACAATTTCTGAATGAAACCCGGTAAAGAACTGATTTTCCTGCCTTTGGGCGGGTCTGGTGAGATTGGCATGAACGTCAATCTTTATGGCTGCAACGGCAAATGGGTGATGGTCGATCTCGGCATGACCTTTGCCGACCCGTCGTATCCGGGGGTCGATCTGGTCCTCCCGGATTTGAGCTTCATCGAGGATCGCGCCGCCGATCTGCTCGGTGTGGTGCTGACCCATGGTCATGAGGATCATATCGGGGCGATTCCCTATCTCGCCAATGATCTGGGCGTGCCGTTGTATGCGACGCCGTTTACTGCCGGGTTGATTGCCAAGAAGCTGGAGGAGGAGGGCCTGACCCGTGAGGTCAAGCTCAACATCATTCCGATGGGCGGCACGTTGCAGTTGGGCGATTTCGGCTTTCGTTATGTGGCGCTGGCGCATTCGATTCCGGAGGGCAATGCATTGGTCATCGACACGCCCTATGGCCGGATTTTCCACACCGGCGACTGGAAGCTGGATGACGGTCCGTTGCTCGGCACCCCGGCGTCGGCAGCGGAATTGACCGCGATTGGCGACAGCGGCGTGCTGGCGATGGTCGGCGATTCGACCAATGTGTTCAACAATGAAGCATCGGGCAGCGAAACCGATGTGCGCGAGGGCCTGTTGAAGGTCGTCAAGGCGCGCAAGAAGGGCCGGGTGGTCGTCACCACCTTTGCCTCCAATGCCGCGCGGCTGGCGACGCTGGGTTGGGTGGCCAAGGAAAGCGGGCGGCACCTGGTGCTGGCCGGGCGGTCCATGGAGCGCATCACCCAGGTGGCGAAGGCGACCGGGTATCTGAAGGACATGCCGCCGACATTGTCGTGGGAGGCCGCTGCCAATACCGATCCATCGAAGCTGCTGATCCTGTGCACCGGGGCGCAAGGGGAGCCGCAGGCGGCGTTGAGCCGGATTGCCGATGGCTCGCACCCGGTGCTGAAGCTGGAGAAGGGCGATTGCGTGGTGTATTCGTCCAAGCAGATTCCGGGCAATGAACTGGCGATCGGCCGGGTGCAGAATGCGCTGGCGACGCGCGGTATCGAAGTCATCACCGAGAAGCAGGCGCATGTGCATGTTTCGGGCCACCCTGGCCGGCCCGAGCTGGAGGCCATGTACGACTGGATCCGGCCTGAGATTGCGATTCCGGTGCATGGCGAGCGGCGCCACATGGAGGCGCACGCCAAGCTGGCGCTCGATGCCGGCGTGCCGCGGGCGATGGTGCCGATCAACGGCAGCTGCATTCGCCTGGCGCCCGATGGACCCAAGCTGCTGAGCCATGAGAAGGCCGGGCGCTTGATCCTGGACGGTGATGTGATTTTGCCGGCCGATGGCGTGACCATTGTCGAGCGCCGCCGATTGATGATGAACGGCCATATGGGCGTGACCATCGTTTTGAACCGCGAGGGCCGGGTGGCGGCGACGCCAGCCGTGACAGCGCAGGGCGTGCCGGTTGAGGAAGACAAGGCAGCGTTCCTGGCCGAATGCGGCGAGGCAGCGGCCGCGGTCGCGAAAAAGGGCGATCCGAAGCAGGAAGCGAAGTTTGCGGAAAGCATCCGGGTCGCCGTGCGACGCGTGGCGCGGGAATGGACGGGCAAGAAGCCGGTGACCGATGTGCAGGTTGTGCGGCTTTAGAGCCTCCGGCGGGTCTTTAGGGGCCTCCGGCGGGTTTTTTAGGGCCTCCGGCGGGCTTTTTAGGGCCTCCGGCGGCGATAAAGGGGCCTCCGGCGGTTGGGGCCTTGGGCCGCAGACCCCATTTGTTTGTTCGGCCTCGGATACTGCAGGCTGGGGTTGATGATAAATTCCATGAAATGGGGTCTGGGGCCAAGGCCCCAGCCGCCGGAGGCCCTGAAGTCATGAAACCCGTTTCGGTTGTTGCCATCTATTTGTTGTTCTGGTCGATGACGTTGTTTGCGGTGCTGCCCTTTGGCGTGCGGACGACGCGGGAGGAGGGGCGGGAGCCGATCCCCGGCGAGGCCGATTCAGCGCCGACGAACCCGATGTTAGGCAAGAAACTGCTGTGGACGACCATCATCGCGACGGCGTTGTTTGCCGTGTGCGCGGCCAATTACAATGCCGGTTGGGTGAAGCTGGCGGATATTCCCGGCTGGAAGGACACAGGGCCTTATCAGCCGGGTTGAAGGCTTTATTCGAAGCGCTCGATGGCTTGGCCGAGGGCGACATAGAGCCGGCCGACGTTGGAGGAGAGCAGGGTTACGGCCAGGGTCTTGCCTTCGCGATCGGGCAGGACATGGCTGATGAGTGTTTCGAATTCTTCGATGTAGTGCGTTGCCTGGTTGCGGAATTCGGGGTCGTGTTGAAAATGCCGGGCGATGGAGCGGGTGGCGTTGGCATCCATCTGTTCGACAATGCGGCGGGCGAAGATGCTTTTGTCGCCTTTGAGGTAATTGTCCCAGGCGGTGTCCTCGATCTGGAACGACAACAGCCCGGCGATATCGATGGCGGCGGCCTGCATCGAATCGACCAGCGCACTTGAGCGTTTGGCCAGGGTGTTGCGGGCGCGAACTTCAAAGCGCGTGTCGGCTTCATCGATGCGCGATTCGACTGACGAGACGGTTTCGGTGAGGGCCAGCAGCCGTTTTGTGACGCGCTCGGCCGCGGCCTGGCCGGTGGCGGCGACGCGGGTTTGCAGCGCTTCGACTTCGGCGAGCTGAGCGCGGATGGGGACGCCGAACGCCAGCTCGGCGCGGCTGCTGCCGGCTTGATCGAGGGCGGCTTCGGCCTCGGCGACGACGTTGGACAGGGTTTCGCGCATGGTGCCGGCGGTCTGGGTGGCGATGTCCTTGACGCGGGCAAAGACTTCGATGAGCTGCGCCGAGGCCGCGAGCGAGGTGGTGCCGGTCATCGCCTCGATATCGGTGAGGGCGTTGCGTGCGGTGGCGAGTTCGCTGCCGAGCTGGGTGGCCGCGGCATCGAGCGCTTCGCGGGCGCGATCGAGCTGGGCCTGGGCGGCGGCGATGCTGTCTCCGCCGGCGGTAAGGGGCAGCGACAGCTGGTCGGCGCGGTCGTGCAATTCGCTGAGCCGCAGGCTCATGTCCTCGAGATGCGGCATGGCAGCGGGCAGGGCGGTGCCGAGCGAGCCAAGGGTTTCGCCGGCAGCGGAGGTGACCAGCGCCAGCCGCGCCTCTACTGCGGTGAGCGCGGTTTCGGTGGCGGCGATGGGTTCGCCGAGCCGGTGGATGGCTTCGCGCGCTTCGGTCATGCGGGCGGCGATGCCCTCCATGGCGCTGTTGCCGGTGGCGACACTGTTGTCCAGCTTGGCATCGAGGATGCCGAAACCGCGGCTGACATCATCGATAAGGGCGGTCGAACGGCCGGCCTGGGCATCGAGTTCGGCGCCGATCTGGCCTGCGGTTTCGAGCAGCAGGTCGAGGCGAGCCTTTATCTGGCGGGCGGCTTCACCGCCGATGTGATCGAGCGTGATGCGGGCCTGATCGACGCTGGCCAGCATGGCGTTGGTCTGGGTGTGGACGCCATCACGGGTGGCATCCATGGCGCTGGCGGTGCGGGCAAAGGCGGTATCGACGCCCTCGACAAGCTGCGCGAGTGGCGCGGTCAGCCCCTCTCGCGCGGAATGGCCGGCGGTGGTGATGGCGGCCATGCTGGTGGCGGTTTCGGCGGTGATGGCGGCGATGCCCGACATGGTTTCGGCGGTGGTGGCGCGGGCCTGGGCCTCTGCCTCCGCAGCGCGGGTGGTGAGCGCGGCGAGCATTGATTCGGTTTCGGCGAGCTGGCGTTGCAGATCCGATTCGGCGCGGGCGAGCAGCGCGGTCAGGCGTTCGGCCTGGGCGGTGGCGTCCGGCGTTGCCGTACCAAGGCTGATGGTCGCGGCCTCGGTGCGGCTGCTGGCTTCGGTGAGGCGCGCGCTCGCGGCTTCGAGATGGGTGACGGCGGTCAGCAGGGTTTGATGCTGTTGTTCGACGGGGCCGGAGACGCTGTCGAGTCGGGCCACCAGCGCTGTCATCCGGTCTTCGAGCATGACGAGGGCGTTTGCCCCCTGATCGAGCCGGTGTTCGGCAAAGCGTGCGTGTTCGGCCATGAGCGCAGTGCGGGCGGCGCGCGCGCCGCTGTGATCACGCAGTTGCAGGGCGACGAACCAGATGACGCCGAGCGGCGCCAGCATGGTGAGAGCGATGGTTGCGGCGGTGCCGAGGGGGCGCGTGCCGCTGGGCATCGCAAAGCCGGTCAGCAGGGGCAGGAAGGCGAGGAGCGCCAGCACGAGCCACAGGACCGCAGCGACGATCGCGACGATCAACGGCCAGCGCGGTGGCGGTGAAAGTTCGTAGTCCTGGTCCATCAGCCTTCAACCCGGGTGGCGTGTTGGGGTGCGAAGCTGGAATCGGTGAGCGTGGCCTCCCGTCGCCGCAATTGCCAAGCCATGATCACTGCGACCCCCGTCAACGCGAAAATTTCCCAATACCAGTAAAGACGCGGATTACCGGCGAGGCAAGCCAGTGCGATGGCAATGGTGCGATTGTTCGCCGACAGGATGCACAGGCGCCGCACCAACGGCGCGGTGGCGGCGAGATAGGCGGGCAATTTATCGGGATTTGCCGCCAGCGCCGCATCGATGGGGCGGGCGCCGCTGCCGAGGCGTTGTTCGACGCGGTTGTACAGCGCTTCGATGCCGGCGCCGGAGGGCGGGCGGACTTCGGTGGTGAAGACTCCGCGGGCGCGGCGTTTCCAGGCCTCGCGTTCGCCTTCGTACCACGCCGATTGCACGGCGTGGCAGGCACCCGAGACGATGGCGAGGGCGAGGGCCGCCTGCCAATCGGCAAATGAAAGGGCGATCGGCAACAGGACGAAGATGAAGGCGAGATAATCGCAGACGCCATCGATGACACGGCCAAGCGGGCTGGCCTTGCCGCTGGCGCGCGCCAGCTTGCCGTCGAGGCCGTCCATGACGTGCCAGCCGGTCATCAGCAGGAAGCCGGCAATGACGAACAAGGGCTGTTGCCAGTGCCAATAGCACCAGCCGGCCAGTGCGCCGAAGCCCATGCCGGTGAACGACACGGTGTTGGGGTGGATGCCCAGACGCAGGGCGGGCGGCAGCAGGCGATTGGCGAGCGGGTGCACGATCCACAGGTTGGTCGGGTCTTCGATGGCCGACGGTCGGGCCGCATTTGCAATGAGATTGTTCACATGGGTCCGCTAGGCCGGACTCAGCGGCCTTGGCAAGCACCGCTGCATCGCACTATGACGCAGCGGCTGTTGCTGTTCAGCGGCGCCGGCCCGCGCGCCTGCCCGACGACCATGGGGATTGCCCAACATGGTTGCCTGGCAGGGGCGCGGGCCGGCGCCGGTTTGTTATGGGTTTGGCAGCCCAAGTTATTGTGCCGATGGAGTAAGATGCGAACGATCGGCCTGATTTTCCCGCCCGTCGAACCACAGGCTTCGCTCGTGGCCGGCGGTATATCCGTGTTCGAGCGCCAGGCGCGGCAGTTGCACCGCGCCGGAGTCGAGATTGTTTTTGCTGTTGATGTTGTGCCGTTGACACAGTTGCCGGCGGGGGTGACTGCGGTCGCAGCGGGTGCCTTGCCGGGCCAGATGTCGGCCGATGACCGGGTAATCGTCGTCGCATCGGGGCTTATTATTGATGAGCGCGGCTTTTCAGCGGTGCTGGCGGCGGACGTGCCGGTGATGCTGGTGGGTGATGCCAGCACGGGGTGTGTGGGGGTCGAGCGGCTTGATGCAAAGAGTTTTGCGACCGGCTTGATGGCGTTGCCGGGCGACATGGTGATGAAGGTGGCGCGCGGGATTGGCGAATGGGACCTGGGATCGACCCTGATTCGGGCGGCTGCGGTTGATTCGGCGACCAATCGCATCGAATTTGCAGCAATTCCGATTTATGCGCCGGCGCGGCGTCGTGACGTCGCGCTGATCTGGGCGCGGCCGCAAACCGCGGAGGAGGCACGCGCCGCGACCGAGACGTTGATTGCCGCGTCGCAAAAGGGCTGCCTCGACTGGCCGGCGCGTTTCCTGCACCCTTGGCCGGAAAACCTGATGGTGCGGCTTTTGGCGCCGACGCGGATTACGCCCAACATGGTGACGCTGGGCACCGGGCTTGTCGGTCTTGTTGCGGCAGCGGCGTTTGCCACCGGCTGGTTGTGGACCGGGTTGATCCTGGCGTTGATTACCGGGCCTCTGGACGGGGTGGATGGCAAGCTGGCGCGCACCCGGGTGGAGTTTTCAAAATGGGGCGATCTGGAGCACCTTGTTGACAAGATACTGGAATACCTGTGGTATTTATGTGTCGCCTGGTATTTTTCACAGACCATGGGATCGGCTTTGCCCTGGGCGATCGCGGCGTTGATCATCCTGCCGGCGATTGCCGAGGCGGTGCAGGGGGAGTTCTTCCGGCGGCTGACCGGCATCCAGCTTGATGATGCAGGGGATGTGGAACGCCGCATTCGGTTGTTTGCCGGGCGGCGCAACACATTCCTGTGGACGTGGTTGCCGATGGCGGCGCTGGGGCTGTGGTTTGAGGGGTTTGTGACTCTTGCAATATATAGCGTTGCCACCGCCGGGGTCGCACAATGGCGCTTTTACAAGCGGTTGTCGGCATATGGCCGCAACCATGGTGAACGAATTGCCGCAAACTATGTCGCAACGGGATACACCTTCTTGCCCAAGCCGGGTCTGTAGTCTAACTGCAACAAAACGAAACGGGGTCTGCGGCCGCGGAATCGTGCCGCCCGAAAGGAAAATTTTACCATGTCGTCCATACCCGTCGCCATCGTTGGCGTTGGCAATTGCGCATCATCCCTGGTTCAGGGCCTGACCCATTATGCCAATGGCGGGTCTAACAACGAACAGGGCCTGATGCATTGGGACCTGGCGGGTTATCGCCCCAAGGACATCGAAATCGTTGCGGCCTGGGACGTTGATGCACGCAAGGTCGGCAAGGATGTTGGCGAGGCGATTTTTGCCAAGCCCAATTGCACCGAGATTTTCTGTGACCATGTCGGCAAGACCGGCGCCATTGTTTCGATGGGCCGCATCCTTGATGGCGTGTCGGAGCACATGAACGCCTATCATGAAGATCGGCGCTTTGTGGTGTCCGATGCACCGCAGGCCACCAAGGCCTCGGTTGTGGAAGAATTGAAGCGTTCGGGTGCGCAGGTGATGACCAATTACCTGCCGGTCGGATCGCAGGAAGCCACCGAGTTCTATGCCGATGCCGCGATTACCGCCGGCGTGGCGTTCGTCAACAACATCCCGGTGTTCATCGCTTCCAACCCCGAGTGGGCCGAGCGTTTTCGCGCTGCCGGCGTGCCGATCCTGGGCGATGACATCAAGGCCCAGCTTGGCGCCACCATCGTTCACCGCACCTTGACCGACCTGTTCGCCAAGCGCGGCGTGACGCTCGATCGGACGTATCAGCTCAACACCGGTGGCAACACCGACTTCCTCAACATGACCAACAAGGATCGCCTTGCGTCGAAGAAGAAGTCCAAGACCGAAGCCGTGCAATCGGTGGCGTCGACCCGGCTGGATGACGACAATATCCACGTCGGCCCTTCGGATTATGTGGCGTGGCAGAACGATAACAAGGTCTGCTTCCTGCGCATGGAAGGCCGGATGTTCGGTGGCGTGCCATTGAACCTTGAACTGCGCCTGTCGGTTGAAGACAGCCCGAACAGCGCCGGTGTTGCCATCGACATGATCCGTTGCGCCAAGGTTGCGCTCGATCGTGGCTTGGGTGGCCCGATTCTCACGCCGTCCTCGTATTTCTGCAAGCACCCGCCGGTGCAGGTTACCGATGACGAAGCGTTTTCGGCGCTCGAGGACTTCATCGCCGGCACTGCCAAGCATTGATCGGGTCCGGGGTGTGATGCCCCGGCCACCGGAGGCTTTTACTTGCAAGCGATAATCCTGGCCGCCGGCATGGGCACCCGGCTTCGGTCGGTGTCTCCATCAAAGCCATTGACGATGGTGGCGGGGCGTCCGCTGATTCATCGCATACTGGACAATCTGGCCGCAGCTGGCATCACGCGCCCGTTGGTTATTACCGGCTATCGCGGGGACGAAGTGGGCGCTGCGGCGCGCGAACGCGGTGCCGAAACGCTGCACAATCCGGAATGGGCGCAACCGAACGGGGTGTCCGTGCTGGCCGCCGCGCCGCGGCTTGAGGCGCAATCGCTGCTCATCATGGCCGATCATCTCGCCAGCCCGGGGGTTTATGCCACGGTTGCAGCGGCTGGGTCATCCGACGCCGGGCTGGTGCTCGGCATCGACCGCCGCATGGGGCATCCGTGGGCCGATGAAGCCGATGTGACCCGGGTGGCGACGCGTCAGGGACGGATTACCGGCATCGGCAAGGCGATCTGCACCTATGATGCGCATGATTGCGGGGTGTTCCTGATTACTCCGGAACTGATGCAGGCGCTGGCGCCGCTGCCATCACCGGGGCTTTCTGATGGCGTGCGTGTGCTGGCGGCGCGGGGCCGGGCGCATGTGGTCGATATTTCGGCGCATGACTGGATCGACATTGATGATCCGCGGGCGTTGGCGCTGGCCGAGGGCTGGGTCGGCTAAAGTCTTTTGGAAGTGGGCGGGGGCGCGGGGCGGCACCGACTCCAGAGACTCTAAAACCGCTGGCGGAACTGCACTTCGATGGCGGCCTGGCCATCGCGCCGGCCCGGGGTGTTGGGGGAATCGGTCTGGTAGCGGCCTTCGATGCGGACATCGCCGAACTGCATCGGCATTTCGGCGCCGGCGGTGAAGATGGCGAATTTTTCGTTGTTGGCCGAGACTCGATAGCTGATTTCGGGACCTGGGGTGCCATCTGGGCGCGGGAAGA
>JANPEP010000279.1:0-16580 GCA_031422995.1 Polymorphobacter sp. | reverse complement strand
AAAATCGTCAGCGGCGGCCTCTCCATCCTCATCCTGCTCATTCTCGCCCGCTCCATCGCCGAAATCGGCTGGCGCCAGGTTGTCGCCGCGCTACCCGCATCGCCGCTGTTCTGGCTCCTCTTCGCCGGCTCCTACATCCTGCAACCGCTCACCGAATGGATCATCTATCGCCGCTGGTGGCCGATCAACTGGCGCTCCATCGCCGTCTTCCTGAAAATGCGCGTCATGAACGAGGCGCTGTTCAGCTATTCGGGCCACACCTATCTGCTCGTCTGGGCCACCAACATGCTCGGCATCGAATTTGATCCCGATGCCCCGCCCAAACGCCTGCTCGGCCGCGGCGATGGCCCCGGTCTCGATCCCGGCACCAGCCCCTTTGCCGCCGTAAAGGACATGGCCATCACCTCGGGCCTCGCCGGCAACCTCATGACCCTGCTCATGCTCATCCTGGCCCTGTCGCTGGACAATGAAGGCGTCCTCGCCGATGCCGTAGATCCTTCGACGCTCAAAACCATCGTCATCGCCTTCGGCCTGCTTATCATCCTCAATATCGGCATCGTCATCCAACGCAACCGCGTCATGAGCATCCCCGTCGCCGAAAACATGCGCAGCTTCTGGTGGCATCTGTTCCGCGTCACCACCGCGCACGCACTGTTCGTCGGCACCTGGATTGTCGCCCTGCCTCAAATCGGCATCGCCACCTGGATCCTGCTCGGCGCCCTCCGCCTCGTCATCGGCCGCATGCCCCTGCCCAACAAGGAACTGCTTTTCGCCGCCATCGCCGTCTCGCTAACGGGCGATGCTTCGGTCGAAGTCGCGGCGCTCATGGCCGCCCAGGGCGCGCTTCACCTTGTCTTTCACGGCCTCGCCTGGGTTGCCGCCACCACAATCGAAGCCAGCGGCCCGACGACCAGGCCAGCCTGACCCGCGACCAGCCCCGCCAACCGCGTCACATCCGCCACATAAATCGCCTCATCCAGCTTGGCGTGCTTCAAGCCATCGGCCGCATTGACCACCAATCGCGCCACATCCTCGGCATCCACCACCCCGGCCGCGGTGAATCGCGCAACAACCAAAGCCGCAAACCGCGCCGCACTGTCCTTGTGCAAATCCCCCGCCAGCACCTCGGCCTCGGCCAGAATCTCACCGGCGTGCGGCGTCGCCGCAAGCAGTTGGTGAATCGGCAAATCCTTCGCCAGGATCGCCGCCGTCAGCCCTTCGGCAACATCCATGCCCTCCGGCCAGGCCGCTTCCGCCCCGGTCATCGCATCCCCGAGCAACATCTCCGCCAACGCCCGAAACACCGCCGCCTTGTTGGCAAAAACCAGATACAGCGACGGCCGTGACATGCCTGCGGCCGCGGCAATATCCGCCATCGACGTCCGCTTGTATCCAAATCGCGAGAACGCCGACAAAGCTGCCCCCACAACCCGGAAGCGCTTTTCGAGATCAATTGACAGTTCAGACGACATTTGTCATCCCCGTAGCACATTAACCAGATTTACGCCAGTTATAGAGAAAGCGTTAAAATGTCCAAGGGTGTTGTCCTCGTAACAGGCGCCTCGGGCTATATCGCCGGCTTCGCCATAAAGCAGCTTTTGTCCGAAGGCTGGACCGTTCGCGGCACCATCCGCAGCCTCGCCCGTGCCGAAGACGTCCGCACCACCCTGTCCGCGCCCCACCTGCAACTCTTCGCTGCCGATCTGACCAATGACGCCGGCTGGGCCCAGGCCGCTGCCGGGGCCGACTTCATGCTCCACATCGCCTCGCCGATCCCGCTCGCCGAGCCCAAAAATCCCGATGATCTCATCATCCCCGCCCGCGATGGCGCCCTGCGTGCCCTGCGCGCCGCCCGCGATGCCGGCCTCAAGCGCGTCGTGATGACCTCCTCCACCGCCGCCATCTGCTACGGCAGCAATCGCGGCAACGACAAAGTCTTCACCGAAGCCGATTGGAGCAACCTCGATAGCCCCGACAGCTATGCCTATATCCAGTCGAAAACCGTCGCCGAACGCGCCGCCCGCGACTTCATCGCCCGCGAAGGCGGCGCACTCGAATTCTGCACGATCAACCCCAGCGCGGTTCTCGGGCCGGTGTTGGGCAAGGATTTCTCCGCCTCACTCCAAGTCGTCAAAAAACTCATGGACGGCGCGCTTCCCGGCCTCCCCCGGCTCGGCTTTCCCATCGTCGATGCCCGCGACATCGCGGATCTGCACATCCGCGCCATGGTCGCCCCCAACATGCACGGCGAACGCTTTCTCGGCTCGGGCGAATTCCTGTGGCTCAAGGATATCGCGGAAATCCTGAAATTCCGCCTCGGGGCCCAGGCCAAACGCGTCCCCACCCGCGCCCTGCCGGATTTCCTGCTCAAGGCTGCCGCGCTGTTCGATCCCACCGTCCGCATGGTCGTCCCCGAGCTAGGGCGCGCCCGTCGCTGCGACGCCAGCCATGCCAAGACCGTCCTCGGCTGGCAAACCCGCCCGGCATCGGAATCCATCACCGATTGCGCCCAAAGCCTGCTGGCCGCCGGCCTGATCAAACCCTAACTCCCTCCCCCCTATGGGGAGGGCGACTCGGCGCCAGCCGAGCGGGGTGGGGGTCCTCCGCTCCGGAACCGGCGCCCCGCTTGATCACGCACACCAATGAATATCGATGTCCATCTCCAGGTCGGCCAACAACCGCCCGATCGGCAGATTGCTCCCCGCCCCATCCTTCAACGCCTTCTCGACCAGCTTGCGCTTGTCCTTGCCCGTCAGCACCAACGTCACCGTCCGCGCCGAAACCAGCGCCGCCTTGGTCAACGTCACCCGCGCCACCGGCATGTTCTCCGGCATCGGATCAGGCCGCACACCAATCGCCCGCCGCGCCTTTGGTCCATTCAACGCCGCATCATAATCCGGCCCCGGAAAGATCGACGCGACATGACCATCGGCCCCCACCCCCAGCCACGCCAGGTCCAGCGGCCACTCCAGATCGGCCAACCGCTCATCCGCCGCGCGCCCGGCGAGCACCGCGTCCGTCTCGCCAGCGCACAGCGGTACCACCCGCGCCCGCTTCGGCAGGAACAACCGCGCCAGCATCCCCACATTCGATCGTGGATCGGTCGGCGGCACCAACCGGTCATCGGTCGGCACGATCGTCACGTCCGCCCATTCGATCTTGCGCGCCGCCAGCAGCCCCAGCGCTTCCTTCGGCGTCTCGCCACCCGGCAGTGCCACAATCGCCCGGCCCCGCGCTTCCAGCGCCTGTTCAATGATGAACCCCGCGTCGCCGGCTACGGCCTCGGCAAGCTCGGTGGCATCGTCATAGTCCCACCATTCGGCTTCAATCACATCACTCTCCTCTTGCGAGCGCGGCTTTGGCAGGGTTGGCGCGCCGGCGAAAGCCCTATTCCGGCACTGGCACCGTGTAATTCAGCCCCATGCGCCCGCCATCGGCATAGATGGTTTCGCCGGTGATATAGCTGGCATCGTCGCTGGCCAGAAACGCCGCAATGGCCGCGATTTCCTCCGGCTCCCCGGCACGACCCATCGGCGTGCGCGACATGATCATCCGCCGCGCTGCCTCATCGGACAGCACCGCCTCGCGAGCTAGGTCGGTCAAGATCGTCCCCGGCCCGATGCCCACCACCCGCACCCCATGCGGCGCCAGCGCAATCGCGGTATTCTTCGTCAGCTGGTTCAAACCACCCTTGGCAACATTATACGCCAGCAACGTCGGAATGGTCAGCACGGCGTTGACACTCGACATGTTGATGACAACACCCCGCCCCCCGGCAATCATGTGCGGCGCCGCCAGCTGGATGCCATGAAACGCCGCGGTCAGATTGGTGGCAATCACCCGGTCAAACTGTTCCGGCGTTTCCGACAAGATGTCGCCGCGCGGCGCGATGCCGGCATTGTTGACCAGCACATCGATGCCGCCCCACAGCGCGACAATCCGCTCGATCGCCACCGCAATATCCGCCCGCTGCGTCACATCGCAACCAATCGCCGCCGCCGCCGGTCCCAATTCGGCCGCCCGCGCCTCAACATCGGCCACCAGCACATCGGCGAGCAACACCCGCGCCCCTTCGGCAACAAAACGTGTCACCATTGCCAGACCCAGCCCACGCGCCGCGCCGGTCACCAATACACGCCGCCCGGACAATCGCTGTTGCACCGACCTACTCCGTCAATTCGTTCCAGGCGTCCTTCAACTTGTCGAAAAACCCCGTCTGCCGCGGGTTGTTCTTGCCGCCTTCCGCCGTCTCCAGCGTCTGGAACTCCTCCAGCAACTCACGCTGCCGCTTGGTCAGCTTGACCGGCGTCTCCACCTCGACCTGCACCACCAGATCGCCAAAGCCGCCGCCAGCCTGGCCGCCGTTCAACGCCGGCATCCCGCGCCCGCGCACCCGAAACTGCTTGCCGGCCTGCGTCCCATGCGGAATCCGCACCAGCGCAACTTCCCTGTCCAGCCCCGGCACTTCGATTTCCCCACCCAGTGCCGCCGTCGTGAACGAAATCGGCGCCGCCGCAAACAAGGTCGTGCCATCACGCTTGAACAGCTTGTGCGCTTTCAGATGCACAAAGATGTACAAATCGCCCGTCGGTCCACCGCGCGTCCCGGCCTCGCCTTCACCCGCCACCCGGATGCGCGTCCCGTCATCAACGCCGCGCGGCACATTGACGTTCAACGTCTTCTGCTTCTCCACCCGCCCGGCACCGCCACAACCATCGCACGGATCGGCAATAACCTGGCCGCTACCATGGCACGCCGGGCACGCCCGCTCCACGGTGAACAGCCCCTGCCGCATCCCCACCCGGCCCTGGCCGCCGCAAGTGCTGCACGTCCGCGCCGAAGTCCCCGGCTTTGCGCCGCTGCCGCCACACGGCTCGCACGCCGCCGCCACTTCCACCGTCAACGTCGCCGCCTTGCCGGCAAACGCCTCCTCCAGCGTCATCTCCAGGTCGTACCGCAAATCCTGGCCACGCTGCGCCCCGCCACGACCGCGGCCACCGCCGCGCCCGCCGCCCATGAACTCGCCAAAGATATTCTCGAAAATATCCGAAAAGCCGCCAAAATCCTGCGGCCCGCCACCATTGCCGCCCTGCTGGAACGCCGCATGGCCATATCGGTCATACGCCGCGCGCTTCTGCGGGTCCTTCAAGCAATCATAGGCTTCGCTGATCGCCTTGAATTTCTTCTCGGCGGCGCCATCCCCCGGATTCTTGTCCGGGTGCCACCGCATCGCTAACCGGCGGTACGAGGACTTCAGCACCGAATCATCGGCCCCGCGCTCGCATTCGAGCAGCTCGTAATAATCGATTTCCGTACTCATCGGGTCGCTTGCCCCACCCTCAGGTCGCGTCCCCCAACTTCATCAACTGAGGTCACGGGCTCTCAAAACGAAACTGGGGCGCCCCGGCGATTTCGCCGGCACGCCCCACGCCTCAATAATTACTTCTTGTCGTCCTCGACGTCCGAAAACTCGGCGTCAACAACATTGTCGTCCTTCGGCGCTTCGGCCTCGGGAGACGCCGCCTTAGCCTGCTCGGCACTGTAAATCGCCTCGCCCAGCTTCATCGCTGCCGCCGAAAGCGTCGCGGTCTTGGCGGTCAGCACATCGGCATCACCGCCATCCAGAACGCCCTTCAAATCGGCCACCGCCGCTTCGATCTCGGCCTTCACATCGGCGCCCACCTTGTCGCCATGCTCGGTCAACTGGCGCTCGGTCGAATGTACCAGCGAATCCGCCTGGTTGCGCGCCTCGGCCACCGCGCGCCGCTTCTTGTCCTCTTCGGCAAAACGCTCGGCATCCTTGACCATCTGCTCGATGTCGTCCTTCGACAGGCCGCCCGATGGCTGGATGCGGATCTGCTGCTCCTTGCCGGTGCCCTTGTCCTTGGCGTTGACGGCCACCAGGCCATTGGCATCGATATCGAACGTCACTTCGATCTGCGGAATCCCGCGCGGTGCCGAAGGAATGCCCACCAGGTCAAACTGGCCCAGCATCTTGTTGTCCGCCGCCATCTCGCGCTCGCCCTGGAACACCCGGATCGTCACCGCGCTCTGGTTGTCATCGGCGGTCGAGTACGTCTGGCTCTTCTTGGTCGGGATCGTCGTGTTGCGATCGATCATCCGGGTGAACACCCCACCCAAAGTCTCGATGCCCAGCGACAATGGCGTCACATCGAGCAGCAACACGTCCTTCACATCGCCCTGCAACACACCGGCCTGAATCGCGGCGCCCATGGCCACCACTTCATCGGGGTTCACCGACGTATTGGGCTCCTTGCCGAACAATTCCTTCACGAACTGCCGCACCCGCGGCATCCGCGTCATACCACCAACCAGAATCACCTCATCGATGTCGCTGGCCTTCACGCCGGCTTCCTTGATCGCATCAAGGCACGGCTTGCGGGTCCGCTCGATCAGGTCAAGCACCAGCTTTTCCAGATCGGTCCGGCTGATCGCCTTCACCAGATGCTTCGGCCCGGTCGCATCCGCCGTGATGAACGGCAAATTGACTTCGGTCGATGCCGTCGACGACAGCTCGATCTTGGCCTTTTCCGCGGCTTCCTTCAGCCGCTGCAACGCCAGCTTGTCCTTGGTCAGGTCAATGCCTTCGGTCTTCTTGAAGTCCGCCGCGAGAAATTCCACCACCTTGGCATCGAAATCCTCGCCGCCCAGGAACGTGTCGCCGCTCGTGGACTTTACCTCGAATACGCCATCGCCGAGCTCAAGCACCGACACGTCGAACGTGCCGCCGCCAAGGTCATACACCGCAATGGTCTTGGCTTCGGTCTTCTTGTCGAGGCCATAGGCCAGCGCTGCTGCCGTCGGCTCGTTGATGATGCGCAACACTTCCAGGCCGGCAATCTTGCCGGCATCCTTGGTCGCCTGCCGCTGGGCATCGTTGAAATACGCCGGCACGGTAATCACCGCCTGCGTCACCGTCTCGCCCAGATACGCCTCGGCGGTTTCCTTCATCTTCTGCAAGATGAATGCCGAAACCTGCGACGGCGAATAGTCCTGGCCACCGGCATGGACCCAGGCATCGCCATTGGGGCCCTTGGCAATCTTGTACGGCACCAGCGCCGCATCCTTCTGCGTCATCGGGTCGGTGAAGGAACGGCCGATCAGCCGCTTCACCGCAAACACCGTATTCTCGGGGTTGGTCACCGCCTGGCGCTTGGCCGGCTGGCCAACAAGCCGCTCGCCGTCCTTGGTAAAGGCCACCTGCGACGGCGTCGTGCGCGCGCCCTCGGCGTTCTCCACAACCTTGGGGGCCGAACCTTCCATGACGGCAACGCACGAGTTGGTGGTGCCGAGATCGATACCGATGACTTTAGCCATAGCTTTCCGTTCCGTCCTTTTATCCATGGGCCCGTGCAACAACGCCCCGAAGCAGCGCCGTCCATCGTCCGCGATGAGTCAGATAATGGTCATGCCCGCCCGTTCAATAGCGCCGCGCATATAAGAACCCGCACAAAGGAGTCAAAGCCCAACTCCGTCACCGCCCGAAATCCACCCAAGCCACCAACGCCCCCTTACATTCGTCCCGCGCAACCCTAGATAGCCCCCATATATTCAAGGATTCGGCTCATGTTCCGCACGCCCCTCGCCTACGCCCTGCTTGCCTTCGCCGCACCGGGCCTCTCTGCAACGGCGCCCGGCACCACCACGACAGCGGCAAAGCCTGCCGCCCCCCGCATCACCAACGCCTGGGTCCGCCTCAATCCCGTCCCCGGCCGCCCGTCCGCCGGCTATCTCACCATCGCCGGCACCGGCACGCCCGATCGCCTCACCGCCGTCACAGCTCCCGGTGCCCGCATCGAAATGCACAGCATGTCGATGGCCGGCGGCGTCATGAAAATGGCCAAACTCGATGGTCTCGACATCTCCGCCAACGCCGCCACCAGCTTTGCTCCCGGCGGCAACCATTTGATGATCTTCGGCCTCTCCGGCACACCCAAAACCCTGCCAATCACCCTCGGCTTCGCCAGTGGCAAAACCGCAACCGTCACCGCCGAAATCAAGGCTGCCGGCGACGATGCCCATGCCGGACACTAGGGCCGCAGTCCGCCCCCTCACTATCGGCGAACGCGCCCTCGCCGCCTCGGTCTTTGGCGCCGCCATCGATCTCGATCGCGTCACCATCCGCTGCGCCAAATACTGGGCCTTTCACCCCTGGTGGGTCACCATGGCCCCCGATGGCCACATCTGGTGCCACCCCAACGGCTTCAACTGGTGCGCCGACTATGCCGCGCAACCGCTCGGCATGCGCGCCCATTTCATCCATGAAATGACCCATGTCTGGCAACGCCAGTCCGGCCTCAACCTCATCCTGCGGCGCCCGCCCTTTGCCCGCTACGGCTACACGCTCACCCCCGGCAAACCCATCACCCGCTACGGCATCGAACAACAGGCCTGCATCATCGCCGACGCCTATCTGCTGCGCGAGGGCCGCACCCTGCCAGGCAAGACCCTCGCCGATTATGCCGCCGTCATTCCGTTCATGCCCAGCGCCTGACGCCGCTTCCTCATCATCGCCCCCACCAGCCCAAAGCCCGCAATCAGCATCGCCCATGTCGCCGGCTCGGGCACAGCATCGAACGCCGTTCCTGCCAGGGCATAGGCCGCCACTTCCTGCCCCAGTTGCAACCCCGCCTGATTGTCAAAGCTCCAATGGATGCCGCCCCACAACCGGCTGTTGGCGGCATCCAGCGCTGCCGCATCGAAATTGGCCCAGCACCGCGACGTGCCCCCGGCCGCAACGCAGAAATTGCCACCAACTCCATAAGCATCCGCCAATATCGCGCTCGCCGCCGCCGAGATCGCCGAATGCGCCGAAACAAATGACGGATGTGGCGGCGTCACGATCAACGGCGTCCAGCCGGCATCCATCACCGTCCCGGCATTGCCATCCAGATCGGCGTTGCGAATTCCGGTCACCGGCCGCCAATAATCGAACGTGTATTTGGCATCCCATGTCGCAATCACCGCATCGGCGACCGTCGTCGACAACAATCCCAACACCCGGGCATTCTCCAAAGTCGACGTCGCGCTCGCCGTCGCCACATCGATCGCCGCCCGGATCCACGGCCCCGGCCCCGTCGCCGCCGCCCAAAATTGTGCGGATGCCGTCTGGTCGGCGGTGCGCGTCAGGCTGGTTGCTGATCCAATCGCCTTCACCTCGTTGAACGCCTGCGCATATTGGTCGCTGGTCAACGCCGGCGGTGCCCCGGGCCGGAACTGCGAGCCCGAACCAACCACCCAGGGCGTAACCAGGCCCTGTTGCGGCGTTACCGGTGACGGAACAAATCCCGGCGGTGTCGGTGCCCAGCGCCCCGGCAACCCTGATGGCGTATAGGGCACCACGTTGAACGTGCCATCATTGGCCCGCCGCGCGATTGTCGCCGCCGCCATCGCCGCCCCCGTCGCCATGCCATTGGTCTTGGCCACCCCATCTGGCACCAGTGCCAGGCTCGCCACCAGCGCCGCATCGAACTCCGCCGTCCGCGCCGGATACAGCGTCACCAGCACATCCCGCGCCGCCACCGAAGCCGCCGCCCGCGTATCGCCCCCGGCATTCACCACCGACCCCAGATAGGCGCGATCTGGGTTGCCCAAGGTCGCATTGACGGCATCATGCAACGCCACATTCACCATCGCCGCCGGCCGCACCTGGCCCGGATTATAACCAGTGCCCAACATCACCTCGTTCCAATACAATACCGGATCACCGGTAACCGGAACGGCGAAAGCGGGGACGGCGGTGGTCATGGCAAGCGCGGAAACCGCAACCTGCAAGGTCAGTCGGAGGGATCGAATCACGGTCTTGTCTCCTGGGCTGTGTGAAGGCCCCGACCATCGCCCAACAGCGTCAACACCAGCGTTAAAGCCCCGTGAGACGATCGTTAATTCGCGCATCCGGCGCGCATATTTCAGCCTGGAACCGCAAGTCCCACGGCCAATTGTTCGATTTCCCGGCGTTCCCGGGCCACATCGGCGTTCAGTTTGGCGCGCAGCCGCTGAAATCGCGGTTCCTCCCGAATCGCTGCATACGCCGGCTCGTCGGCGATATCGGGCAGCGCCATATTCCCTGCATAATACCAACCCAGCGCCACCGCCTGCTCCAGCGCAGCCAGCGCCGCCGCCTTGTCGCCGCGCGCCGCCAACACCTCGGCATGAACGGCATGGAACCAGCGCGGCACCCGCCCGCGCCGGAGCGAATTTTGCGCCGTCGCTTCGGCCAGCGCCAACAGCAGTCCGGAGTCGCGATCGCGGCCGACACGTCGCAACGCCAGTCCGACAATGGCCGCCTCGGTCAAAAAGCTGGTCCCCTCGCCAAACTCGTCGCGCATCGCGGCCGGACTCTTGAAGCGCCGATCATACAAAACCACGATTTCGGCGGCGCGGCCATTGTACATCAGCGTGCGCAGCATGAACGGCATGCGCACCAGCCGCCGCCAGGCCCTGTAGGGGTCGGCCATCGCCGCTGCGATCATGGCATCGGACGGCGGTTTGCCCTCCCACATCGCAAACATCGCACCGTCCATTGGATAATGACCCCAGATGCGCCGTGCGGCCTCCAACTGGCCTGTGGCCTTCAGCGCCCGCCCGATGCCAAGCTCTGCAAACAGCCGCTTGCCCGGGCGCGCCACTGACCAGGCCTTTTGCGATTGTGCGAACTCGCCCGAAAAATCGCCGCGCCGCCACGCCATGTCGCCGCGCGCCATATACGCCTGAAACGGGGCCGGCACGCCGCCGGCCTCGACCCGGCGAACATAGGCCAGCGCCTCGTCGCGATAACCCATGTCCCACGCCCATTCGGCAGCTTTGTAGAACGCCATCCACCACAGAGGATCGATCGCCACGGCCCGGCGCCATGCCTCCATGGTGCGCGGATAATCGCCCTCCTGCTCGTACAACCATGCCAGTTCGGCCCAGGTCTCGGCATCATTGGGGTCGAGCGCCGCAGCCTTTTCATAATGTTGCAGCGCCTGCTTGTGCGACTCCATGGTCGCGCCCACCAGCGCATGCGCCGCCGCCAGATCGGGCTGGAGCGCCAGCGCCCGCCGGGCATAACCGATCGCTTCCTGAATGCCGCCACTCGTGTCCGGTTCAGGACGCATTTGGGCCCACATCAGCACCGCCGAGCCCAGCGCCGCCCAGGCCGGCGCATAATCCGGATCGATCGCCACCGCCTCTCGCAACAGTCCGACCGCGGCCTTCATCCGTTCGGGCTCGCGATCCCGAATCATGCCACGCGCGATCAGGAACAAGCGATAGGCATCGCCGCGGCCTGGCGCCGTCTTGACCGCCATCATAGCTGCCGGAGCCGTCTCGGCCCGATCGAGCCCCTGCACCACCCGCGCACCGATCCGGTCCTGAATCGCAAAAATATCGGCCACAGTTCCCCTGTATTGCTCGGACCACAGCCGCATCCCGTCGGCGGTGCGTACAACCGCTACATTGACCCGCAATTGCGACCCCGACGTCTGCACGCTGCCCTCGACAAGATAATCGATCCCCAACTTGCGCCCCATCGCCGCTGCGTCGCCGCGATCGTCCTTCAACGTCGCTGCCGATGATCGCCCCAGCACCTTCAACGCCGGATTACGCGCCAGCCGGTTCAAGATTTCCTCCGAAACCCCTTCGGCGACATAGCTGGTGCCATCCCCGGCAATCGACTTGAACGGTAACACCGCAATCGCCACCGGCAGCCGCGCCGCGCCCGTCGGCGCCCGCCAGCGCGCCGCCGCCAATCCCGCGAGAACCACCGCAGCCAGTACCAGCAACACCTTCCACCATTGCCGTGCCGTAGTCGCCGCCACCGATACCGCCGCAGGTGCCGCCACAGCCTCTTCCACAGCCGCTGCTGGCTCAACCCTCAACGCCACCGGCGCCATGGCCTCGGCCCCCGCCGCGATCGCCCTGCCTGCATCGCAGTCGCGCAGCCACATCGCCAGCAACCTCGCCTCGCCCGTCCGGGCCTGGGCCATAGCGGCGCCCACGGCATCGGCAACAACCGCCGTCAGTTCCGCCTCACGGCGACTGCGCTCGATCCGCAGCCAATCGTCAAACCCCTCGTCGATATCATCCAGACCGGCGAACAACCGCTCATCGCGCTCCGGCAATGCCTTCGCCAGCCCGGCAAAATCCCCCGCCGCCGCCAGCGCCCGCAACCCGTCGATATCGGTCGCCAATGCCGCCCCCCGCACCATCAACCGCGCACGGTCGACCAGGATCAGGCCCGAATCCCCACCGGCAAACGGCTTCAACTCGAACACCGCCTGCCGCAGGCTCGCCCGCGCCTGCTCATCGCCGCGGTCACCCCACAACAACGCCATCAACCGCTCGCGATCGATCGCCTTGTCGGGGTGCAGCGCCAAATAGGCGATCAACGCCCTGGTCTTGCGCCCGCGTGGGCGCACATCCCGCCCGGTGGCGACCTCTACAATGGCGAAATCGCCCCAGCAACGCAGCCCGAACAATGCCGCCGGCGCGGTCATGCCGCCCGATTCGTGTATAAATCGCGTGTCGCCGTCGGGCATCGCCTAACCCCTATTGCGACACCCCATGTATAGATTTTACCGGTGAAAGTCTCTGGCGCTTAAGTCGAGTCAACCCGGCAGTATCCGGCGCCCATCAGGCAGGTTGCGCGGGCGCCCGCCGCCCTGCCCTATGGCGCCGTCACCTCCACCAGCAACTTCCCGAAATTCCCCCCGGTATAAAGGTCCTTCACCGCCGTCGCCGCATTCTCCAGCCCCGGCCGTATATCCTGCCGTGTCTTCAACCGCCCCTCCATCATCCACCCCAGCATCGCCTGCGCACTCTCGGCGAAACGCGGCGCAAAATCGGTCACGATGAACCCACGCACCGTCAACCGCCGCATCAACATCATCGTCCAATACCCCGGCGGGTCCACATCCCCGGTGGCGTTATAGCTCGAAATCATCCCGCACAGCGGCATCCGCCCGAACAGCTTCATCCGCTCCAGCACCGCGACCATGATCTCGCCGCCCACCTGCTCGAAATTGATGTCGACCCCATCCGGCGCCAACCGGTCGAGCTCCGCCCCCACATCTTGCGACTTGTAATCGATGCACGCATCGAACCCCAATTCATTGACCACATAATCGCACTTGGCCTTGCCGCCGGCGATGCCGATGACCTTGCAGCCCTTGATCTTGCCGATCTGCCCGACAATCTGCCCCACGCCGCCGGCAGCGGCGCCCACCACCAGAGTCTCCCCCGGCTGCGGCTTGCCGATATCGAGCAACCCGAAATACGCCGTCGGCCCCACCAGCCCCAACGTCCCAAAGGCCGCCGCCAAGGGCACCCCCGGAATCTCCGGCAACCGGCTCAACCCGGTGCCATCGGTCACCATCACATCGGCCCATTCGCCCAGCCCGGCGTACAGATCCCCCGCATTCACCCCCGCCTTGCGGCTCTCGACAACCCGCCCGCACACCCCGCCGCGCATCGCATCGCCAATAACCACCGGCGGCATATATTGCTCCTGGTCGCTCATCCAGATGCGGTTGGTCGGGTCCAGCGACAAATACGTCACCCGCAGCGAAAACTCGCCATCCTTCAGCGCCGGCAGAGCCTCCGCGCCATAAACCAGGTCGCCATCGGCAATATCCCCCACCGGCCGCTTCGCCAACCGCCACACATTGCGCATCATGCTTCTTCTCCCCGCAAAACCCGTTCCAGAAACGCATCCACCGCCGCTATCGCCACGGGTTCCGCCAGCGTCGGAGCATGGCCCACCCCCGGCACCTCCACCACTGTCATCTCCGGCAGCCTCGCCAACATCGCCGCCTGTGTCGCCGGCGCCAGCACATCCGATTGCGCGCCCCGCAAACTCAGCACCGGCACGCCCTGCAAGGCTGCAAACGCCGCCCACAAATCGCTCCCCGCATCGCCGTGCGGCAACCGGAACGGCTCGGCAATCCGCGGGTCATAATCGAACACAATCCGCCCCGAACCACTCAACCGGCACAACCGCTTGGCAAAGCCCAGCCACTCCCCAAGCCCCCAGTCGGGATAGACCCCGGCGTTACGCGACTCCATATCCCGCGCCGCATGCACCCATGTCGGCCAATTCCCCTGCCGCCCCACATTCGCCCGCAACCGCGCCAGCCCCGCCGCTTCCACCTCCGGCCCCACATCGTTCAAGATCGCGCCCGCCATCGCCGCCCGGTGCCCGGTGGTCATCTGCATCGCCAGCACCCCGCCGATCGATGATCCCAGCACCACGAATCGGCCAATCCCCGCCGCCTCGATCAAGCGTCCCAGATCCAGCAAATACGTCATCGGCACATAAGTCAGCGAATCCTTCGGCCAGGCCGATTCGCCCCGCCCGCGCAGATCCACCGCCACCACGCGCCACTGCCCCGCCAGCCGCTCGCCCAGTGCCGCAAAATCCGCCGCCGTCCGCGTAAGCCCTGGAATGCACAGCAACACCGGTCGCTCCACCGGTCCCGGCAGCTCTCTCCAATGCAGCCGCAATCCGTCGCCCGACCAATACCAGCCGTCGGTCCAGCCGCCGTCCTGCACTGCCTCTCCGGTCGCGGTCGCCATCACTCCCCGCCACCCTCCAGCGAATATTTTGACTCAGACTCAGCTGCGGCGCTATAAGCACCTCTCCCGGGGGGGATAAGGAAGAACTCCAAACGTGGCAACGCGCGCAATCGATTCCCGCATTTCCGAAACGACGCCCGTCAAGCCAGACGCGCGATCCGATTCCCGCGGCGATTCCCGCGCCCGCCGCTACGATCCCGCCGAAACCAAGCAACGCGTCCTCGCCGCCGCGCACATGCTGTTCTCGACCAAGGGTTTCGCCAACACCGGCACCGCCGATATCGCCCGCGAAGCCGATGTCTCCGAAGGCTCGATCTTCTACCATTTCGGCTCCAAAAAGGCCCTGCTTGCCGAACTCGGCATCCGCCACGGCCGCATGATGATCGAAGCGATGGAGGGCGGTGACGCGCTCGAAGATCTCGAACCCGGCATCATCATCCCTCGTGTCTTCGCCTTCTGCCGCGAAAACATGATGTGGGAAGGCATGGGCGGCGCCGAGTGCGGCGATGTCGGCCCCAAGGCAACCATGGCCCATAACGCCGATGCCGAACCTTTTTACCACGCCGCCAAGGCCACCACGACCGAATGGATCCACCGCCAGATGAGCCTCGCCATGGCCAAGCGCGGCATCACCGGCGTCGAAATCGACCTCGCCGCCTCGTTCACCCACCATATCGTCGGCGACGCCATCGATGGCGTGCTGATGGCGCGCACGCCGGAGGAGGCCGCTCGCGTCGAACGCGAAACCGTCCGCTTCGTCCGCGCTGCCTGTTGCTACCCCACCAGCTAGGGCGCTTTTCTGACCGATTTCCGCCCTTCCCGGGCCATCCTCGAGCTTGGCGACGGCTTTTTCGATCCCGTTGCCGCCGCCGATTTCCCACAGACGATCCTGCGCTTCCGCAACGATCGCGCCGCCGTCGAAATCGGCCTCGAAGCCCTGTCAGATGCCGCCTGGCTAAGCCATTTCGCGCGCTTCGAACCGCTCCCCAACAGCCTCGATACCCCCCTCGCGCTGCGCTACCACGGCCATCAATTCCGCACCTACAACCCCGATCTCGGCGACGGCCGCGGCTTCCTCTTCGCCCAATGCCGTGACGAAAATGACCGCCTCATGGACCTCGGCACCAAAGGCACCGGCACCACCCCGTGGAGCCGCGCCGGCGACGGCCGCCTCACCCTCAAGGGCGCCGTCCGCGAAATCCTCGCCACCGAAATGCTCCAGGCCCTCGGCCTCAACACGTCCCGCACGCTCAGCGTCATCGAAACCGGCGAGGACCTCGAACGCGGCGACGAACCCAGCCCCACCCGCAGCGCCGTCCTCGTCCGCCTCAACCACAGCCACATCCGCTACGGCAGCTTCCAACGGCAGGCCTACCTAAAAGACGAAGCCGCCATGCAACGCCTCGTCGCCTACGCCCTCAAACATTTTGCACCCCACGCAACCGGTTCATCCCCCACCGCCGCCCTCCTCGATCACGCCGTCACCACTGGCGCCACGCTAGCCGCGCAATTCATGGCCGCCGGCTTCGTCCACGGCGTCCTCAACACCGACAATATCAACATCACCGGCGAAAGCTTCGATTATGGCCCCTGGCGCTTCGCCCCCAGTTGGAACCCCGATTTCACCGCCGCCTATTTCGACCACAACGGCCTCTACAGCTTCGGCCGCCAGGCCGAGGCGCTGCAATGGAATGCCTATCAACTCGCCGGCGCCCTCCGCCTCATCGCCCCCCTGGATGACCTGAAGCCCCCGCTCCTCGCCTACCCGGACCGCTATCAATCCGCCCTCGCCGTCGCGCTCCTGCGCCGCCTTGGCGTCGAATCCCGCACCCCGGACGAAGACCTGGCGCTGGTCACAGCCATCGAATCCGCCCTCACCCCTACCCGCCTGTCCCCCGATCGCTTCTGGGTCGACTGGCGCCATGGCGTGCAGCGCAGTCCCTCCCCAGCCGACGCCCTGTACGCCTCCGAAGCCTTCGCCGCCTTCCGCGCCGCCGTCGCGC
>JANPEP010000278.1:0-6347 GCA_031422995.1 Polymorphobacter sp. | reverse complement strand
GCGGGGGTTTCGGCGAGTTCGAGGCGGCGGCGCGGGCGGGGCAGGTCTACGCCCATGTCCTCGCCGATGGTGGCCGCGGGGCCGTTGGTCATCATGATGACGCGATCGGCGAGCAGCACCGCTTCGTCGACATCATGGGTGATCATGACGACGGTGTTGTTGAGCGTCGCCTGGATTTCCATGACCGTGTCCTGGAGATTGGCGCGGGTGAGCGCATCGAGGGCGCCAAAGGGTTCGTCCATCAGGAGGAGCCTTGGTTGCATGGCGATGGCGCGGGCGATGCCGACGCGTTGTTTCATGCCGCCGGACAGTTCGCCGGGGCGTTTGGCGGCGGCATGAGCCATGTTGACGAGTTCGAGATTGTGCAGGACCCAATCGCGGCGCTCGGCGCGGGATTTGGTGGCGGAGAAGACCTTGTCGACAGCGAGGGCGACGTTTTCGGCGACGCTGAGCCAGGGCAGCAGGCTGTGATCCTGGAAGACGACGGCGCGATCGGGGCCGGGGGCATCGACGACATTGTCATCGAGGAAGACGACGCCGGTGGTGGAGGGCGTGAGGCCGGCGATGACATTGAGCAGCGTGGACTTGCCGCAGCCGGAATGGCCGATGAGGGCGACGAATTCGCCACGTTCGACGCTGAGATCGATGTTCTGGAGGGCGGTGAAGGCGCCGTTCTTGGTGGGGAAGGTGACGCCGATGCCTTCGAGCGCCAGATAGCTGCGGTGCTTCATGACTTAGCCCTCCCGGCTGATGCGGCGGCCGACATGGGCCACGAGGCGATCGAGCGCGAAGCCGACGAGGCCGATATAGACGAGCGCGACGATGGTATCGGTGAGCAGCGACGAGTTGTAGCTGTCCCAGATGAAGAAGCCGATGCCGGTGCCGCCCTGGACCATTTCGGCAGCGACGATGGCGAGCCACGACATGCCGACACCAATCCGCAAGCCGGTGAACATGTAGGGCACGCTGGCAGGCAGCAGCACCTTGAAGAAATATTGAGGTTTCGACAGCGCCAGCACACGGGCGACGTTGCGATAGGCCTGGGGGATGGTCTGCACGCCGACGGCGGTGTTGAGGATGATCGGCCAGATGGCGGTGATGAAGATGAGGAAGATGGTGGCGGGCGTTGCCTGTTGAAAGGCCGCGAGGCTGAGCGGCAGCCAGGCCAAGGGCGGCACGGTGCGCAGGACCTGGAACAGCGGATCGAGGGCGCGAAAGGCAAAGACGCTGGAGCCGATGAGGACGCCCAGCGCGATGCCGGTGATGGCGGCGAGGCTGTAGCCGATGGCGACCCTTTGCAGGCTGGTGGCGATGTGGACGAGGATGCCGACGTCACCATCCGCGACGTTGAAGCCATCCGCCACAGTGAAGCTGACGCCTTTCAGGGGCTGCATGATGACGTCATGGCTTTCGGTCCAGACGTCGGCGGGGCTGGGGAAGCGGGCGTCGGGCGCGCTGCACAAGGCCTGCCACACGGCGAGCAGGACGATGAGCATGAGGATTGGCGGAAGGATGGCGGCGGCAAGGGCATCGACCCGGTCTCGCCATGCCGGGCGCGGAACGATGGCGGCAGCGCGCGGTGGCGGCGGCGTCAAGGCCGCTGCGGGAGCTGCAATCACCGGTGCCTCCACCAGTTTGAGTGTTGCGACGGCCATGCCTCAAACCTTTCGGATCGGCTGGCTGGTGAGCCAGGCAGCGGGTTTGGCGGGATCGAAGACCTTGCCATCGAAGAATTTTTCGAGGCCGCGCGAGGTGGATTTCGGCACAGCACCAGCGGGGACACGGGCAAGTGCCGCGGCCTGGCGCCAGATGTCCTCGCGGTTGACGGCGGCGATGGCCTTGGTGGTGTTGAGAGCAGCGGGAAGTTTGCCCCAGCGCTGGTTTTCGGTGAGGAACCACAGGTCGTGGCTGCGATAGGGGTAGCTGGCGTGGTTGGCCCAGAATTTCATCTTGAAGGGTGCGTTCTTGAACACCCGGCCGTCACCCATGGTGAAATTGCCCGCCAGCCGATCCTGAATGTCGGTGGCGGGCACCTTCAGCCAATCCCGCGATGACAGGATGGCGACCATTTCGGCAAGGTTGGCGGGGTTGTCGCACCAGATTTGCGCTTCGATAATCGCGGCGGTGAGGGCGCGGGCGGCGTTGGGGTGCGCGGCGATCCAGTCGGCGCGCATGGCAAAGGCCTTTTCCGGGTGGTCCATCCACAATTGCCCGGTGGAGACGGCGGTGTAGCCGATTTTCTGGGCGACGAGCTGGTCGTTCCAGGGTTCGCCGACGCAGAAGGCCTCCATGGTCTTGGCCTTCATGTTGGCGACCATCTGCGGCGGCGGGATGGTGATCAGCTCGACATCCACATCGGGGTTGATGCCGGAGGCGGCGAGCCAGTAGCGGATCCACAGGTCGTGGGTGCCACCCGGAAAGGTGTGGGCCATGGTGATTTTCGATCCGGCGGCTTTGCGCTTGGCGATGATCGGCTTCATCTTGGCGGCACCCAGATCGGCGCGGACGTTGAGATATTCGGCCTCCACCGAAATGCCCTGGCCGTTGGTGTTGAGGCGGGCGAGGATGGAGACCGGCACCGGGGCACGCGTCTTGGTGATGGTGCCCAGCGTCATGAAATAGGGCATTGGCGACAGGATATGGGCGCCATCGATGCCGCCGCCGCCACTGCCCAGCTCGAGATTGTCGCGGACGCCGCCCCAGCTGGCCTGTTTGATGACCGCCACATCGGCCATGCCATATTTGGCGAACAGGCCCTTGACCTTGGCGATGATCAGCGGGGCGGAATCGGTGAGGGCGATATAGCCGAGCTTGGCGGTTTTGGTTTCGGGTGCGGCGTTTGCGATGGCGGGAAAGGCCGTGGCGCCGAACAACAGCCCGGTGCCTTGCAGCAGCGTGCGCCGTGACGGGGTGGGGGCTTCAACGTTCATCGCTGCCTCACATCGAAAAAGGACAAGAAAAAAGCCGCTTCCGGGCGCCTGGCGGGACCAGGGCACGGACAGCGGCGTTGCTGCGTATCGGGAGAACCGGTGCGGCCGCCATTGGCCGCAGGTTCGAATATCGGCAACCGTCACTGGTTGCTGCACTGCACAAGATACGCAGATTCGGATTGGGCGCAAGCGCTATTTCAGCGTGGTGTCGAACCCCTGCAAATAGGCGCCGAGCCGATCCGGATCGAAGTGGCGGCCATCGAAAAACCGGTCCGGGCCGATGGAGAGGCGGCCACGGGTGCTGCCAACCGCAAGTGGGGTGGCAAGCGCGCCTTCGACCTTTGCATTGGCGCCGGGCAAGGGTGTGCCGCTGCCGGCGAGCGCGCGGCGATAGAGATCGGGGCGGAAGACCGAGCGCACCGCGGCTTCGGCGGCGGCGCCGGCGGGGGCCTGGCCCCAGCGCAGCATTTGCGAATAGAGCCATTGCGCCTGGCTGACCCAGGGGAAATTGGCGGCATCGCGATACAGCATGAGGAAATCGGGCGCGTCGAATTCGCTTGTGGCGGAGACTTGCAAGCGGCCCGAAAGCACGCGGGCGATGAGGCCGGGGGAGCCGCCGACATATTCGGGCCGGGCGAGTGCCGTGGCGAGTGCGGTGCGGTTTTCGGCATCCCCGGCCCAGCGTGCGGCGCGATCGAGCGCGCGCAGCAGCGCCGCCAGGGTTTCGGGGTTGGCCTGTGCCCAGTCGCTGCGCATCCCCAGCACCTTTTCAACGCCGCGTTGCCAGATGCGGCAACCGAGCGCGACAATGTCACCAACGCCGGTTTCGACAGCGACGCTGGACCAGGGTTCACCCACGCAAAAGCCAAGGATTTCGCCGGCAGCCATGGCATCGACGATGAGCGGTGGCGGCACGATGACGAGTTGCACGTCACGTTCGGGATCGATGCCGGCGAAGGCCAGCCAGTAACGCAGGATGTAATTGTGCGAGGAAAAGCGGTGGGGCACGCCGAGGCGCAACGGCGCAAGGCCGGCGGCGCGGCGGGTTTTGATGAGGGCGGCTAGAGCGAGCGCAGTGGAACGGGCGTCGGCGAGATCGACGCGGCCGCCAAGCTGCGCCTCGAGATCGACGGCGAGGCTGCGCACCAGCGTGATGGCATTGCCATTGAGGCCAAGGCAGAAGGGCGCGATGACCGGGGTGGGCGCACGGGAAAGGCCGAGGGTGGCAGCGATGGGCAGCCCGGCGAGCATGTGCGCCGCATCAAAGTGCCGATAGACGAGTTTATCACGGATATTGGCCCAGCTGGCTTCGCGCGACAGTTCGAGGTGCAGGCCCTCGGCTTCGGCAAAACCGAACGCCTGGGCGGCGACCAGGATGGCGCTGTCAACGAGCGGCAGAAAGCCGATGCGCAGGGTTGTCAGGCTCATGCAGTGGTTCCCGGTCCCAACAGGCTTTCGGCGGTGACAAGCGCCGTGGCAATTTCGGCGATGCGACGCGATTGCTGCATCGCTGCGCTTCGGAGCAAGGCATAGGCAGCGTCTTCATCAAGGCCGCGTTGCTTCATGACGATGACCTTGGCGCGATCGATGACTTTGCGATCGGCCAGCGCCGAACGCGCCTCGTGGAGTTCATCCTGCAGCCGCCGAAAGGCATTGAAGCGGGCAATCGACAGGTCCAGCACGGCCTTTATGCGTTCCTTGCGCAGGCCATCGACGACATAGGCCGAAACGCCGGCATCAATGGCGGCCTCCATCATCGAGGCATCGGATTGATCGACGAACATGGCGATGGGCCGGGCGACGGCGCGCGATACGGCGAACATTTCATCAAGGACGTCGCGGCGCGGGGATTCGAGATCGATAAGCACGACATCGGGCGCGATGTCGGCGACCTGGCGGAGCAATTGAAAGCGTTCGGTGATCAGGTGAATGTCAGTGAGGCCCGCCTCACGCAGACCATCCTCGAGCACCGCGGCACGCGCCGGGCTTTCATCGATGATGGCTATGCGAAGCGGCTTGGCCGTCATGCGGTCCTGTTTGTGTTGCGGTGCAATATTGATGCGTTGGCGCGTGGCGGGGCGCAATCGAAATCGCACCGGCAAATTTGTCGTTCGGGTGGCTCTCTGGTCAAGGCGCTGGCCAGCTATTAGCGTGATGCGCAACGAATCGCACTGCCTTTGGGAGCTTTGACATGACCGGAACCGTGATTACCGCTGCGCGCCGCACAGCAGTCGGCAGCTTCATGGGGGCGTTTGGCGGGGTGCCGGCGCATGAATTGGGCAAGGCGGCGATCATCGCGGCGATGGCCGATGCCGGGGTTTCGGCGGGGGAAATCGACGAAGTCATCCTGGGCCAGGTGTTGACCGCAGGCCAGGGCCAGAACCCGGCACGGCAGGCGGCGATGGCGGCAGGTGTTGCCGAAGCGGCGCCGGCGTGGGGGGTGAACCAGGTTTGCGGATCGGGGTTGCGGGCGGTGGCGCTGGCTTCGCAGGCGATCCAGGCGGGGGATGCGAAGATCATCATCGCCGGCGGGCAGGAGAGCATGAGCCTTTCGGCGCATGCACAGGCGTTGCGGGCGGGGACCAAGATGGGCGCCGTGGAGTTGATCGACACGATGATCAAGGACGGGTTGTGGGATGCCTTCAATGGGTATCACATGGGGATTACCGCCGAGAATGTGGCGGAGCGGTATCAGATTGGCCGCGAGGCGCAGGATGTTTTTGCCGTGGCATCGCAGAACAAGGCGAGTGCGGCGCGCAGCGAAGGCCGGTTCAAGGGGCAGATTGCACCTGTGACGATCAAGGGTCGCAAAGGCGATGTGGTTGTCGATACGGATGAATATATCCGGGATGGGGTGACGATCGACAGCATTTCGGGATTGCGCGGAGCGTTCAAGAAGGATGGCAGCGTGACGGCGGCCAATGCATCGGGGTTGAACGATGGTGCGGCGGCGTTGGTGGTGATGAGCGAGGCGGAAGCCGCGCGGCGGGGTTCACCGGTGATTGCGCGGATTGCCAGTTGGGCATCGGTGGGGGTCGATCCGGCGGTGATGGGGATTGGGCCGGTGCCGGCGTCACGCAAGGCGCTGGAAAAGGCCGGATGGACGGTGGCGGACCTGGATTTGATCGAGGCGAACGAGGCGTTTGCAGCGCAGGCGCTGGCGGTGGGGCAGGAATTGGGGCTCGATCCGGCCAAGGTCAATGTGAATGGTGGGGCGATTGCGATTGGGCATCCGATTGGTGCGTCGGGGGCGCGGGTGTTGACGACGCTGCTTCACGAGATGGTGCGGCGGGATGTGAAGCGGGGGTTGGCGACGCTTTGCATTGGTGGGGGCATGGGGATTGCGATGTGTGTGGAACGCTGAGCGCCGCAGCGAGTAGCGCCGATGATTGCGCAGCAATCAGCTAGCTACGCGCC
>JANPEP010000277.1:0-1855 GCA_031422995.1 Polymorphobacter sp. | reverse complement strand
TGCAGCGCCACCATCTGCGACACGGTAGTGTCGATCAGCGACGCGCCATCGGTGCCGGGCGGCAAGCTGCCGCCGATGGCGATGCCGGGACGGTGTTCGAGAATAAGGAACGGCGTGCCCAACACCGCCGGATCTTCGCAGAAGGCCAGTGCGCGCGGCACGATGGGAAAATGCGGCGCCAGTGCCGAGATCACCCGCCATTCACGCGCCATGTCGCTGGCACCGGCGGCCAGCACGCCAGGTGGCGGCCGGCGCAGCACCGCCGCACCGCTGGTCAGTTCGATCCGCTCGTTGCGATTGGCGAGGCCACCGCCCAGCGGTGTCAGGCCGGTCCCTGGCACCAACGCCAGCCCCTGAGACAGCAACCAGTGCGCCAATATGTCAGTCTCGCTCATAGCTGCCGCACCATGATGGCGCGACGAGCGGGATCCAGCCCGCTTTCGGCCTCGCGCTCCGGCATCGCTGCCAGCCAATCCGGGGCGTCGGCGGGTGTGAGTTCGACAAAGCCGCGCCGACGATACCAAGGGCCGTTGAAGGCGATATCGCGGTCGGTGGTCAGCGAAAGCCGGTCACAATCCAACCCCGGTGCGGCAGCCGCTGCAGCGTCCAGCAACGCCGTGCCATGGCCGATGCCAGGCACCGCGACCGATACCTCCAGGATGTGGAACCAGCCATCAACCGCCTTGGCGAACAGAAACCCGACAAGCGTATCGGCAGCATCGGTTGCGACCCAAAGACAGTCCAGTGCCAGCGCCGATTCGAGCGCATCGATCGGCGACGGCGGGTGATCGGCGGCGAACGCCATTGGCGTGCCCAGAAAGCGCTGCCCCGCCGACACTTCGATGGCGGCAAGCAAGGGCAGGTCATCGGGACAGGCGAGCCGGATCATCAACTGCCCGCTAGCATGATGGCGATTGCGCTTCTATGGCGCTCGGGATGACCGATGAGCGCAGCATCACGACCGACCGCCTGATCCTGGCGCCCCATGTCCGCAGCGATTTTGCCGATATGGCGGCAATGTGGAGCGACGCCAAGATCGTGCGCTTCCTGGGCGGCGTGCCATTCACCGACGAGGAGAACTGGGCGCGTCTGCTGCGCTATGCGGGGAGCTGGTCGTTGCTGGGCTATGGTTTCTGGGCAGTGCGGCGGCGCGATACCGGCGAATATGTCGGTGATGTCGGCTATCTCGAAGGCCGGCGCAGCGGCGTCGAAGGCTTTCTGGGTGATCCGGAAATCGGCTGGAGCCTGTCGGTTGCGGCGCAAGGCCAGGGCTTTGCCACCGAAGCAGTGAAGAGCGCGCTTTATTGGGGCAAGGGCCGGTTCAAACGCACCGTGGCGATGATCAGCCCCGACAATGCCGCTTCCGTCACCGTGGCGGCACGCTGCGATTTCCGGCATTTTTCGGTGGCGCGGTACAAGGATGCGCCGGTGGGCTTGTGGGAGCATCGCTTCAAGCGTTAGTTGTCCGGACAAATCGACGGAGCACCCCATGCAGCAGGAACGCATCGATTGGCCGAACGGTGCGGTTTGCGCGCTGTCGATCGTCGTCAATGTTGAGGAGGGCAGCGAAATGACCGTGGCGCGCGGCGACCGCGGCATGGAGCCGGTGGACGAACTGGGCATCCACATCAAATCGCCGATCCGCAATTATGGCAATGAATCCAACTATCTTTATGGCCTGAAGGCAGGGGCGCCGCGGGTTGTCGCCTTGCTGGAGACATACAAGATCAAGGCGAGTTGGACCGTCGCGGCGCTGTCACTGGAAAACCACCCCGACGTGGCCGCCGCCATTCGCGAATTGGGACATGAGCCGGTCAGCCATGGATGGCGCTGGGTGCATCAGTTCAAGATGGAC
>JANPEP010000276.1:0-14559 GCA_031422995.1 Polymorphobacter sp. | reverse complement strand
TGGAAATAGGCCACAACCAGATCGCGCAACGTCATGCGGTCCAGATAGTGCGACCGGTTCCAGATACCGGGCTTGGGCAAAACAGCAACAGCCTTCACTTGGCGCTCCAATTCAACATGATGCTGCACATATAGGGTCATTACGGCCAATTTGGGACAAGCCCCACCGCGACCGAGCGTCGCGCTATTCCAACGCGATCGAGAGTCGCGCTATTCCTCCGTCCGGATCAACACCGCCTCGCCAATCAGCAGAAACAGCAAAAACGGCGCCCATGCCGCCATCACCGGCGGTACCGTGCCAAAATTTCCCATCGCCAGCATGAAATTGTCCGCCACGAAAAACGCAAACCCCAAAAACATCCCCGTAACCGCCCGCACGAACAACCGGCCTGATCGCGCCAGCCCAAAGGCCGCCACCGCCCCCAGCAACGGCATCAGCACCGTCGACAATGGTCCGGAAATCTTGTGCCACGCCGCCGCCACCAACGTGTCAACGGGCTTGCCGGCGGCGCGCTGCTCGCCAATCTGCGGCCACAGCTCCCATAATGGGATAAAGGCCGGGTTGATGCTCACGGTCGTGAACTGCCGCGGCACCACCGTGCTGGTAAAATCCATAACTGGCGCCTTTGTCACCACGCCGCGGGCCACATCGAATGCCCGTGTTCCCTGCAATCGCCATCCCGTCGCCATCGGCGTCGCACTGTCGGCCATGACAATCCGCACCAATTTGTTGTCGGCGCGGTCATAAATTGTCACGCCCTGCAAAACCGTCGCCGCATCCGTCCCCGAAACACCGGTTGCACGGAACAGATCGTCACCGCCGCGCACCCAAATCTCCGCCATAGGCGATTTTTCCGCCGGCGTCCGGCGATATTCATTCTCCTGCCACACCTTCAACTGCTGCGACGCCCGCGTTGTGACACTCTCGTTGAACCCGAAATTCAGTACCGCAATGCCAAAGGCCGCAAGGAACAGCGGCGACAATATCTGGTGCGCCGAAATCCCTGCCGCCTTGAAAATCACCACCTCGGAATTCTGGTTGAGCGTCGCCAGCGTCACCAACGTCGCCAGCAACACCGAAAACGGCAGGAACAACTGCACCAGCTGCGGCACCCGCAACGAAACATAGGTCCACAATTCGCTCTCGCCATTCCCCGCCGCCGCCAGGATCTTCCCCGATTCCCCCAACAGGTCGAGCGATTCCAGAATCACGATCAACCCGATCAGGAACGCCGCCGAGCGCACCAGGAACATCTTCGCCGTGTACCAGGCAATGGTGTTGGACGGGAACAGCTTCACAGCGAAGCCCCTCTCTCCCGGTTGACGCGAAGGCGGCGCCTGCGGCTGTGGGAGAGGCGAGAGACGGCGAAGCCGGCGTTTCGCCCTGCGAGTTGAGTCACAGCCCCCATCACCCCGCCGACAACGCGTTGTCGCGCCACTGGTCGCGCCGCACCAGCCGCGCTGCCAGACCCGAAAGCACGGCGCCAAGTTTGCCGAACCACCGATCTAGCGCGCCTATCGGCTGGCCACCGGGGATATAGGCCAATATGCGATACAGCCACAGCGACAGCGCGATGAACCCCAAAAACGGCACCCATTGCGCCAGCACCGGATCGATGCGGCCCAGGCTGCCCATGCGTTCGCCATATTCGGTCAATTTGTGAAAGGTAACGAGGGCGATCAGCGCGATGAACACGCCCAGCGCCGATGTGCTGCGCTTGGGTGGCACGCCCAGGGCAACGGCAATGAATGGCAGCACGAACATGACGAGGCATTGGACCAGGCGGCGGTTGAAGGTGGCACTGGCATCGCGCCGCGCCTCGGGCGTTGCCTTGGCATTGAACACGGTCCGCCCCAGTTCGGGCAGGGTTTTTTCCAGATTGCCTTCGCCGCGTTTGCGGAAATTGGTCATCGTCGGCAGGTTCACCGGCAGGTCGTGCTGGTCGAACGACAGCACGCGCGGCACGCCACCATTCGATGGCGCATGAACCAATGTGCCGTTTCGCAGGCGCAGCAGGATGACATCGGGGTCATCGGTGGACAGGAACGTGCCCTGCGCCGCGGTCACCGCAACATTCTGCCCGTCCTTGCCCTGTGCCCGCACGAACAACCCGCGCAAATCGGCACCCTGGTTCTTGCTCTCCTCGACCCTCAGGGTCATGCCCTTGCCCAGGACAGCGAACTCGCCGACCTTTATAGACGCGCCCAGCGCGCCGGATCGCAGCTCGAACCGCAGATTTTCATAGGCATAGCGCGAGACCGGTTGCAGGAATCCGACAATGCCGAAATTGACGATGGCAAACACCAGTGCAAACAGCATAGGCACGCGCAACAAGCGGTTGTAACTGATACCAACGGCGCGCAACGCATCCAGCTCGGATGTCGTCGCCAACTTCCGGAACGCCATCAGGATCCCCATCATCACGCCGATGGGGATACCCAGGGACAGATATTCCGGCAAAAGATTGCCCAGCATTCGCCAGACAACACTCACCGGCCCGCCTTCGTTCATCACAAAGTCAAACAGCCGCAGCATCCTGTCGAGCAGCAACAGCATCGCTGCGATGACCAGCGACGCGAACAGCGGCACAATGATCAACCGGGCGAGATATCGGTCAAAACGGGTAAGTGCGATCAAGGTCGTTTTGCATCGTCCCCTTGATGTCGACACTGCCGCGCCCAAGTTTCGCCGCAAGCCTTCACCATATTGAAATAACCCGGCGGCTGGCTCCCGCCCGGTGCGTACTTAACCCTATAGCCCGGTGAAGCATCAAGGTCATGGCAAATTCGCGGTCGTCGGCTGGTCTGGCGAGCACTCTTGTCGCAGCGTTCCTGCTTGCGGCTCCCATCACGTCGGCGTCGGCGCAGGGCCCTGTCGTGCTCGGTGACGCTGCCGCGTGCCGCCCCGGTGCGTCTGGAACCGCGGCGCTGATCACTGTTCAGGGTTTCAAGGATCGCCAGGGCCAACTCCGCATCCAGAATTATACCGGCGAAAAGGGCGAATTTCTGGAAAGCGGCAAATATCTGCGTCGCCATGATTTGCCGATGACGGCGACGGGTGACATGGTCGTCTGCCTTACCCTCCCCGGCCCCGGCAACTATGTCATCGTCGCGCTTCACGACCGTGATACCAATGGCAAGCTTTCCGTATGGTCGGATGGCATCGGCCTGTCCGGAAATCCGCATCTCCGCTTGGCAAAACCCTCGCCCGCCGAAACCGTCCTGCCCTTCGGCCCCGGCATTACCCCCGTCCGCATCACCATGAACTACCGCCGCGGCTTCAGCGTCAAGCCCCTCGACCAGTAACGACGTCCCTCTCCCTTCAGGGGAGACGCGAGAGACGCCGCAGGCGGCCCGGGTGTGGGGGTCTTCGCAACTTGGCAAAACCAAACCTGCCCCGGCTCAAGGTTCCAAAATCGCCCCAATAGCGCGACCGACGAACCTTCCTGATGATCTCGACAGCGTCACGCTCGCATCGGTGTCTCCTGAGCACCCGCCCGAAACACCCCGCCGGCTATGCGTCGGCAAACAATCCAACCACCGCCGCTGCCCTCTCGAACCGCTCCAGCACCGTCGCCAGCTGATCTGCCGAATGTTCGGCACACAGCGAGCAGCGCAGCAGGAACACACCCGCGGGCGTCGCCGGCGGCCGCGACATATTCACATAAACGCCCAATTCGAGCATCGCCTGCCACATCCGCACTGTTGTTTCCTGGTCGGGCATCAGCACAGAAATAATGGCCGATTCGGGCGTCGCCGTCGCTAGACGGAAGCCGCGGGCGAGCAACCCGCCGTGCAGCGTCCGGCTCATGTCCCACAACCGGGCACGCTTGTCCTGGGCATGCATCAACTTGCGGATGCTCGTCGCCGCACAGGCTACCACCGCCGGCGGCAGCGATGCGGTAAACACATAAGGCCGGCACACCAGCCGCAAAATCTCGAACTTGGGATGGTTCGAAACGCAAAATCCACCCACGGTGCCGACTGATTTGGAGAAGGTGCCAATAACAAAATCAACGTCTTCGGAAACACCGGCGGCTTCATAGACGCCGCGGCCATTCTCCCCGAAAAACCCCATGCCATGGGCTTCATCGACCAGAATCATGGCCCCATGCGTCTTGGCAATCGCCACAAGTTCCTTCAACGGCGCAATGTCGCCGAGCATCGAATAGACGCCCTCGAGGATGACCAGCTTGTTGGCTTCGGGCGGCAGCCGCCGCAGGCGCTTCTCCAGGTCCTCGGCGCTGTTGTGCTTGAACCGCACGATTTCGGCATTGCCAAGGAAGCAGCCGTCATAAATCGAGGCATGGCTGTCGGCGTCGAGGATAATATAATCACCTTTGCCGGCCAATGTCGAAACCATGCCCAAATTGGCAAGATAACCCGTTGAAAACACGATGGCATGCTCCATGCCATAGAATTCCTTCAACGCGTCTTCGCATTCCTTGTGGCCCTGATAAGTGCCGTTCAGCACGCGGCTCCCGGTCGTCCCGGCGCCGAATGTGGCCAGCGCCTGCTGCCCTGCGGCAATGACATCGGGATCAAAGGTCATCCCCATGTAATTGTAAGTGCCCAGCAAAATCGTCTCACGCCCGTCGATCACTGCCTCGGTTGGCGAACGCACTTCCTGCATGACGATCGAAAACGGGTCGCGAATGCCTTTGTTCAGCACCGCAGCGCGCTCGGCGGCCAGCGCATCGAACTTGGAAAACAGGTCGCTCATTTGGTCACAAGCTTCGTTACGGCATCAGCAACCTGACCAATGGTTTCCAGATCAGGCAACATGTTCAAAGGCATGACGATATCCCACTCATCCTCCATGCTGGCCACCAGGTCCATCACCGTCAACGAATCCATCTCCAGGTCGCCAGCAAAACTCGTGTCCTCCACCAGGGCAAGCTTCTTGGTGTTCAAAGGCTCGATCAGCTCGATGATCCGGGCGTAAACTACAGCACGATCCGACACATTTTGCTCCCGTGAAACGGCCTCTGCCGCAATCTTCATGACGGCTCTTTTGCAGCAGAGTATGGCTAAATGGCGGCTTTGACAGGCCAGAACCCGTTCTGCTGTTCAAATCGCCCCGCAAGTGTCATCCTGATGCCACAGGGGACAGCATGGCCGACGATATTTCACCGCCGCACGCCCATTCGATCTACCTGCTGCGCACCATGCAACAGCAGCACGTCACCCTGTCCGCAATGGCGGATCAAAAGGCCAATATGCTGCTCGGCGTGGCCTCTGTCGTGCTGGCGCTCGTTCTCCGCGAAGGCACACTCACCGGCCTGCGGCCTGCGGTGCTCGTCCTCGCCGCGACATCGTTCCTGGCGGCGCTGTGCTGCATGCTGGCCGTCGTGCCCGCCATTGGCCGCCCCCATGCCCCGCACAGCACCGCGCTTGCCGAACCCAACATCCTGTTTTTCGGTGTTTTTGCTGAATTGAACGAGGCGGAGTTCCTTGCCCGCATGCGCTCCATTATGGCGTCTGACACCGCCATCTATGCCGCGATGGTCCGCGACGTGCATCAGCAAGGCATGCTGTTGAAACGCAAGAAATACTTCTTTCTCGGCTGGGCCTATCGTGTGTTCATCGCCGGGCTGGTGTTGACCCTGGTGACATTCCTCGCCGATCTGGCGCTATAGCAAGCCCTGCGCTCGATAACCGGCGACCGTATCGGCAATGCCCGCCGCTGCATCGAAGCGTGGTGCCCACAGGCTGGCCAACGCCACATTGCCGCCACGCGCAACCCAGTCCGGGTGGGCGATATAGCGAGCGCGGTCACGGCTCAACGTCGGCCCGCCCCCACCAATACGCGCCGCCAGAGTCGCAACGCCGGCTGCCAGCCTGAGCACGGTCCCGGGAACCGGCACGACCAGCGGCGCTCGCCCCATGGCCGCCCCGATCGCGCGGCCGAATTCGGCGTGTGAATATCCCCCGACATTGCCACGGCCATCGTCGATTTCAAGCACTTGCCCGGTCGGGCCGCCGATGGTCAGGGCAAGCAGCGCACGCGCCAAGTCATCGACATGGATAATCGATATGCGAGCGCTTGCTGGCCCCGGCGCCACTGCCAGCCCCCATGCCGCCAACCGATAGAGGTCGAGCATCTCCCGATCTCCGGGACCATAAACCGCCGGTGGCCGCACAATCACCCAATCGAGCTTCGAGGCGGTTACCAGGGTTTCCGCCACGGCCTTTGACGCGCCATAGTTGGAAAGCCCCGGCTCGCGCGCTGCTAGGCTCGATACATGGACGAAGCGCCGGACGCCTGCAGCTTGTGCCGCAGCCAGCGCAGCCGCAGTCCCTTCAACATTGCCCGTGGTAAAGCCCGCAGCGTCACGTGAATTGACGACTCCAGCGATGTGCAGGACGGCGTCTGCACCCTCACACAAGCGCGACAAGGCGGCGGCGCTGCCAAGATCCCCAGCGATCCATTCGATGCTGTCGCGCTCGGGTTGGATCTTGCGGGCCAGGGCGCTGACCGGCACGTCGGACAAGGCAAGGACGCGTTGCCCGACAAAACCAGTGCCGCCTGTCACAGCAATCATGTTGCTTCTTTCCAGGCCTGGAAGCGCTGCGCCGAGTCAGGCCGCTACGTCAAAGGGCTGGATTTCACCCGACAGATATTGGCTTCGGGCCTTGGACCGGCTCAGCTTGCCCGACGACGTCCGCGGCAACGTCCGCGGCGGCACCAGCTCCACAACGCAGGTCATCCCGGTGATGGCGCGAACCTTGGTGCGGATGGCATCGCGCAATCTTGTGCGTTCGTCATTATCGCTGGTCCGGCACTGAACAAGGACTGCGGGAGCTTCCTCGCCGGAAGGCGTGGTGATGGCAAAGGCCGCGATATCGCCGGCCTTGAAGCCAGGCAGCTGCTCAATCGCCCATTCGATATCCTGCGGCCAATGGTTCTTGCCGTTGATGATGATCATGTCCTTGGCGCGGCCAACGATGAAGATCGATTCCGCGGATAAATACCCCATGTCGCCAGTATCGAGCCAGCCATCGGCACTGAGCGCCGCCTGGGTGGCCTCCTCGTCCCGGAAATACCCAGCCATGACACCAAGACCGCGAACAAAGACCCGGCCAATCTTGCGGTCGGGCAGGATGGTGCCATCTTCACCGCGGATTTCGATGGTCAGGCCGGGAACCGCCTTGCCGCAATTCACGATGGCGCGATAGCGCGTCGGGCGGCGTGCATCGGTCCGGCCCCCGGTACTGCCCGACAGGGTGCGTTCGTCGATCAGATCGGAGACTATGCCCTCGCCAAGCGGCATGATCGACACAGCCAGCGTGGCTTCGGCAAGACCATAGCTGGGCAGAAACGCACTGGCCTTGAAGCCGGCATCGTCAAAAACGTCAACAAAAGCCTGCATCACTTCCGGACGAATCATGTCTGCGCCATTGCCGGCGACACGCCAGCGCGACAGATCAAAACGTTCGGTGACATTGATCGACGGCGAAATGCGCCGCGCGCAGATGTCATAGCCGAAGGTCGGCGAGTAGCTGAGGGTGTTGTCCTGGTTGCGGCTGATCAGAGTCAGCCAGCTGAGTGGACGGCGGGCAAAATCCTCGGTGGCGAGATAGTCGACAGAAATCTGGTTAGCGAGCGGCGCCAGCATGCAGCCGACAAGGCCCATGTCATGGTACCAAGGGAGCCAGCTTATTACACGGTCGCCATGGCCTGCCTCCATGCAATGGGCGTGGCCTGCCAAATTGGCGAGCAGCGCTTCGTGGGTGACTGCGACGCCATGCGGGAAGCGCGTGCTGCCCGACGAATATTGCAGATAAGCGATATCAGACGGCTTTGCCTCGGGTAGTGCGATATCGGCGGCCGAAACGGCGAAGTACAGGTTCCAGTCGTGTGCAGGGCACAGTCCCGCGGCGGCCTGTTCGACCATTGGAAACAGGCCTTCAGGCGACAACACAAGTTTTGGGTCGCAGCTACGCAACTGTGTGGCAATTTGTTCGATGTAAGCATCGCGGCCGCCAAAGCTGGTCGGCAAAGGCAGTGGCACGGGATAGGCGCCGGCATAGATGGCAGCGAAAAAAGCCGCAGCAAATTCGGCCCCAGTTTCGGCTATCAACGCGATGCGGTCGCCCGGCTGCACGCCATCGGCGAGCAGGCGCAGCGCTTGGCGACGCGCGTCGGCGGCGAGTTCGGCATAGGGGTAGGCCCGCACAAGGTCGGCGCGCGCGTCGTGAAAATTCATGCCCTTTCGGCCAAGGCCGGCATAATCTAGCGCTTCGCCGAGCGTGCCAAAGGCGGCGCGGCGATAGGCTAGCCCGTCGAACGTCGGGGTCGGGCTCAAATCGTCCAGGCTCGTAGGCAAGCCTCAATCTCCCTTTACGACTTGAGATGCCGCCATTTATTGACATCCATCACAAGTGCGAAACTATACAGGATTGTGTATGTCGCAGAACCGGGAGTTCAAATTCCGACCCGATCATGGCACAAACAAGGCATGAACAACGATGCGCCCGACAAGGACACCGCCGGCGGGCGTCGCCAGCAGGAGCCGCGGGGTCCGCGGCAACCACGGCCGATCGATGCGGCGCAGTTGCAGGAACTGGCGCTAGGGTATGCCGCGCGCTACGCGACAACCGCAGCCAAGCTGCGGCGGTACTTGGTACGCAAGCTGCGCGAGCGGGCGTGGACGCCTGCAGAGGCGCCCGATATCGAGGCGTTGATAGCGCGCATCATCGGGCTGGGGTATGTCGACGATCGTGCCTATGCCGTTTTGAAAGCACGCGAATTGTCGGGTCGCGGCTTTGGCCAGCGGCGAGTCCGCAGCGCGCTTTCGGCCGCGGGCGTAGCGCGCGACGACAGCGAAGCGGCACTGGATCCGGACGGTGAATCCAACCCCCATGGCGTGGCAATTGCTTTTGCCCGGCGGCGAAGATTCGGGCCGTTTGCGCGCGACGGCGTAGCCGGAGACCCGGTTAGGCAGCGACGGGAACTGGCCGCCATGGCGCGTGCCGGACATGATTTCGATGTGGCGCGCCGCGTTTTGGAGGCTGCGGACGAGGCGGCCTTGGAAGCGTTGATCGACGATTGACTTAACTGCTGGTGGGCGGTTGCCTCGTCCGCCGAACCAGGGCGAATCGCCCTCTCCCCGCAAAGGGAGAGGGCAATGCTCAGGCGTCGACCGTCGGCGGCGCCTTTGCGGCCTTTGGCTTTTTGGCGCGCGGCGGCTTTTTGGCGGCGGGCACGATTTCAAAGGCAAGATCATTGTCCTTGAGATGAACGCGGACTTCCCCGCCATGGACCAGCTTGCCGAACAGCAGTTCCTCCGCGAGCGGCTGCTTGATCTTTTCCTGGATCAGCCGGCCCATCGGGCGGGCGCCGTAGAGCTTGTCGTAACCGCGTTCGGTCAACCAGACCTTGGCTTCGTCGGTGAGGCCGATGTGGACGTCGCGTTCCGAGAGTTGCAGCTCAAGCTCGAGGATGAACTTGTCGATGACGCGGGCGACGACTTCAGGCGGCAGATATTCGAAGGCCACGACTGCATCGAGTCGGTTGCGGAATTCGGGGGTAAACATCCGTTTGATAGCTTCCTCATCTTCACCAACCCGTTGTGTGGAGCCGAAGCCGACGCCTTCGCGCGCCATGTCAGCGGCACCGGCGTTTGTGGTCATGATGAGGATGGTGTTGCGAAAATCAACCGTCTTGCCGTGGTGATCGGTGAGTTTGCCATTGTCCATGACCTGCAAAAGGATGTTGAACAGATCGGGGTGGGCCTTTTCGATTTCATCGAGCAGCAGCACCGAATGGGGCTGTTGGTCGACGGCATCGGTGAGGAGCCCGCCCTGGTCGAAGCCGACATAGCCCGGAGGGGCGCCGATCAGCCGCGAGACCGAGTGGCGTTCCATATATTCTGACATGTCGAAGCGGGTCAGCGGGATGCCGAGGATGGCAGCCAGCTGTTTGGCTACTTCGGTCTTGCCAACGCCTGTGGGACCGGAGAACAAGTAGGAGCCGATGGGCTTGTTGGGCTCCCGTAACCCGGCGCGGCTGAGCTTGATTGCCGAGGCAACGCGGGCGATGGCCTTGTCCTGGCCGAAGACGACGCGCTTCAAGTCGGCATCAAGTGAAGCCAGCGCCTTGGTATCGTCGGTCGAGACGCTTTTTGGCGGAATGCGCGCCATGGTGGCGATGACGGCTTCGACTTCCTTGACGCCGATGACTTTCTTGCGCTTGTTTTCGGGCAGCAACATCTGCGAAGCGCCAGTTTCATCGATAACGTCGATGGCTTTGTCGGGCAGCTTGCGGTCGTTGATGTAACGCGCCGAAAGCTCGACGGCGGCCTTGATGGCTTCCGGCGTGTATTTCAGCTTGTGATGCTCCTCATAGGATGGACGCAGGCCCATGAGGATCTTGATCGAATCCTCGATGCTGGGCTCGTTCACGTCGATCTTCTGGAAGCGGCGCAGCAGGGCGCGATCCTTTTCGAAGTGGTTGCGGAATTCCTTGTAGGTGGTGGAGCCGATGCAGCGGATGGCACCCGACGAGAGTGCGGGTTTGAGCAAGTTCGACGCATCCATGGCCCCGCCTGAGGTGGCGCCTGCACCTATCACGGTGTGGATTTCATCGATGAACAGCACGGCGTGCGGCAGTTTTTCGAGCTCGTTGACGACGTTTTTGAGGCGTTCCTCAAAATCGCCGCGATAGCGGGTGCCAGCCAGCAATGCGCCCATGTCGAGCGAGTAGATGACGGCGGGGAGCAGGACGTCGGGGACCGAGCCTTCGACGATCTTGCGGGCCAGGCCTTCGGCGATCGCGGTTTTGCCGACGCCTGGATCGCCGACATAGAGCGGGTTGTTCTTGGACCGCCGGCACAGGATCTGGATGGTGCGATCGACTTCGGCATGGCGGCCGATGAGTGGGTCGACTTTGCCGAGCTTGGCCTTGTCGTTGAGATTGACGGTGTATTGCTTGAGGGCGGATTCGGCGCCGCCCTTTGCTTTGTCGCCCTTTTCGGCTTTCTCGTTCTTGTCGCCCTTGCCGGCGTCATCATCCTTGTCGCCCGATCCCTTGACGGCGCGGGTCTCGCTGCTGCCGGACTTGGCGATGCCGTGGCTGATGAAGCTGACGGCGTCGAGGCGGGTCATGTCCTGTTGCTGCAAGAAGAAGACGGCATGGCTTTCGCGTTCGGAGAAGAGTGCGACAATGACATTGGCGCCGGTGACTTCTTCACGGCCTGAAGACTGGACGTGGAGGATGGCACGTTGGACCACGCGCTGAAAGCCGGCGGTGGGGGATGGATCGACGCTCGCGTCGGCCTTCAGGGCGGTGAGTTCGGTATCGAGATAGCGGGCGAGCTGGCCTTGGAGTTCCTCGATATCGACGCTGCACGCCTTCAATACGGCGAGGGAGTGGGTGTCGCTGGTCAGCGCCAGCAGCAGATGTTCGAGCGTGGCATATTCATGGGTGCGCCGCGCTGCTTCGGCCAGCGCGTTGTGCAAGGTCTTTTCCAGCTCGCGGGTGAATGAGGGCATGCCTGTCTCCGCTTTCAGCCGGCGCGAACCGCCGAACTGTCATCTGAATGTCACCCCGGATGGGCGAAACATCAAGGGGCCAATCACCTGCGGCACAGGCGCACGGCCTTTGCATGATGCAAAAGCTGTGGACAGGACGCTGTCGGTTGGCCTTTGCGATGCCCCGGCATAAGGTAACGGCGCGGCGGGACATGGCTTGCGCCGGGGAGAGCGGTGATGATGCGAACGGTTGTGGTGACAGGATTGATCGCCGCGATGGCGCCGGGCGCGGCGCAGGCGCAGGCCACCGTGGCCGGGGCGGCGATGGCGAACGCGATTACACCGCAGCCGGTCGCCAAGCCGAAGATTCCGCCGGGCTATCTGACGGGGAAGCCGCCGATCGATATCCTGAAGGTCTTGCCGCCGCCGCCGGCGCATGACTCGGCGCAGGATATTGCCGACCGGACGATTTATGCCGCCAGCGCGCAAGGCATCGATGGACCGGCGTGGAAGGCGGCGGTTTCGGAATTGAATCCGGCCAGCCCCGAATATTTTGGCAAGCTGTCTTGCGCAGTGGGGGTGGTGGTTTCGCCACAGACGACGCCGGTGACGATGGCGATGATTGCGCGGGTCGGGGTGGATTTCGTGGCGCCGATGAATGTGGCCAAGATGCATTACAAGCGGATGCGGCCGTTCACGACCGACAAGGGCAAGGCGTGTGACCCGGTGAGTGCGGACGGGATTGGCGAAAAGCTGGGTTATTCCTACCCCAGCGGCCATTCGGGCATTGGCTGGTTGTGGGCGCTCGTCTTGTCCGATGCGGCGCCGGCGCGAGCGACGCCGATCCGGGATTTTGGCCGGGATACCGGCGATTTGCGGATTGCGTGCCGGGTGCATTGGTTGAGTGACGTTGCCTATGGCCGTGTGCTGGCGACGACGGTTTATGGCCGGTTGGCGGCAGAGCCCGAGTTCCAGGCCGATGTGCTGCGAGCGAAGGCGGAATTGGCCAAGGCGCCAGTGCCGGTTTGTCCCTGATCATGCAGCGGCGGGTGTTCCTTATTGGCGGCGCCGGGCTGTTGGGGGCAGCGGCGCTGGCCTATGCGCTCGACCGGCCGGCCGGATATGGCGTGGCGGTGGATTACAAGACCGTCATCGGGCCGCCGCCGACTATGGGGTCAGTGCAGGCCAAAGCCGAGCGTGCTGATTTTGCACTGACGACGGCAGGCGTCGGTTCGGCGCGGTGGCGCGAAGCAAAGGGGCAAGTGTTTCCATCATCGACTGAGGTGACGGCACAGATCAGCTGTGCGCTGGGCCGGCAGATATCGCCGGCGACGACGCCGGTGACAGCGCGATTGCTCGGGAACATGGCGGCAGATGTGCGGCGGCCGGTGGAGGCGGCGAAGTCGTTTTATCGGCGGGATCGTCCCTATGTGCGGGCGATCGATACACAGACGTGCGACCCGCGGACCCTGGGATCACTGGGCGGCGGGACGGGGGGTGTGTTGAGCTATGCCTACCCAAGTGGTCATGCAGCCTATGGCGCGATTGTGGCGCGGACACTGTCGGCGGTGGTGCCCGATAGGGCGGCGGCGGTGACGGCGTGGGGAACGCGATTGGGTGACAATCGCGTCGTGTGCCGGGTGCATTGGCCGAGCGATGTGGTGGCGGGGCGGCGGTTGGCCGATGCGGTTTATGCGCGGGCCGCGGCGTTGCCGGCGTTTCGGGCGGATGTGGTGGCGGCGCGGGCGGAACTGGCGCGGGCGCCGGCGGCGAAGGGGTGTTAGGATCGCGCCCCGGCGGCGAAAGTGAGGAAAGTGCGGCCAAGGACGTGTTTGGGGCGAGGCGTGAGGGTAGACGCGGTCCGGCGATGATTTTTGCTTATATAATTGTTTTTATTGCTCTTTCTTGAGAAAGGGCGCCTCTCTCGCCTCTCCCGCAGGCGGGAGAGGCGAGGCTTTATGCGACGGCGCTTTCGTTGAAGGGCTTGTCCTTGTCGGGCCGGAGGTCGCCGGGGAGGCCGAGGACGCGTTCGGCGATGATGTTGCGCAGGATCTCGTCGGTGCCGCCGGCGATCCGCAGGCCTGCGGACCAGAGGTAGCTGCCCTGAAGCTTTTCGAGTTCGGGATCCATGTTTTCGGTGACGAAGCCGTCGCCGCCGGCGAGATCGAGGGCGAAAGCGGCCATTTCCTGCATGGTTTTCGCCACCACGACCTTGGAGATGCTTTGCTCCGGCCCGGGCATCTGGCCCTTTGACAGTGCCGACAGGGCGCGCATCTGGGTAAGCTTGATGCCTTCATCGTTGATGTAGCTGGTGGCGATGCGTTGGCGGACGTCGCCGGCTTCGATGGCAGGGCCGCCATTGGGCGCTTCCACACCCTTGGCGAGCTTCATGAGGGTGGCATAGCCGGGGGCGTGGCGCGGCTTGCCGCCGACAGCGAGGCGTTCGTGCATGAGGGTGGTGAGCGCCACCTTCCAGCCGTCACCCTCGGCGCCCAACCGCCACGTGTCAGGCACGCGGACGCCGGTGAAGAAGACTTCGTTGAAGTCGCTGCCGCCCGACATCTGCTTGATGCCGCGGACTTCCATGCCCGGCGCCTTCATGTCGACGATGAACATGGTGAGGCCCTTGTGCTTGGGCTTTGACGGGTCGGTGCGGCAGACGACGATGCCATAGTCGGAGGCATGGGCGAAGCTGGTCCAGACCTTTTGCCCGTCGATGATCCAATGGTCACCATCCTTGACCGCCTTGGTGCGGATGCCGGCGAGATCGGAGCCGGCGGCGGGTTCGGAGAACAGCTGGCACCAGACTTCATCGCCGACCAGCGCCTTAGGCACATAGCGGGCGGCGATTTCGGGACTGCCATGGGTGAAGACGGTGGGAATGCACATGCCGAGCCCGATGGAATAAAGGCCGGAAGGGGCGTGGAAGCGGCTTTCCTCTTGCCCATAGATGATCGAGTTCATCGGGCCGAGGCCCTGGCCGCCGAAGGCCTTGGGCCAGGTGATGCCGGTGTAGCCGGCGGCGTGTTTCTTGGCCTGCCAGGCCTTGGAACGGGTGATGAATTCGTCGAGTTTCCATGGCGTT
>JANPEP010000275.1:0-1816 GCA_031422995.1 Polymorphobacter sp. | reverse complement strand
GGCGAATGGCCACCCAATTCCATCGTCGTCCGCTTCATGCCGTCGGCCGCCAGCTTCATCAGTTGCTTGCCCACCGGCACCGACCCCGTGAAGCTGATCTTGCGCACCACCGGTGACCCAATGAGATGCCTTGAAACCATGTCCGGCACTCCGAACACCACCCCCACGACTCCCGCCGGCACGCCTGCGTCAATGAAGCAACGGATGACTTCGATCGCCGACCCTGGCGCTTCCTCGGGCGGCTTGATGATCATCGAACACCCCGCCGCCAGCGCCGGCGCCAGCTTCCGCGCCGGGTTCAAAATCGGAAAATTCCACGGGCAAAACGCCACCGCCGGCCCCACCGGCTCCTGCACCACCAGCGACCGCGACCCCGCCGCCCGCGGCAACACCCGGCCATAGTTGCGCCGCGCCTCGCCGGCATAAAACTCAACCAGAGCAGCCGTGTAAGCCACTTCTGCCCGGCTCTCGCCAATCACTTTGCCTTGTTCCAGCGTGGCGATCGTCGCGATCATCTCTGCACGCTCGCGCAGCAACCGCGCTGCGCCGGCCAGCACATTGGCCCGCGCATCGACGCCCATCCCGCGCCACAGCCGATACCCGCGCGCCGCCGCATCCAGCGCCCGGTCCAGATCCGCCGCCGTCGCCAACGGCAAGTCCCCCAGCACCGCCCCCGTCGCCGGGTTCACCACCCGGTGAACATCGCGCCCCCCGGCGATCCATTCCCCATCGATGTACAGCGCCAGTGTGGTTGCATAGGTCATCGTCCAAGCCTGCCAGAAGCCGGTGCCGGGCGCCACTCCCGCTCGAAAAATCTCGCGTCGCCCCGGAATCCGCACCACTTGCCGTTGCCTCCCCCGGCAAACATTTCCCACGCCCCCGATGCCGGATAGCCCAAGCAAGCGTGCTGGCAACCGAGCACCCTGGCTCTCCAGGAAACCGGTCGTCCGCGCGGGTTAAGAGGAGGTTGAATTGCGTACCCAGACCTTGGCACTGATGACATTGGCCGGCCTGACGCTCGGCGCTTGCGCCCAGAAGGCGGAAGTCGCCATGGCCCCGCCACCACCGCCCGGCGCCGTCGCCGGCAGCGTCGCTGCGGATCGTGATGGTGATGGCATGGTCGATGGCTATTATTCGTCGGACGGCATGTACCACCCCAATTATGTGCCGCCGCCCCCGCCGCCGCCATTGCCGACCCGCAAGGGAGAGCGGGGCTGACCCTCCAGCTCGGAGCTCTGCGGCCTGTCCGCATTGCTCTCGCCCTCGCAATCCTCATTCCCGCCGGCGCCCTGTGGACCCCGCAGGCGTCGGCCGCTGCCCCCACGTCGCCGGCCACGGCTCCCCAGGACATCCGCGCCGAGCTGCGTGACCAGGCGCACGGACGCCTCAAAAAATTCTACGCCGCCCGGGATTTCCGACCGCTCTGGGCGCCAACCGGCACCCTCGGCCCACAGGCCGCGGCGCTCATCGGCTTCCTCGCCACCGCCGATCAAGACGGGTTGAAGCCGTCGTCTTACAAGTTGGACGATCTGGCGCGCGCCGTCGAAGCTGCTGGCGCCGGCGATCCCCGCTCGGTCGCCGCCGCCGAATTGCAGCTGTCGAATACCTTTTCCCGCTACGCCGCCGACATGCGCAAGCCGTCCAAGGTCGACATGACCTATCTCGACGCGCGGTTGAAACCCAAAAAGCCCAAGCCCGACGCCGTGCTGCGCGCTGCCTCGCTGCCCGACTCATTCGCGGACTATGTGGCCACCATGGGCTGGATGAGCCCGCACTATGTGCAACTGCGCGCCCTGATGGCGCGCGCCGCCGAGGC
>JANPEP010000274.1:0-9796 GCA_031422995.1 Polymorphobacter sp. | reverse complement strand
AGGGCATATCGCTCGGCGGCCTCGCCGCCATCCCCACCTACAATCGCGGCATCGCCGACCATCAATATCTGTTCGTCAACCGCCGCCCGGTAAAGGACCGGCTCCTCGTCGGCGCCTTGCGTGGCGCCTATCAGGACTTGCAGGCCCGCGATCGCCACCCCGTCGCTGCGCTGTTCCTCGACGTCCCGCATGATTTCGTCGACGTCAACGTCCACCCCGCCAAGACCGAAGTCCGCTTCCGCGACTCAGCGCTCATCCGCGGTCTCATCGTCTCCGGGCTGCGGCGTGCCCTCGATGCCGCCGGCCACCGCGCCTCCACCCAGGTCAGCGTCACCGCCCTGCAAGCTTTTGCAGCGCCAATCTGGCCCAACACCGCACCGCAAATCCCGCAGACTTCCGACAGTATCGCCGAGCCACCCCGGCTGTTTGCTGATTTTCCCCCGGCTTTCGTGGCTCCCGGAGCCGGCCTCACCCCGCAAGTCCCCATTGCCGCCCCCCCCGCTGCGCTCCACCCGCTCGGCGCCGCACGCGGGCAAGTCGCCAACACCTATATCGTCGCCGAAACCGAAGATGCCCTCATCCTCGTCGATCAACACGCCGCCCATGAACGCCTGACGCTCGAACGCATGAATGCCGCGCTGGGCCAAAGTTCGGGTGGCGGCGCCGTCGCGTCACAGTCCCTGCTCATCCCCCAAATCGTCGAACTCGATGAAATCGCAGCCGGAAATATCGCCGACCGCTCCGAAGAACTCGCCCAGCTCGGCCTCGAAGTCGAAGCCTTTGGCCCCACCAGCATCCTCGTCCGCGCCACTCCGGCGCTGCTCGGCAGCACAGACGCCACCGCTCTCGTTCGCGATCTCGCCGACGATCTCAGCGCCTGGGGCCGCGCAGTAACCCTCAAGGAAAAGCTCGATTCCATCGCCGCCACAATGGCTTGCCACGGCAGCGTCCGCGCCGGCCGCGCCCTCAGCCTCGCCGAAATGAACGCGCTGCTCCGCGAAATGGAAATCACCCCGCACAGCGGCCAATGCAACCACGGCCGCCCCACCTGGGTCCGCCTCGCCCGCACCGATATCGAAAAACTCTTCGGTCGGCGATGAACGGGTGGCAGACCGTGGTCATTCGCATTCTCACCACGGCCATAGTCGGGGCCGCTCTGGCCAGCACCGTGTTCGCGCTCATCCTGTTCGCTGTGTCTCGCGAACTTTCCTTGCTCCTCGGGGTCACGTTCTTCGGCTGGCTGGCGGCTTTGCCCGTTTCACTTGTCGCGGTCGCCGTTGCCGGTCCGCTGGTCGATAGGATGACGCCGCCTCGACAACGCGGCTCGGCGAAGGCGGGGCTTGTGATCGCCGCCGCCGGCGCACTCGTCGGCGCAGCCACGATGGCGGTGATCTGGACGCATCAAGCCGAAGGAGCGGGTCTTGGTGCCTTGTACGGCGGCGTAATCGGTGGCTGCTGGTGGTTCTTCAGCCGCGCTAGCCGGACGGTCCGGGCAACACCCTAAAACACCGCCCCGCCCACCGTCGTCCGATGCAGCAACCGTGCATGGCCGGCAAAGCCCCCCGTCGCCCGGTGCAGCAACGCCCGATTGTCCCAGATGATCAGCATCCTTGGCCGCCATTTGTGGCGATACACGAAGCGCTCCTGCGTCTGCCACCGGTACAGGTCCATCATCAAATCCTCGTCACCGCCCTCCAGCGCGGCGACATAGCCCGGCGCGCCATAGATTGCCGGCACCCCGGTTTCCGGATGCACGCGAATCAACGGATGCCGCTGCAACGCCATCGCGTCTTCCGAAGCGTGAATCTCCATGCTCCGCTGCGTGTCGCCGTCCCCGTAAATCCCGTTTGGCGCATAGGCGACGCGCGCCGAATGCACCGCCACCACCCCTTCCAGCCGCGCCCGCAGGGCAGGGGGCATCTCCGCAAGTGCCATCCGCTGGTTGGCGAACAACGTATCGCCGCCCATCGGCGGGATGGTGATGCCATACAGGCACGTCCCATCCGGCGGCAGCGCCTGAAAACTCCAGTCGGTGTGCCAGGCCTCGGCAAAGATCGGCGATGTCTCGCCGGCGGCGCGCTGCACGGCGATGACATGGCGGCGCCCGGCGATCGGCGCGATGAACGGGTCCTCGCCGAACGCCCCAAAGGCCAAAGTGAAGCGCTCCAGATCATCGTCGCTCATCGTCTGGTCTGGAAAACTCAGCACCAGATGCTGCAACCACGCCGCCCGCAATGCCGCCACCACCACGGGATCCAGCGGCCGCGACAGGTCGATGCCAGTCACCTCGGCACCGCACGCCTCGCCGCTCGGCACAATCTTCATGGCGGTCGTTCTCCCTGCCCAAGGCTATTCCGCACAACGCACAAAAACAATCCGTCGCCGGTTGCGAACGACTTGCATTAGCTCTGCGAATCGACGATAACGCTTCGCAACAGCAGCCCTGTTTTGCGAGGCCATCCCTTGATCGTCTGCGTTTGCAATGCCCTACGCGAAAACCAGGTCCGTGAGGCCGCGCGCGCCACCCGCAGCGATTGCCCGGTCACCGCTTATGCCCAACTCGGCTGCAAGCCGAAATGCGGGCAATGCCTGCCCTTCGCCCGCGAAGTCCTCGCCCGGGAAACTGCCTTCGCCTGACGCGACTGCGACCAACTAGCAATCGCAACAGACTGTTTTTATTGCATTTTACGACCTATCGCATTGACGATGGCGGCAATTTGCGTCACTGATGTTCCAACATCAGGAGCAAAGCCATGCGCGGCGACCCAAAGGTCATCGAATTTCTCAATGCCGTGCTGAAAGGTGAGCTGACCGCGGTCAACCAATATTGGTTGCACTATCGCCTGCTCGACAATCTCGGCATCAAGAAACTCGCCGATTACGAACGCCACGAATCGATCGACGAGATGAAGCACGCCGACCGGCTGATGGAGCGCATCTTCTTCCTCGATGGACTGCCCGGGATGCAGGCGCTCAACCGCCTGCGCATCGGCGAAAATGTCCCCGAAGTGCTGCAAGCCGACCTCGAGCTTGAGCACGAGGCCTGTGCGCTGCTGAAGGACGCCATCCAATATTGCGAAACCGTCCGCGACTATCCCAGCCGCGACCTGTTCGCCGAAATCCTCGCTGCCGAGGAGGAGCATGTCGATTTCATCGAAACTCAGCAGACGATGATCGTCCAGATGGGCTTGCAGAACTACGTCCAGCTGCAGTCCGAAGCAGCAGGCAGCTAAACCCAGAACCTCGTCACCCCCGCGAATGCGGAGGTGACGATAACTCGGGGCTTTACGCCGCTTTCGCCGGCGCGGCCGCCGGGGCGCCAATCGCACCGCGCGTCGATGCGAACAGGCTCCACAGATCGGCAATGTCCTTCATGCCGTTCTTGTCGGTCACCGATGCAAAGCTCGCCTTGCCCAACGGCACATTGCCCGCCTTCAACGCCGCAATGCCCTTGAAAATCCGTGCCTGGTCGGCATCCGGGCCATTCGCCGCGATGGCCTTGTCATACGCTGCGATCGCCTGGCCATATTGACCGACACCCAGATAGGCATTGCCGCCGCGCACCGCCGTCGCCGGATTGGCGACCAGCTTGGGCGCTTCGGCCACGGACTTGGCGCTCATCCCGGCTGCGGCCTGCGCCAATTTCTGTGACATGGCATCGCCGCTGCCGGCGCCGCCGCGCGCCAATGCCTGTTGGGCCGTGCCGCCCTGTCCGGCAACCAGCGCCAACTTGGCAAACTCCTGGAAATCTTCGGGCCGCTCGATGGTGCCGGTGGCGCTCATCAAATGATACAAGGCCAGCTTGGCTTCGGGACGCAGCGCATTCTGGCGGAAATTCACCAGCAATGTCTTCCACCGTGCCGACGACGAATCGACCCGGATCAGCTTTGTCGTGGTTGCCAGATAACCGGCCTTGTCACCGGCCTTGTACTGCGCGCCCGCCAGATTTTCGAGATAGATCGGCTTGGGGCCATTGGCCTTGATCAGATTGTTATACGCCGCCACCGCGTCGCCATAACGGCCCTGCTTCACCGAAGCCTGGGCGATCAGGATCTGCATGTCTTCGCCGCCGGCCTTTTTGGCTTCGGCAATGGCGCGATCATATTGCCCGGCCTGGTAATAAAGCGGCGCCAGCTGGCGCGGCCCGGCGCCGGCGCTCTGCAAGGCTGCCGCTGCATCCGAATAGCGGCCGGCGCGGGTATAGACATAGCCGGCCATCTGCGCCGATTTGGATTTTTCCTCGGCAGTGGTCGCCGCCGCCCGTGCCGTGTTCACAGCGGTAATTGCGGCGTTCGTGTTGCCGGCCTTGGCAGCAGACGCCGCCTGGTTCAAAGCCTTGCCGACTGCTGGCGACACCGCCGCACTGGCGGGCAGCGCCGGCAAGCTCGCAACCATGGCGAGCAGGGCAAAACGGGTAAAAGCGAAACGCGCGGTACGGTGCATGAAAACCCTCATGAAGCTGTAACGAAAAACCGTTGGCCAAAAAAACGTCATGTCGATCGCATCGCCACCAGATGGCGCGATACGGCTGGCCCGGGGATGAACAAAGCGCCGCTCCCCCGGTGCAGCAAGCCATCACACCCTTATCGAATCCGTCGCCGCGCGCAACGGGGTTAAATGCATTACCCTGCCGGGCCAGCAAGCACGATTGTTGCGCCAGCCGGCGCGAAGGCCTAAGCGCGCCGTTCTCGCGTGCATCTGGGGGAGGTTCACCATCCGCGCTTTCATCTTTCCGGGCCAGGGCAGCCAGTCTGTCGGCATGGGCCGCGGCCTTGCCGATGCCAGCCCGGCCGCCCGTGCCGTTTTTCAGGAAGTCGATGATGCCTTGGGGCAGCATCTGTCGAAATTGATGTGGGAGGGGCCGGAGGACGAGCTGACTCTCACCGCCAACGCGCAACCGGCGATCATGGCCGTGTCCATCGCCGCCTTGCGGGTCCTTGAATCCGATGGCATCCGCCTTGCCGACAAGGCAGCGTTCGTCGCCGGGCACAGCCTCGGCGAGTATACCGCGCTTGCTGCCGCCGGGTCGCTCGGCCTCGCCCAGACGGCCCGCCTGCTGCGCCTGCGTGGGCAATCGATGCAGGCCGCGGTGCCGGTCGGCGAAGGCGCCATGGCCGCGCTGCTCGGCCTCGGTTTTGAAGCCATCGCCGCCATCGCCGCCGAAGCAGCCCAGGATCAGGTTTGTGCCGCTGCCAACGACAATGCACCCGGCCAGGTCGTGGTGTCCGGCCATGTCGACGCCGTGGCGCGCGCCATGGCGCTGGCCCGTACCCGTGGTGCTCGCCACTCGGTGTTGCTGCCGGTCTCGGCACCCTTCCACTGCGCGCTGATGCAACCGGCGGCCGATGCGATGGCCGCTGCACTCGCCGAAACCGAATTGCGTGCCCCCCATGTGCCGCTCATCGCCAATGTCACCGCCGCACCCGTAACCGACCCTGACATGATTCGCCGCCTGCTGGTCGAGCAGGTGACGGGCACCGTCCGCTGGCGCGAATCGGTGCTCGCCATGGCCGAACTCGGCGTCACCGGGTTCGTCGAAATCGGCGGCAAGGTGCTGGGGCCGATGGTCCGCCGCATCACGCCCGACGCCACAATGCAAAGCGCTGCCGACATGGCCGGCGTCGAAGCTCTCGCCAAGGATCTGTGACGATGTTCGATCTCACCGGCATGACCGCCCTTGTCACCGGCGCCAGCGGCGGCATCGGCAGCGAAATCGCCAGGGCATTGGCAGGGCAGGGCGCCCGCGTGGCGCTTTCCGGCACCCGCGCCGATGCGCTCGCTGCGGTCCAATCCGAAATCGCCGATTCGATTGTCCTGCCCTGCAACCTGTCGGATGCCGCCGCCGTCGATGCTCTCGTGCCCCAGGCCGTCGAAGCGCTCGGCCGCCTCGACATCCTCGTCAACAACGCCGGTGTCACGCGGGACAATCTCGCGCTGCGCATGAAGGACGAGGAGTGGGACATGGTCCTCCGCGTCAACCTCGAAGCCGCCTTCCGCCTCGCCCGCGCCGCGCTGAAACCCATGATGCTGAAGCAACGCTTTGGCCGCATCATCTCGGTCACGTCGGTGGTCGGCGTCACCGGCAACCCCGGCCAGGCCAATTACGCTGCATCCAAGGCCGGCCTCATCGGCATGTCCAAGGCGCTGGCCCAGGAAGTCGCGTCGCGCAACGTCACCGTCAATTGTATCGCGCCGGGCTTCATCACTTCGCCGATGACCGACGGGCTGCCCGAAGCGCAAAAGGCCGCCCTCACCGCCCGAATTCCTGCCGGCCGCCTCGGCGATGGCGCCGATATCGGAGCCGGCGTCGTCTATCTCGCCAGCCGCGAGGCAAGCTACGTCACCGGCCAAACGCTTCACGTCAACGGCGGCATGGCGATGGTGTAGCGCGGTCGGCGCGTAGCGAAGCAGCGCGCGGGCTTTGCCCGCGCTCTTCGGCTTCCTGCATACCACTCCCGTTCTTGCGTCCGCTCCAATCCCCCGCTATCGCCATTCACCAGACATCAACACCAAGACACCAGCGGAAAGAGGGATCCCATGAGCGACGTCGCCGAACGCGTTAAGAAGATCGTCGTCGAGCATCTCGGCGTCGAAGCCGACAAGGTTTCCGATGATGCCAGCTTCATCGACGACCTGGGTGCAGACAGCCTCGACACCGTCGAACTCGTCATGGCCTTTGAAGAAGAATTCGGCGTCGAAATCCCCGATGATGCCGCCGAAAAGATCCTGACGGTGAAGGATGCCATCGGCTTCATCGCCGCCAATCAAAAGGGCTGATCGCGCCCAGGGGTTGGTACCGGGCGACCGGTGCAAATATCCTGCCATAGCAAACGGCCTTTCGCGGATATGCGAGAGGCCGTTTCGCGTATAGAGACAGTTGTAAAATGCGCCCGAAACAGGGTGAATTGGTCCAAAACCCGCCTCAACACAGGCGAATTGGGAAGGATAAGCTGCCGATGCGGCGCGTAGTCATCACGGGTCTGGGCATGGTCACGCCATTGGGCGCCCATGTCGAAACCGTCTGGGCCAACATATTGGCCAGCAAATCCGGCGCCGGCACCATCACGCGCTTCGACGCCACGGATTATGTCTGCCGCATCGCCTGCGAGGTCAAACGCGGCGATGGCTCGGGCCTCACCTTCAACGCCGACACCCGCGTCGATTACAAGGTGCAGCGCCAGGTCGATCCGTTCATCACCTATGGCATCGACGCCGCCGGTCAGGCGCTCGAAGACGCCGGCCTCACCGACATGACCGAGGAAGAACGCTTTCGCGCCGGCTGCTCGATCGGTTCAGGCATCGGTGGCCTGCCAGGCATCGAGGAAGAATCGATCGTCAATTTCACCAAGGGCCCACGCCGGGTCAGCCCGCACTTCGTCCATGGTCGCCTCATCAACCTCATCTCAGGGCAGGTCAGCATCAAATATGGCCTGATGGGCCCCAACCACGCCGTCGTCACCGCTTGCTCCACCGGCGCTCATGCCATGGGCGACGCGGCGCGGATGATCGCCCTTGATGATGCCGACGTCATGCTGGCCGGTGGTGCCGAAGGCGCCATCTGCCCGCTCGGCATCGCCGGGTTCAGCCAGGCCAAGGCACTGTCCACCCATTTCAACGACACCCCCGAACGCGGCAGCCGCCCCTATGACAAGGACCGCGACGGTTTCGTCATGGGCGAAGGCGCCGGCGTCGTCGTGCTCGAAGAATATGAACGCGCCAAGGCCCGCGGCGCCAAGATTTATGGCGAAGTCATCGGCTATGGCCTCACCGGCGATGCCTGGCACGTCACCGCTCCGCATCCCGAAGGCTCGGGCGCCTTCCGCTCGATGCAGATGGCACTGCGCAAGGCCGGGCTCGATCCGTCCGACATCGATTACATCAACGCCCATGGCACCTCGACACCGATGGGCGACGAACTCGAACTCGGTGCCGTCCGCCGGCTGTTCGGCAGCGCCATCGAAACCGTGTCGATGTCATCGACCAAGTCCGCCATCGGACATCTGCTCGGGGGCGCCGGCGCCGTCGAAGCCATCTTCTGCCTGCTCGCCCTGCGCGATCAGGTGGCACCGCCGACGCTCAATCTCGACAATCCGTCGGATGCCTGCATCGGGGTCGATCTCGTCCCGCACGTTGCAAAACCGCGCAAGATAAAGGCCGTGCTCAACAACAGCTTCGGGTTCGGCGGCACGAACGCGACGCTGGTGATGCGCGCGATCTGATCCGTCTCCGCTGATGCGCCGCGTCGTTGTCACCTTCACCGCGCTGCTGCTGTTTCTCGGCGTGCCGTTGCTGGTCGCGCCCTGGTATGGCTGGGGTACGCGGCCCGGCGCCACTGTGCCGCTGGTTGTGGACAAGGGCGCCACCCTCACCGATGTCGCTGTCGATCTCGAAAAGGCCGGGTTGATTGATGCGGCCCGCCAGTTCCGCATCCTCGCCCGCCTGCTCGGCAAGGATGCGCCCGTCCAGGCCGGCAGCTACAGCCTGAAATCCGGCAGCCCTTGGCGAACCTATCTCGAAACCCTACAAAAGGGCCGGGTCGAACGGTCGTCGATCACCATTCCCGAAGGCTTGCCTGCGGTCATGGTCGCCGATCGCCTGCGCGCCGTAAAATCCCTTACCGGCACCATCAAGGACCCTGCCGAAGGCTCCGTCCTGCCCGAAACCTATGAATTCCAACCCGGGGAGCCGCGCGCCAAGGTCCTCGCCCGGATGCAGGCTGCCCGCGACAAGACGCTCGCCGACCTCTGGGCCAAACGCAGCAAATCCACTGTCGTCAAAACGCCCGAAGAAGCCATCATCCTCGCCTCCATCGTCGAAAAGGAAACCGGCAAGCCCAGCGAGCGCCGCATGGTCGCAGGTGTCTACAGCAACCGCCTGCGCCAGGGCATAAAGCTCGATGCCGACCCGACGGTCATCTATCCGATTACAAAAGGCCGGCCGCTCGGCCGTCGCATCCGGCGTTCCGAACTCGATCGCGACACCGGGTACAACACCTATCGCAAGCCTGGCCTTCCGGCTGGCCCCATCGCCAATCCCGGCCGCGCCAGCATCGCTGCCGTTCTCGATCCCCAGGCCACCGATGCGATCTTCTTCGTCGCCGATGGCAGCGGCGGCCATGTGTTTGCCAAAACCCTGGCCGAACACAATGCCAACGTCGAAAAATGGTACGCGCTGCGCCGCCAGCGCGGTGACATGTGAAGCCGCCGCCCAAGCAAAAGCAGCCGGTGGTGCGCGAAAACCGCCGCCGCAACGGCCGCAAATCCATGGGCCTCGCCGGCATCCTCGGCCGCATCCTTGCCGTGCTCGTCCTCGCCTGGCTCGGCGGCTTCTTGTGGTTCAGCCTCACGCTTCCTGATCCGGCACCGCTCGCCACCAAAACCGATGCCGTCGTCGTCCTCACCGGCGGGGCAGGGCGCCTTGCCCGCGGGCTCAAGGTGCTGGAAAATGCCAGCGCCAAACGCATGCTGGTGTCCGGCGTCGATCGCTCGACCACCCGCAAGCAACTCGCCGCCGCCGCCGGCATCCGCAAATCCCGCCTCGCCACCACCGATCTCGGTTATGAAGCGGTGGACACCCGCTCCAACGCCGAGGAAACCGCGCGCTGGGTGGCGGCCAACGGCTTCACCTCCATCCGCCTCGTGACCTCCGCCGGCCATATGCGCCGTGCCCGTCTCGAACTCGCCCGCGTGCTGCCGGCGTCGGTCAACGTCCTGCCCGATGCCGTCCCCGTCGAGCCGCAGGCCCCCAGTATCGCCACCGAATACAGCAAATATCTGCTGCGCCGCGCCGCGCTCGC
>JANPEP010000273.1:0-5573 GCA_031422995.1 Polymorphobacter sp. | reverse complement strand
GTCGAGCCGGCGTTGATGGTGTCGACCGCATTGTCGGGTCCGGGGAACAGCGACAGGTTGGTGAAGCGTTCGCTGGCGATGGTGATGGTGCGGTCGCTATCGGCGCGGACGAGGCTGATGGTGGCGTTGAACAGGGTATTGGTTTCGGCGGCGATGGTGGCAGCGCGGGTGGCGAGGTCGATCTCCACGCGCAGGGAATTGCCCCAGGTGCCGGGGTTGACCGCGGCCTGGCCGCGGATGCGGCGGCCGGCGGTGATGTTGAGCATGTTGACGCCAAAGCCGTTGACCAGCGTGAAGGCGGCGGGGGCGGCAACGGGAGCGGTCGCGGTATCGGCGACGCGGACGACGAAACATTCGGTACCGCCGTTGAGGAAGAATTGTTGAATGGCGTAGCTGGTCTCGCTGCCGGCATCGAGGCCGCCATATTCGCGTTCGAAATCGGCGAGGCTGAAAAGTTGAACCGCCTGGTTGAGCAGGCCGCGCGGGAAGCTGCCGATGAAGGCGGCGACCGAGGTGGAGACGCCGGCGATGGTGCGGACGCCGCTGGGGATTTCCTCGACATAGACGCCGGGATAGGTGGGCCGGACGGGCATTGATGATCCTTCCTGAGGATATTTTGCCGAGGCTGTGGCACCAATATTGCAAGTAATTAACGAATAATTATCAACACAGTTCGCCCATCACCAAACTCGATGAGTTTAGTGGGTTAACAAATGTGCAACAGGGCTTGCGCCTTATGAAGCACATGACAGCGTGTATTGATTATTTTTGGCGACTTGATGCAAGTCCAACATAATCAGTGGACAGTGTCAACTTGCAATTCCGAAGACTCATCTGTCTCCTTTGAGACATCGTGCGTGTAAAGGCTTGCTTGTGCGCTCGAATCATGCTCGATTGTGGGGAGAGAGCGCGAAAAGCCCATCAGGGTGCGCCGGTCGCTTCAGCGTTGTGAGACAACCACGAAGGGCCGAGCTGTGTCGTCGCAATTTCCGCGCAGTCCCAGGCTGAGGAAGGGTGGGCTGGCCGCCTATCGCCTGCCGTCGCCGGTGCCGACAATCATTCCATTCCAGTATAATCCGGAAGCGGTTTCGCGCAGCATTGCGCTGCGGGGCAGTGCCGGTGGAGGCCGGGGCGAGTCGCGGCGGACATCGGGCCCGCCGGACGAGACGTTGACGTTCACCATCGAGATCGATGCCGCGGACCAGCTGGAGATGCCGGGCAGCAACCCGGTGACGGTGGCGCTGGGGTTGCATCCGGTGATCGCCGCGCTGGAGACGTTGATGTATCCGCAATCGGCGCTGGTGACGCTGAACGAGGCGCTGGCGCTGGGCGGTATCGGGTTCATTGCCGCCGAGCAGGCGCCGCTGACGTTGCTGATCTGGGGCGCGGCGCGGGTGTTGCCGGTACGGCTGGAGAGCCTGACCATCAAGGAGCAGGCGTTCGATGCGAATTTGAACCCCATTCGTGTGTCGGCGGACATCAGCCTGAAGGTGCAGACCTATCGCGACCTTGAGATGAGCAACCCGGCGTATTGGGTGTATATGGCGGGGTATGTGCAAAAGGAGGTGCTGGCGACGGCCAACACCCTGGGAAGCAGTGCCGGCATCGCCGACATGCTGCCGATCTGACCGATGTTTACGCGTGGCAGCCGGTATGAAGCGATTGCCGAGAGCGAGCATGTGGCCACCGATGCGCGGGTGATACGGTACAAAAGGATACGGTTTTTGCCGGTCGCAAAGGGTGTGCCGCAAGCGAGTGTGGAGACCGAGGATCGCCCCGACCTGGCGGCGTGGCGGGTGGCGCAGGACCCGGAGCTGTTCTGGCGGTTGTGCGATGCCAATGGCGTGGCGCGGCCGGCCGAATTGACCGCGGAACCGGGGGCGCGGTTGCTGGTGCCGAACCCCGGTGCGGATGGTGGGCGATGAGCCTGTTGCCGTCCTTCTTCATGGTGCAGGCGGCGTTTGCGCCGTTGCCGCCATTTGTGGCGAATGCGCTGGCCGAAATCGAGGTTGAGACGACGGTGGATGGCCCGGCGATGTTCCGGCTGCATTTTGATTTAAGCCGCAACATCTGGGGTGAGTTTGACGCGTTGGTATTCGATATCTTTCGGCCGCTGGTGCCGATCAGGATCAGCATCTCGTTCGGGCTGGGGCTGCCGCTGACCATCATCAACGGCTTTGTGCGCGATGTGCAGGTGACGGTGGGGCCGGAGCCGGGGACATCGCGGATGGAGGTGGTGGGGGCCGATGCGTTGGGCACCATAATGGGGCATGTGCAGGTGCCATTCACTTGGCCGAACATGCCCGACAATGCGATTGTGGCGGCGATTTTTGGCAAATATGGCATCATTCCGCTGGTGGTGCCGACGCCGCCGCTGCGCACCATTTTGGACACGACGACGACGCAGCAAGCGCGCGACAATGCGTTCATCCAGCAGATCGCCTCACGCTATGGCTATCAGCTGTATGTGCAGCCCGATCCTTTTGCCGGATTCGATGTGGGGCATTTTCACCCGCCGATCACGCTGGGGCCGCCGCAGGGGGTGCTGTCGATCGATTTCGGGACGCGAAGCAATTTGCACAGTTTCCAGCTGAGCAACCAGATGTTGAAGCCGACGACGGTGGTGACGGCCTATACCGAGCCCAATACCCGCGCGCCGATTCCGGTGATTGTGCCGGCCGCGGCCGAGCCGCCGATGGGTATGGAGCCAAGCCTGTTCCGGGTGCTTCCGCCGCCCATTGAAGTCGATGCGCCCGATGATTCCGCCAGCCCGGCCGAGAAAATAGTGCGGGCGATCGCCCGGGTGACTGAGGCGGCGCGGACGGTGGCGGCGAGCGGCGAGGTGGACGGGTTGAAATTTGGCCGGCCATTGCTGCCGGGGTTGCCGGTGCTGGTGCGCGGCGCGGGGCGGCAACATTCGGGCATGTATCTGGTGACGAGCGTCAGCCACAAGATTTCACGCGATGCGTACACGCAGAGTTTCCAGGCGATGCGCAATGCGGTGGGGCTGACGGGGGCGGAAGTGTTCGTCGACCCGTTGGCGCCGGTGGCTTGAGATGGCGGATTTTGATCCTGGAATGGGCAGCGCACGGCAGCGGCAGCGCGTCTATGGCAAATATCGTGGCACGGTGTTCAACAATGTCGATCCGCTGAGCATGGGGCGGATCCAGGCGCTGGTGCCCGAGGCGCTGGGCATTGTGCCGACGGGATGGGCGTCGCCGTGCGCGCCGGTGGCGGGGTTGAAGGCGGGGTTTTTTGCAGTGCCGCCGATGGCATCGGGTGTTTGGATCGAATTCGAGGCCGGGGATGTGTCGCGGCCGATCTGGGTGGGGGGATATTGGGGAGCGGTGGAGGCGCCCAACGAGCCGCCATCGCCGGCGCCGCCGCTGCCGACGCAGAAGATCTGGCGATCGGATACCGGCCTGACGGTGGCGATGGACGATTTGTTGCAGACCGTGACGGTGAGTGACGGGCTCGCGCTGAACCAGGTCAAGATCGATGTGAAGACCGGCACGGTGAAGATTTCGGGGCTGGCGTTCGTTGTGCTCGATGCGCCGCTGGTGATGCTGGGTAGCCAGATGGCGTTTCACCCTTCGGTGTTTGGTGACCAGTTGCTGGTGTATCTGGCGGCGATCGTGACGGCGTTCAACGCGCATGTGCATCCGGGCGAATTGGCGGGGGGGTTCCTGCCCGTCACGCCGGCGCCGGCGGTGCCGCCGATGATGCCGCCGACGCCGGCGCTGATATCGACCAAAGTGTTCCTGGAGTAGGTGATGGCCATCAAGCCCGGCAGCCTGGACGATTTCGGCGCTTCGATGGCCGAGGCGATCGAGAATGAGCTGAATGCGCGGATGATCCTGGATGGCCTGCCGGGGTTGCCGATGGAGGATACGCCCGAACGGCGTGACCGCCGGCGGTTGTTTGTGGCGATTGCGCGCGGGGTGATGCGGCATTTGAAGGACAATGAAGCGAGCATCGTGGTGCCGTACAAGGATGGCGCTGCGAACCGCGTCACGTCGCCCAACATGACGGTGACGGGACTGTGATGGTGGCGGCGCATCTGGACATGCCGTTCGGGTTCGATGCCCGCAATCGCGCCGCGGTGACGGGCGATGACGACCATATCCGCGACATGATCAAGGCGGTGCTGTTCACCGCGCCGGGGGAACGGGTGAACCGGCCGGAGTTCGGGTGCGGGTTGAAGACATTGGTGTTTGCGCCGCTGTCGGACACGCTGGTGGCGACGACGCAGCATATGGTGCAGGCATCGCTGCTGCGCTGGTTGGGCGAGATCATCCTGGTCGATGGCGTCGAGGTGCGGCGCGATGACAGCCAGTTGCTGATTACGATCAGTTACAGTGTGCGGGCGACCGCGGAGCGGCGTGTGGCGCAGTTCCAGAAGGCGGTGCCGGCATGATTTCGCGCGAGGAGCCGTTGTGGTGCGATGACGAACGGCGCAATGCCGTGCTGGCGGCGCCGGCGCATCCGTTGAATGGCCTGGATTTTGTCGAGTTCGTGCGGGTGTTGCCGGGGCCGGTGTTCCGGCTGGAGGTGCATTTCATCAAGCCGCCGCCGCTGGGGTTGACGGCTGCGTCGTTCCGCATCGAGGGCGGGATAAGGGTGGTCGATATTGCGGTGACTTCGGTGGCGGTGACGGCGGACCCGTTGGTGCTGGCGGTGTTTGTCGATCGCGAGGGGGATTTGTCGACATACTGGTTGCACGTGAGCGATGCGGGGATCGACCCGGAGCGGTCGGAGACGGCGTTCGGGTTCAAGGCCGGGTGCCCGACCGAGTTCGATTGCCGGCCGCGCGAGGATTGCGAACCATCAGCATTCGTGGAGCCGGCGCTGGATTATCTGGCCAAGGATTACCAGAGTTTCCGGCGGTTGATGATGGACCTGGCGCCGCAGCTGAACCCGGATTTTGTGGAGACCAATCCGGCGGATTTGACCGTCACGCTCATTGAGCTGTTTGCCTATGTCGGCGATTATCTGAGTTACTGGCAGGACGCGGCGGTTACCGAGAGTTTCTTTGATTCGTGCCGCGAGCGGGTGTCCGCGGCGCGTCATGCACGGCTGATCGATTATGCCATGCACAATGGCCGCAATGCCGCGGGGTTTGCGCAGTTCGATGCAAGTGACGACGGGACGGTGCCGGCGGGGACGGTGTTGTTGACACGGGTGATTGCACCTTTGCGGGGGACGGCGGCGCCGCCTGGTCTGGTGATCCCCGTGGGGGGCGCGGATTTCGACGGCGATCCGGTGCTGGAGCGAGCGACGGTGTTCGAGACGGCGGCGCCGGTCCGGGTGCTAGCCGCGCGCAATGCGTTGTGGATTCATGATTGTGGCGATGGCGATTGCTGCCTGGCGATGGGGGCGCGCGAAGCGTGGATCTATGCGGTGCAGCCGATGGCGGCGGGGGGTGGATTGCAGGCAGTGCGGCCGAATTTTGCGGTGGGCGAATATCTGTTGCTGGAGGAGGTGCTGGGGCCGCGCACCGGGGTGGCGGCGGATGCCGACCCGCGCAACCGGCAGGTGGTGCGGATCGAGATGGCCGAGAGCGCCGTGGATCC
>JANPEP010000272.1:0-1775 GCA_031422995.1 Polymorphobacter sp. | reverse complement strand
GGCCGGCGGGGACCGCAAGACCGACCGCGAGGCGGTGAGGGCGGCGCGGGACCGGATGCTGGCGGTGCTCGATGCCGACAGGTTGGACAATGCAGCGTTGAAGCGGGCGATGGAAGACGAGCGCAACGCCGCAAATTCCAGCCGCGAACGCCACCAGGCGGCGATGTTGACGGCGTTTGGCAAGCTGTCGGTTGCCGATCGCAAGGCGTTTGTGGCGGATGCGCGGGCGATGAAGACGCGGATGGAGACGCGGATGAAGGATTGGCGTGGCCGGCGTGGACCGGGCGGGCCGGGGGGTGATATGCCGCCGCCGCCGCCGGGGATGTAGGGGAGGACGAGCACCCTCACCCGCTCGGCGAATTCGCCGAGTCGACCTCTCCCGCAGGCGGGAGAGGGGTTTTTCAGGCTTTCCAGCCGGTTTGGGCGGCGATTTCCGACCAGACCAGCGATGCGAGACGGGACGCCATCGGGCCGGGTTTGCCGGTTCCGATGGCGTTTTCGTCAATGCGGGTGATGGGCAGCAGCGGCGCGGTGGTGGAGGTGAGCAGGGCTTCATCGGCGGTGAGTGCCTCGGCGAGAGTGAAGGGGCGTTCGTCGACGGGGATTTGCGCGGCGCGGGCGAGACGCAGGAGCGTGTCACGGGCGATGCCGGGGAGGATGGATTCGGCGAGCGGATGGGTGATGAGGCGGTGGTCCTTGACGATCCAGGCGTTGGTCGAGCCGCCTTCGCGGACGGTGCCATCGGGGGCGACCATCCAGGCTTCGAAGGCGCCGGCGGCGCGGGCGTCCTGTTTGGCGAGGACATTGGCGAGCAGGCCGGTGGTTTTGAGGTCGACGCGGCGCCAGCGCATGTCGTTGACGGTGATGACGCGGACGCCCTTTGCCTGTTGGGCGAGGCGTTGGCGGAAATCGAAGCGGCGGACGGTCATGATGAGGGTGGGGCGCGCGGTGGCGGGGAAGCCATGGTCGCGTTTGGCGCTGCCGCGGGTGAGTTGCAGGTAGAGCAGCGCATCGGCGTGGCCGTTGGCGGCAACGAGGCGACGGGCCTGGAGGGTGAGGGCCGCGTCGGTCATGGGGAAATCGATGAACAATGCCGCAAGGCCACGGTGCAGGCGGGCGAGGTGGAGCGGCCAATCGAGCAGGCGGCCGTTCATGACGGCGGCGACTTCGTAGAGCGCATCGGCAAATTGGAGGCCGCGGTCCTCGACATGGACATGGGCGTCGGTGAGAGCAGTGATGCGTCCGTCGACATAGGCCAGTTGCGGCATTTGGGCGCTTTCGTTGGGGCGGCTTCTTCACTGGGGCTTTAGACGGTATGCGGGGAGGATGTCAGCACCGCATCTTGTCTGGTTCCGCAATGATTTGAGGTTGGCGGACCATGCCGCCCTGGCGGGGGCGACGCGGGCGGGCCCGGTGGTGTGCCTGTTCGTGCTGGATGATGTGACGCCGGGGCATTGGAAAATGGGGGCGGCGCAGCGGTGGTGGTTGCATCATTCGCTGGCGTCGCTGGGGCGGTCGCTGGCGGAACGCGGGGGTCGGCTGGTGTTGCGGCGGGGTGATGCGGGGGTGGTGGTGCCCGAGGTGGCGGCGGCGGTGGGGGCGGCGGCGGTGCATACCCTGACGCATTACGAGTCCTGGGCGAAAGCGCAGGATGCCGCAGTGGCGAAAGCGGTGACGTTGAAGCGGTACCATGGAGCGTTGCTGGCGCCGCCGGCGAGTGTGCTGGCGGGGAGTGGCGGGCGGTACAGGATATTTACGCCGTGGTGGCGGAAATT
>JANPEP010000271.1:0-17457 GCA_031422995.1 Polymorphobacter sp. | reverse complement strand
TGGCAGGCAGCCAAAAAACCGCCGCTTTCAGGGCGTCAAACACGTCATTCGACCAACCGAGACCGAGTTCGCTGCCCACACTATTCAGGATCTGCGTGCCCAGCAGCGGTTGCCGCAGCACGCCAATCGATGTGTCGATTTCGGTGATCGCAGCCTCTGGCTGTCCTGATTTTGCAAGTGCGGCCGCCAGAAGGGCGCGATATTGTTGGGTGCGGGGGTGTTCATTGCCAAACTGCGCGGCGATCGCGGCAACCGCAGGTTCAATCAAGCGAACCGCTTCCGCGGGGTTTTTGTCCAACAGCAGGCCGCCGAGCACGGCACGAGCGGTAAGAGTGACAATTTGATTGGGACCATAGAGCTGCTCTCGTATCACAACGGCCCGGCGCGCGGCCGCCTCAGCGTCGGCAGCGCGGCCCACCCGGCCATAGGTTCGCGCCAGCGTTAGCAATATGTATCCGGTGGTTGCAGAATTGCGCCCCGTCTTCGCTTCACTTGCCGAAACGGCGCGTTCAAGTGAACCTATTGCGGCTTCAAGCTGACCCGCCTGTGCCTGCATCTCACCCAGCCTTCGCAGTCGAGGGGCCAGCAGGCCGTCTGTGCCTTCTGCCTCGGAACGCGCCACGGCTTCCTTTAGGATCATCATTGCCGGGATCAATCGCCCGGATGCCGCCCAAACGCCTGACAGATCAACGAGAGCTGCGGTCTCGCGACGAGGATTGGGGCGTGGGCGGGCACGCTCGATTGCCAGCGCTCGTTCGCGAAACGGCTCACTCGCCATATGCCCTTCGGCAACGAAAACGGCATCGCCCAGCCTTCCCAATGGAAAACCAAGCCGGCTGTCGGTGGCACCGAAGCGCTGCTCCATTTTCGCCAGAGCCGCACGATTAAGGCTGACGGCTTGGGCTGGGTGTCGGGTAACCTCGTTCAGGCCGGCCGCCATATCCAGCAAGGCCCGATCATGCACGGTAAGCGCCGACGTTTCTGCCAATCGGCGTGCGGCTGTGATTGCGGCTTGCTGTTCCGGCAATTTGCCCTGCGCAGACATTACAGTTGCTTGCCGGCGCAGTGTCAGTGAGCGCTGGGCGGGGTCCGTCTGTACCGCCAGCGCAGAGGTGATGAGGCCCAACGCTTCCTCATCCTTTCCCTGCCAGCTCAACGCTTCCCCGAGTAGCGATTGGGCGCGGGCCAAGACTTGCGGTTCGGGCGCCGGCCCAAGATGCGCAATGGCATTGGTGAGCACGCTTTTGGCTTCAACCGGGAACACCTCGACCAGCAGAGTGCGGCCCAACTCCATCTCGCACGCGGCGGTTTGCGGGCTGGCGGCCCCCCAGGCCTCAACGCACAGCGCCAGATGGGCGCGGGCGAGATCGACCTGGCGGCTGGGCTCGATGCTATCGGGATCGGCCATGGCAGCGGCGCTCGTGGTGAGCCGGGCTTTCAGCGTGGCAGGAATGGTGGTTGCGGCAACGGTTGGCGCGGCAGCGGCGATGGCCAGCCCGATGATGATGACAATCTTCATGCGCGGTTGTCCCCATCCGATCTGAAGAAAGCTAGCACGGCCTGCCTTTCCGGCCAACAGCTTAGCCCGCGCTGCGGCCCTGAGTCGGCACGACCATCGGCAACAATTCGGCGGTGGCCTCGTTCCAATCGGGAAACACATCGAAGCGCGGCGTGAAGCGCGGACGCAGCAGCCTGAGCGCAAAGGGGAACACGAACAGCGTGCCAACCAGCGAGGCGAGCATGGTGATCGGCACCAGCACCGCGATCCAGTGGTGGACAAGATACCCCGGCGAGGCGAGCAGCACGACATAGCCGACCGCGACCGCCATCGCGACGCAGACCGCGGCACCGCCGGCGGAGGCATGGGCGACACGGATGGCATCGAGATAGCTGAGGCGTTGTTCAAGCGCCTCGCGGATGCGGAAGGTGAAATAGATGAGGTAATCGAGCCCGACACCGACCGCGATGGTGGCGACGGCAGCGGTGGCGACGTTCAGCGTCGTCCCGCTCCAGCCGAGCCAGGCAAAATTGGTCGCGATGGTGAGCGCCGAGGGGATGAGGAACAGCAGCGCCATCAACCACGACCGGAACACCAGTCCGCCAATAACCATGACGATGGCCAACAACAGCGCGGCCTTTTCAAGGCTGACACGCACGATTCCATCGGCCAGCGCCTTGGCGGTGACCGCCGAGCCGCCGATGCTGACGTCGAGGCCCTTACTGCGGGCATAACCCTGGACCGTGTCGATCAACCTTGTGGCGACGCGGGTTTCATCGGTGGCGACAAACGCCCGCAACCGCAGGTAGCGGCCACTGTCGTCGATCAGGCCGACAGCACGGCCGCCGCCGAACAACACGGTCCAGATTTGCCGGCTTTCATCTGCCGAGGCGGGAACGGCGGTGGTGCAATCGGCGGTGCCGGCAAACCGACAGCCCAGGAACCGGATGATGCCGGCCGGTGACAGCACGGCCCGCACCGCTTCATCGGCGGCCATGCGGCTTTCGAGACCGAGCAGCGCCGATTGCACGCCGGGATCAAAGGCGCCGTCCGCGCGGCCGGTGTCGATCATCACGTCCATGACATAAGGCCCGACACCGGCGGCGGTGAGCGCGTGGACGGTGCGTTGGACCGGCACATCGGGTGCGGTGTAGATAGCCATCGAATGCGACACCGCCACCCGCGACACACCAATGGCCAGCACCACCATGCCAATCGCCAGCCCCAGCGCGATGCGCCTTGCCGGACCCGTCAGCGCGGCCTCGGCGACGCGGCGCAAAGCCCCCTGCCACATCGGGCTTAGATCGCCATAGCCTGGCCGGACAATCGGCCGCCGCAGCAACATGCGAATGGCCGGCACCACGGTCAGTTCGAGTACCAGCGCAGCGATCAGCCCGACGCCGGCTAGCAGGCCAAAGCGTGCCAAAGCGGAAACATCAAGAAGCAGCAGCGAGAACAGGCAAGTGGCCGCCCCAGCGACAGCAATCGTCAGCACCGGGCCCTGCGCAGCCATGGTCGCGATGATGGCGGCGGCATTGGCCTCGCGGCTCGCCTGCGCCCCAACGATTGTCCGGCTGCGCACTTCCTCCATATAGCGTTTGAGCAGTTGCACCGAATGGCCGGCGCCCACCGCCAGGATAAGGACCGGGGCCAGCACGGTATAAGTGTCGAGTGGCAGCCCGAACCAGCCATAAAGGCCAAGCCCGATCAGCGTTGCTGTCAGCCCGGTGAAGATCGGCACCACCACCGCCTGCATCGATCGCAGCGCCTCCCAGTGCAGCAACAGGATCAGCGCCATGATGACCGGGAAGAAATAGGCGATGCGTTTGGAATAGAGGTCGTTCTGGGCAAGGAAAGCCGGCTGGCCGGAATAGGCGATGACGACGCCGCCCCGGCTGGCGCCGGCAACGATCGCATCGATCTTTTCCAGCAACGGCCCGAAGCTGCCGCTGGCCACCGCGACATCGGCATAGACGGTCAGCGATCCATCGGGGGCCTGCACAAGCGACGCCTGCGGCCCGAGGCCCTCGACAATCGCGGCGGACATGCCGTCCGCGCCGGTGCACAACTGATCAAGGCCGTTGACGACAAGGTCGCCGCGATCGTCGGCCAGGTATTTTACCGTCGGCGACCCAACGCCATAGACGCGCCCTGCCGCGATGCCGGGCAATCGCGTCAAGCCTTCCGACAGCGCGCAGGCCGCTGCGACGCGCGCTGCCGGGGTGCCATCCTTGACCAGAAAGGCCAGCGTGTTGCGGCTTTCGAATGTATCCTGGATGCCGTGTATCTGCGCTGACAACGGGCTGCGGTTCGGCAAGGAGCTGTCAAAGTCGCTGACGAAATGCAGGTGTCTGGCGCCGGCCAGCGCCATCAACGCCGCCAGCGCCACAACAGTGATTACGGTCCAGGGTCGGCGTGTGACAAAGGTAGCCAATATGGTGAACATGGCAGTTCTCCTGGATTGAAGCGGATCAGAAACCGGCACGCACGGCGAAGGAAACCGTGTTGTTGGGACTCAATTGACCAAAGAATGTGCCGCTCGCGCCGCCGTAATGCTCGGCAAGCAACGCGATGCGCAGCGTGTCGTTGAGACGATGGCTGGCCTTCAACTGAACGTAGTTGCCGCCGCTGGAAAATGCGGCAACGGTCGCCTCGATGGCCGCACGGTCGCCGGCCAACCCCTTGCGGACCCTGATGGTGCCGCCGAATATGGTCTGCTGCCAGGCCGAATGGATGGTGTTGTTGCGGTCGGAAACCAGCGGTGACGCGCCGGGTGCGAGCGCTGCTTCGCGGCTGAGGCGCAGAACCGCCTGAGCGATGACCGACCATTGCCCGCGAAAGCTGCGATCAATGCCCAACACGCCGGCAAACCGCGGCAAGCGCCCGGCCTGACCCCGCGTTGCGTCGCGCGCATAATCATAGCCAGCGAGTTCAAGCCGCAGCCCGAAGTCGCCGACGGTGGTCGCAAGGTCGCCGCCCAGCATGGCGAGGCGCGGATGGTGCTGGACGAGTGTTACGGCCCCATCCGCGCTGCGTTCGATCGCCAGCCAAGGCGTGCGATCCGCCAATTCGGCATAGGTGACCGACCAATCCAGCCGGCTGCCGAAGTGTTCGTACCTGACGGCAAATTGGGTTTCGACAGCGTCGGGCTGATCCATGCGGCTGGCGAGACCTGGACGTGCAAACTGGATCGGCAGTTGGGTAACCCGAAATTCGGGCAGCCAGTGCACAGCGACCGTGCCGCCGGCCAACGGCAGGGCAACGGTTACGCCCGCCAGCCCCAGCCGGTTGTCGTCCTCATCCTCGACCAGCCGGCGATAATCGCGTGCCGCAGCAACATCGGTCGGATTGATGCGGTCGGCACGACCCCATACGCTCACTTGGCGCCCTGCCGACACCGTCAGCCCGCCTGCTGACAATTGCAGTTGCGCCTCCCGGATATCGCCCGCCATCTTGCCAGTGCCATACGGGTTTGCGCCCGCCCAGCCCTCCAGCCGCAGCCTTGCGGTGTTGCCAAGATCCTGTCGCACCCGCAGCCAGAGTTCGGAGCTGGCCTCGATGCCTTCGTCGGTGCCGGTGCGGTCGCTGCTCCAGGCGCCGGCTCGTGCCGAAAAATCAATTGTTGGCGCAGCCATTGCCGGCGCCGAAAGCGCGGCGCTGGCAATTGCCACGGCCAGCTTCATGATTGTAGCGCTCCGGGGGCCAGTTCATTGTCGGTGACGTCGGCATTGATCCGGAATTGGCTGAACGCCAGCGTCGAAATGCTGCCGCTGCGCAGGTTGCGCATCGTCAGGCGCATCGGCTGCAACTTTCCCCTGCCAACATCCAGCACGCTGATATCGTTGCTCATCAGTGATTTGACGGGCGCGCCGGTCTGGTCGTGAAAATCAACTCTCATCGTCGCTGCATCGGCTTCGCGCAGCCATGTAACGCGTTTGCCATAACCGGTATCGCTGGCCACGCGTGCCGATGCCGGCAGGCTTTCAACCCGGATCACGCTTGTGGTGCCCATCGCCTCGCGCGAAATGACACGGTGGCGCCAGTCACCAACCTTGTGGCCGATGATGTCGCCGAGTGAAAATTCCGATCCTACCCAAGGATCAGCACGGTTTGACGAGACCAGCCGGCGCACCCGGCGCAAAGCCGGCAGGAATATCCACAGATCATCGCTGCTGCCCGCGCGTTCGATGGTCAGGGTGGCGACGCCGCGCATGTCGGCGGGCGTGTTGAACCGGAGCAGCCGCGCCGTGCCCCGACCACTTTCGATCAGCTTGGTTGCGCCTGCCAGCGCGCGGGACTGCCTGACATCAGGGCGCGGCTGATGGGTCAGGGTGGCGGCAAATCGCGCCGACGCGAAACGGTTGGCCTCGTGCGCCGCCGTCATCAACGCCAGCGCCGAATCTTCGGCGGCAAAGGCCGGCCGGGCGAGGCCCAACCCGACAACGCTGGCCCCGACAAGGCTGGCAGCAAATTGACGGCGCGAAAGCTGGACATTGCCGGTGAGTGACATGACGGGTTCTCCGATCCTGCCGCTTTCATGCACCGCAGCGCGGGGCCGGCGCCGTGAAGTCCTTCACACCCGAAACAATTGACCTTTGGCGCTCGATACGACTAGCTCTGGCGCTGTGGCGGCACTCGATCTTGCGCTGATACTGCAACAAGCGCTCGCCGTTGGCACTGCCGGCCTTCGCCATGTCGTTATTCCGCAAGGCACGGTTTTTCTTCAGGATGAGGGGCAGGCCGATGTCGCCTGGCTGTTGCTGGAGGGCAGGGCCCGGGTTTTCAGGGTGTCGCGTGACGGGGATCTTGTCGTCCTCGCCCACCGCCTGCCCGGGGAATTGATCGGTGAACTGGCGATCATCGATGGCGGGCCACGATCGGGGTCGGCGGTGGCGCTGGAGCCCTTATCGGCCATCTGTATCGAGGCGGCGCGATTTGCCAGCCTGATGGCCGATAGCGCCGTGTTCGCGCACGGCGTGGCGCTGCAACTCGCCGCGCGGCTGCGCGAAACCAGCGATCGTACCTTTGCGATGGCCGCAGCCCCGATTCCGGCGCGTGTCGCGGCGGAACTGCTGCGGCTGGCCCGGCCCGGCGCCGTCCCGGGCGAAGCGATGATCGCTGCACCGCCAACCATCACCGAGCTTTCAGTGCGCGTCCACGCCACGCGCGAATCGGTGTCAAAGACCTTCAGCCGTTGGCGCGCCGATGGCAGCATCCGCACCGAAGGCGCGGCGCTGGTGATAGCCGATCCCGCCGCGCTGTCGGCGCTGCTGGACTTCTAGAGTGCGTTTCGTTCAGTTGGAATCGAACGAACACTCTAGGTTTTGATTTTCCATGTTTTCTTAACCGTCAGATGAAGACATCTGACTGGAAAACCCTCTAGCCAAGGTCAATCAGCGTCGATGCGAGGCCTTGTTGCAGTCGGGCGATGTGCAGCGCCACCACCGGGTGATCGCTGCCCAACGCCTTCATCGCGGCCAGCGCGGCGAGCGGGTTGCCAGGGACAATGGCCAGGGCATCGGCATAGGCGACGCAGTCAAGCCCGGCTGGCGCCGGTGTCAGCACGGCCAGAGGCTCGCTGACGCCGCGCAAGGCCAGCATGCCGACCGGTATCCAGCCATCGCTGCTATTGCCGCCGCTGTCGAGTGCTGCGTCCAAGGCGGCAGCTGAAACGCAAACGCGCGTGCCGAGCGCCTTGTTGGCATATTCCAGCCGCGCGCCGATATTCATCACTGGCCCATGCGCGGTATAATCGAGCCGATCGTGACCGCCGAAATTGCCAACCAATGCCGTGCCGAAATGCACCCCGATACGCGTGGCCCCTGGCCGGGCGACCGGATGCTGAAGGCGGAAAGTTTCTGCGGCGGCATCGATGGCGCGGGCGCAGGCACAGGCCCTTGCGGCGGCATCGGGTTGGTCAAGTGGTGCGCCGAAAATCGCGTGGATGCTGTCGCCGACGATCTTGTCGATGGTGCCGCCGTGACGGATCACGATCCCGCTCAGCAGCGCGAGATAGGCATTGAGCAGCGTTTCGCCAGCGACCGGCGACATCCGCTCAAGCATCGCCGTAAAGCCGCCAAGATCGGTGAACAGCACTGCAATCGCGCGTGGCGTGGCCCCTGCTGTCACCCGTTCGGGCTGCTGAACCAATTGCGCGACAATGTCTGGGGCTAGATACTGTTCGAACGTCGATCGCACGAGCTCTGTCTGCCGATGGCTGGCCTGAAGCGCCAGCGCGCTGCCGATGGCCAGGCCAGCGCCCATTGCGAGGCCGGCTGCAACCAGGTTTGCCAACCAGAAATCGGCGGTATAAGCGGCGAAGCCTGCCAGACCAAGGGCCGCCAGCGCCGTCGCCGCCAGCCCGACCCGCACCGCCAGATGCAGACGCGCCCGCCCGATGGCCATGCCCAACGCCGCTGCAAGCCCGGCGAGCAAGACATCACGCCAGATCGCGGTAAACGGCGCATCGCCGGCACCCATGAGGGACCGCAATTGATAGGCGTGAATCGAAACGCCCGGCGTGCCCGCAGCGTCCGTTCCGCCAAGGACACGCAGCGATGTCAGGTGCTGATCGGTGCCGGGCGCCGTGGCGCCTATCAAAACGATGCGCGCCTTGAACACCGATGGGTCAACTTGGCCCGCAAGGACAGCGCGCGCCGGCACCCGTGCAAAAGGCAGGGAGCCACCGGATGTCAGCGGCACGCCAAAGCGACCGGTCGTCCGCGCATCGGCAGCCGAGCTGGCGGGCGTTGCCAATAGTGCAGCAAAGCTGGTTTCGGCTGGCTCCACCAGGCGGCGTACAACGCCATCGACGGCATCAGCGACCAGCAAGGGCGGCCGTTGTGGTCGCCGACCCAGCATTTTTTTCTCGAAGCCGACGACGCCGGGGCCAGTGGCGGCGAGCACCAAGGGTGCCTGCACATGCGCGAGAACGGCGGCCAGCCGCACATCGGCCACCGGCGCCGTAGGCTGGTCAAGCAGGATGTCGAGCCCGATCGCGCGCGGCTTCCCGGCATCGACCCGGGCGATGATGCTTGCCAGCGCCTCCCGATCGATCGGCGACCGCGACGGCAAGGCCGCGAGGCTCGCTTCGTCAAACGTGACCATAACGATATCGGCTGCCATTGGCGCATTTGGTGTAAGCCGCGCCACTCGCTGGTCGCCGATCAGATTTTCCAGCGCTGCCAGCGGCGGCAGTTGTGCAAGCGCCACACCGATTGCCGCGCCTGCCACTGTGCCGTAAATGACTTTACATCGGGCTGAAAGCAACCAATTGTCCGATCTGCGGTTTTTGCAAAGCAATACGGAAAGAATGATCGTGCCTTGCCTACGCGCCAAGATTACTGTTCTCTTGGGGCTGTCAATAACCTTGGCAGTCACGCCGGCACTTGCGGACGTTCTTGTGCTGCAGTCGTCGGCCGGCGCAGCTGGGGCAATTGTTCGCGGCGGCGCAAAGGTTGATGTCCCCGCTGGCGCGCGAATGGTCCTGTTGCATGCAGATGGCCAGACGCAGGTTGTTCTGGGCCCCACGCGCTATGTCGCGCCCACGTCCGCTATTGGCGAACCATCGGTGCTCAACGCCTATACGGCGATGTTCCGCACCCGCCAGGACCCGCTGCGCCTTGGCGGTGTTCGCACCGCTAATGTCGCCGCGTGTGTCAGCGATGACACCAACGCCTGGGTTGCGATTGCCGAAACCTGGGACATGGGTTGCCACCGTGAGGCACTCGCACAGCTTGATGCAGCATTGGCCGCTCAAAACTAGGATCTGGACCAAGGGTCACGGTGCTGGCGCCATCGGCCATCTTGCATGGCCTTTCCGCTGCCTTGGCTTTGCGCACTGACAGGTTCGCAAGCCTGAAGCTCGCCCGAAATACTGTCTCCGATACCGTCAAGGTTGGCATCAGATTTCTGCGCTTAAAGGGTTTGCGATGAAACGCCAAGTGGCACGCAGAAGCGGGCTTCATAGATAAACCTGTTTATTATGATTGTGTTGGTGAGATATTTGGAACAATCCCAAACATAAAAAATGGCCCGGACGTTGCCGTCCGGGCCAGTGGGTTTCCTTGGGGAGGAACCTGGTGAGATGTTGCCCCTGTGCCGGGGCACGCCATCAATTGTTGTAGGCGCGTTCGCCCAATTCGGAGATGTCGAGACCTTCGCGCTCGACTTCGACCGTGGGACGCAGCCCGATGGTCTTTTCGAGGATGAAGAACAACACAGCAGAGACACCGCCCGACCAGATCAGCGTGATCATCACGGCCTTGAACTGCGTCATCATCTGGCCACCCATGTCATAGGTTCCAGCAATGGCCGGAATGACGGTGTAGTCGAGGAAGCCCTGGCCACCCAGCGACGGTGCCGCAACGATGGCGGTGCCGAGCGCGCCGATGATGCCGCCAACGCAGTGGACGCCAAAGACATCCAGCGAGTCGTCATACTTGAGCTTGTTCTTGATGGTGGTGCAGAAGACGTAGCAGACCAGAGCGGCAACCATGCCAAGGACGATCGAAGTCATCGGCGTGGCAAAGCCCGATGCCGGGGTAATGGCGACCAGACCGGCAACAGCGCCGGTGACACCACCCAGCATCGACGGTTTGCCGTGGGTGACCTGCTCGATGAGCATCCAGGCAACGGCGGCACCCGCGGTGGCGGTAAAGGTGTTCATCATCGCCAGCGCTGTCAGGCCGTTCGATTCCAGGTTGGACCCGGCGTTGAAGCCGAACCAGCCAACCCAGAGCAGCGAAGCGCCGATCATGGTCATCACCAGGCTGTGCGGCGGCATGGCTTCCTTGCCAAAGCCTGTGCGCTTGCCGAGGATGAGGCAGCCGACGAGGCCCGCGATACCGGCATTGATGTGGACCACGGTACCACCAGCGAAATCAAGCGCGCCCTTGCCCCACAGATAGCCATAGTCGGTCGGCGCATCCTTGAGGAAGTCCGGGCCGGCCCAATACCAGACCATGTGTGCGATCGGGAAATAGACGATGGTCACCCAGAGCACGACGAAGATCATCAGCGACGAAAACTTCACCCGCTCGGCAAAGGCACCGACGATCAGCCCCGGGGTGATCATGGCAAAGGTCATCTGGAAGGCGATGAACACATATTCGGGGATGTAGACGCCGTTGGAGAAGGTGGCGGCCATCGACGAGGTGGTGACACCCTTGAGGAACACCTTGCTGAACCCGCCGACAAACTCGCTGCCGCCGGTGAAGGCCATGCTGTAGCCATATGTCACCCAGATCAAGCAGACGATGGCGCAGATCATGAACACCTGGGTCAAAACCGACAGCATGTTCTTTGACCGGACAAGCCCACCATAAAACAACGCGAGGCCGGGGATGGTCATCAGGAAGACCAGCGCGGTGGCGGTCAACATCCAGGCGGTGTCACCCTTGTCTGCAACCGGTGCTGCCGGAGCGGCGGCAACTGCTTCGGCGACGACAGGAACCGCGGTCACGACGGCATCGGCAACGGCTGCGGCTTCCTGCGCAAAACTCGGTGTTGCGGCAAACAGCGCGACAAGTGCCGCGCCCTTCCCCAGCGATTTCAGGTCAAAATTCATACTTCCCCCTCCGGAATCAGAGTGCGGTTTCGTTGGTTTCGCCGGTACGGATGCGCACCGCCTGACCAATATCGGCGACGAAGATCTTGCCGTCGCCAATCGAACCGGTGTGTGCGGCTTGCTGGATGGTCTCGACCACCTTGCTCGCTTCAGCATCGTCGACAACGACTTCGATCTTGATCTTTGGCACCATGTTTGTGGTGTATTCGGCGCCGCGATAAATTTCGGTCTGGCCCTTTTGCCGGCCGAAACCCTTCACCTCGCTGACCGTCATCCCCTGGACGCCGGCCGCCGACAATGCCTCGCGCACGTCGTCGAGCTTGAAAGGCTTGATGACTGCAATGATGAGTTTCATGGCCCCTCCCTGACGCGAAAACTCGCGTTACGGTTTGCCATGCATGGATCGTGCCAAGTGCTGTGCCGGTGTATGACAGAGATGTTACCGCCCCTTCATCCCCTGTGCCTGCCCGATTCGGGGGCAAGGGTGAAGGCAAGGCGCATTTTTTGTGCAGGTGCGAGAACCACGTCCTGCCGCGGCCTTCAGGCCCTATAGCAGCGCCTCGATTGCCGCCCAATTCTCCACAACCGACGCCGCCCCAAGGTCGATCAGTTCGTGCGCCCGGGTGAAATTGCGCACATCGACATGGCCGATCGCGGGTGCAATCTCCAGATCGGGCGGGTCCAGCGCCAGGCTCTGCCGCGCCAGATGGGTCATCAACAGGCTCAACCCGGCACGGCCCACCCGGAACGGAGTCACCAAGCGCAGGCCCGGCGGCATCCCGGCTTCGGCCCGTCGCAAATAATCGCCTTGCAGGTTGATGGCCACGACAGGCGCGCTGGAAATCGCCCGCACCGCCCGTACTGGCACCGGAGTCATCACGCCGCCATCAACGAGGATCATGCCGCCCATGCGCACCGGCGGAAACACGCCTGGAATGGCGATGGAAGCGCGCACCGCCTCGACGATGGAACCGCGCGTCAGCGACACTTCCTCGCCGGTGACCAGATCGGCGGCCACCACCGCCACCGGCAGGAACAAATCCTCAAGGTGACCATGACCGAAATGCTGACGCAGTTGTGCCGTGACGGCGCGGCCGCCGAGCATCGACCCCCGTCGTGGGTCGATATCGAGGAAGCGCACCACTTGGCGGGCATTCACCGACCGTGCGATTTCCTCCAGCACATTGACCCTGTCTGCCGCCAGGCACACCGCCGCCAATGCACCTATGGAGGTGCCGCTGACTGCAGCCACCTGCACCCCGCGTTCGTGCAGGGCGTGGAGCACGCCAATATGCGCCCAGCCCAGCCCGGCTCCCCCGCCGAGCGCCAGCGCTATTTTCACGTCTCGGCCGCCAGCAAGGCGCGTGCCGCGTCCTCATCTTCATCCAGCACCATCAGCCGGACTCCCGACAGGCCGGGCCCGATGAGGGACGCAATGCCATTGTCGAACAACACCGCCTGAATGCCCCCGGCCTCCAGCCGCATCTGCATGATTTGCGCCGCCATCGGATCGAACACCGTTTCCAGCGTGACCAGCGGCATCAGGTGTAGGGCAGAACGCTGGGCGGTCGAACTGGCAAGCCATCGATACTGTGGTTGCGCTCGCCGTATTTTTGCAACCGCGCCACTGGATCATCCTGGGCATGCGCCTTGCGCAACGTCTGGCGCTCGGACTCCAGCGTCATCCTGGGCACACCCCAGCCGCATGACCCCTGCGTCGATTCGACGGCCACGTCGAAAATCTGCCGCACGCCGCGCTCGATGGCGAAATGCCCTGCCAGCGCATCCCAGCCCGCATCCTGCGGTAACACCGCCACGCCGCGGCCATAGATGCGATAGATCAACGCCGGCTGGTCAAAGGCGCAGAACATGATGGTGATCCGCCCATCGGCCGCAAGATGCGCGTTTGTCTCGTTCCCCGACCCGCCATAATCCAGATATGCCACCCGGTTGGGCCCCAGCACGCGAAACGTGTCCATGCCCTTGGGGCTGAGGTTGATCCGCGCGCCCTCGGCGGCCGTCGCCACGAAAAACACCGGCTGGCACTGGATGAACGCTGCCGCCTTGTCGTCGATATGATCGGCAAAATCGCTCATCCACCCCTCCTATGCCGCGGTGCCACCCACCGTCAGCCCTTCGATCAGCAGCGTCGGTTGCCCGACGCCCGCCGGCACGCTCTGGCCACCCTTGCCGCAAATCCCGACGCCTTCATCCAACGCGAAATCATTGCCGATGGCCTTCACCCGGGTCAGTACATCGGGTCCGTTACCGATCAACGTCGCGCCCTTGATCGGCGCCCCCAACCGGCCGTTCTCGATGCGATAGGCTTCGGTGCAAGTGAACACGAACTTGCCCGACGTGATGTCGACCTGCCCGCCGCCAAAGCTCTTGGCGTAAATCCCCGACTTTGCCGATCGCAGGATTTCGCCCGGGTCCTCGCTGCCATTCTCCATGAACGTATTCGTCATCCGCGGCATCGGCGCATGGGCAAAACTCTCCCGCCGGCCATTGCCCGTCGCCGCCACGCCCATCAGCCGCGCATTGAGCCGGTCCTGCATATAGCCTTTCAGGATGCCATCCTCGATCAACACCGTCCGCTCGGTCGGCGTGCCTTCGTCATCCACCGTCAACGACCCGCGCCGATTGTCGATGCTGCCATCATCGACCACAGTCACGCCCTTGGCCGCCACCCGCTCACCGATCCGCCCCGAAAACGCACTGGTGCCCTTGCGGTTGAAATCGCCCTCCAGGCCATGCCCGATCGCCTCGTGCAGCAAAATCCCCGGCCAGCCCGGCCCCAGCACTACGGTCATCTCGCCCGCCGGCGCCGCCACCGCATCCAGGTTCACCAGCGCATTGGCCAGCGCAATGTCGATCGCGCCATTCCAATTCTCGGCGGTAATCAGCCCGTCATACAGATAGCGCCCGCCCAGCCCGTGAAAGCCCGTCTCGCGGCGCCCATCCTTCTCGGCCACGATCTGCACGTTGAGCCGCACCAAAGGCCGCACATCGCGCACCCGGTGCCCATCGGCGCGGATGATCTCCACCACACTCCACGACCCCAGCAGGCTCGCCGAAACCTGCACCACCCGCGGATCGCGGGCGCGGGCCGCCGCATCGATCGTCTGCATCAAAGCCACCTTTTCGGCAAAGCTGATGCCATCGAGCGGGTTGGCATCGGTATAGCGCCGCGCATTTGTCCGCTGCGGGGCCAGCGCCATCGTGCCGCCATGCCCGTCCCGCACCACCCGGATCGTGTCCGCCGCCCGCGTGATGGCTTCGTCCGAAAGTTCGTTGGCATGTGCAAAGGCCGTCATTTCACCGGCCACACCGCGCAGGCCGAAACCCTTTTGCGTATCGAACGTCGCTGCCTTCAACCGCCCGTCGTCAAACGCAAAACTCTCCGACACGGCGTATTGCATGTATAATTCGCCATCGTCGCAGCCGTTCAGCGCCTCGGCCACCAATCGCTCGGTTCGGCCGGGATCAAGCCCGGTGTCGGCATAGAAGATCGTCGCGGGGTCGAGATTGCTCATGACCCTGATATAGGGGCCTCTCAGCCACAGGGGAACCAGTGATGACTGCGACATTCTCGATGACCGCAATCGGCACCGTCACCGGCGGCCGCACCGCCGCCGACGATGACGCCTGGGGCAGCAGCCGCGCCACCATTGTCCTCGAAAGCACATTCGCCGCCGATGCGCTCGCCGGCCTCGACAGTTTCAGCCACGCCGAAATCATCTTCGTCTTCGATCGACTGCCCATTGCCGAAATCACCACAGCCGCTCGCCGACCGCGCGGCAACCCCGATTGGCCGATGGTCGGCATCTTTGCCCAGCGTGGCCGCAACCGTCCCAACCGCATCGGAGTTTCGGTTTGCCGCATCATCGCCGTTACCGGCAAAAGCGTCGAAGTCGAAGGCCTCGACGCCATCCATGGCACCCCCGTCCTCGACATCAAGCCCGTGCTGTCCGGCTTCCTGCCGCGGGGCGCCATCCGCGAGCCCGATTGGGCGGCGGCGATCATGAAGGATTATTGGTGACGCGTCAGAAGGCGCAGGTCAGCATCCAGGTCTTGCCAGGGCGGTCGAATTCAATTCGCGAACATTTGCCCAGCATGTCCCGACCAATCAGGATCCACGGATCGCGGCCCTTCTTGCGGGTTGCCGTCACCGTTATGGCATCGGCATCATCATCGACGGTGCTGGTTCCTGCCTTGGCGCGTGCGTCAATCGCCTTGGCCTGCACCTCCGTAACCCGCACCGCCGGGCGTGACAGCGGCAGCCCAAGCAAAGTCCCCCCCGGTGCCGGCACCAGACGTTCAAACGGCAGCGCCACGCCGGGGAACGGCCGCCAGAAGCCCACTTCGCCGGCGCGTTTCACCACGCCTGCTGCCGTCAAAGCTGCCGCGGCGCGGGCGTTCATCACCGTGTCAGGCGAATTCAGCTCCAGCGCCACATCGATGGTCTCGTCGCCGATTTTCGCCTTCATCATCACCCCGCCACCCTTGCGGGTCAGCGTGTAAAGTTTCGATCCCGCCGCCTGCGGCCCCATCACAAACACGATGCGATCGGCCTTCAGCACCGATGCCGCCAGCACGCCCTCGGCATCATCGGCGATCGGCTTGTCGACCCAGATCACCGGCACGGTCGATTTCGCGACCCCGCGCGGCGTCACCCCAAACAGATTGCCGCGAAACGTCGCTTCGCCGCCGGGAATCAGCGCGCTCTTGAACGTCCGTTTGCCGATCAACGGAAACGGCTTCAGCCCGGCCCGTTGCGCCGGCGCCGTGTTGAGGATCAGCGCGCTGTCAAAGCTCAGCGCCAGTCGGATATCGAGATCGACCTGCTTGACGCGCACCGGGATATGCGGCTGCGCACCGGGTGCGACATCGATGACAAGCGACGCCAGCGGCGCAGGCTTGGCAAGCACCGGCCCGGCCAGTGCCAATGCGGCAAGGCCCGGCAACAGCACCAGCAGGTGATGGCAACGCCTCAACGCCGGTCCGCCGGGCCGTTGGCCAGTACAAAACGCCGGTCGCAATAGCCGCAATCGGCGAAACCTTCGGCGCCGATCTGCAACCAGACGCGCGGATGGCCGTCGACGCCGGTCTCGTCGCCGTCACAAAAAACCCGTGCTGCGTTGGTTACGAACGTCTCTGGGGGAGGAATTGTTGCCATGCGCTCTCCCTATCAAGCACCGGCGCCCAAGTCACCCTTGCGCAAATACGCACACTTGCCCGGCCCTGCCCCCGCGTCTATCGCGAAGGGATGACCCAATCCGCCATCTCCATCCGCGGCCTTGAAAAAACCTATGCCGGCGGCAAACAGGCGCTGAAGGGCATCGACCTCGAAATCCCGCGCGGCAGCATGTTCGGCCTCCTCGGCCCCAACGGCGCCGGCAAATCGACGCTGATCAACATCCTCGCCGGGTTGGTGAACAAGACCGGCGGCACCGCCGACATCTGGGGCTTCGACATCGACGCCCATCCACGCAATGCCAAGCGCAGCATCGGCATCGTTCCCCAGGAACTGGTTTTCGACGCCTTTTTCACGCCCTTTGAAACGCTGGAGCTCCAGGCCGGCTTGTTCGGTGTGCCGCCGTCACAGCGGCGCAGCATGGAGTTGCTCAAGGCCGTCCATCTTGATGACAAGGCCCATGTCTATTCGCGCACGCTGTCCGGCGGCATGAAACGCCGGCTGCTGGTGGCCAAGGCGCTGGTCCACAATCCGCCGGTGCTGGTGCTCGATGAACCCACTGCCGGCGTCGACATCGAATTGCGCGCCCAACTCTGGGACTATGTCCGCACCCTCCATGCCCGCGGCACCACTGTGGTCCTCACCACCCATTATCTCGAAGAAGCCGAGGCGCTGTGCGACCGCATCGCCATCGTCAACAATGGGCAGATCGTCGCCAATGATTTCACTTCGGTGCTGCTCTCCACCGCCGGCGACAAAAAACTCATCGTCACCGTCGATCGCGACCTTGCCGCGGTGCCAGCCGGGCTGGAGGCGAAAACCGAACTGAAAGGCGATCGCACTCTGGTGCTCACCTATGACAAGCGCGACCGCAACGCCGGGCAAGTGCTGGCCGCCGTCGCTGCCGCTGGGCTGGGGGTTGTCGATGTTTCGACGCAGGAAGCCGACCTTGAAGACGTGTTTCTGGAATTGACCCGCTCACATGGCTAAACGACCGCCGCCCGAAGCCCTCGCCTTCGATGTCATCGTCATCGGTTCCGGCGCCGCAGGACTGACGGCGGCACTCAACCTTGCCGCGCGCTTCAAGGTCGCGGTGCTCGCAAAGGGTGATGTCGACGCCGGCTCCACCGCCTGGGCCCAGGGCGGCATCGCAGCGGTCCTCGAACCCGGCGACACCTTCGAAAGCCATATCGA
>JANPEP010000270.1:0-8077 GCA_031422995.1 Polymorphobacter sp. | reverse complement strand
GCGGGCGGGGATTTGCGGCCGAGGCGTTGTTGGAGGGCGTTGAACGACGCTGCTTCGCCAGCCTGGGCGGTGCCGCGGACGAGGAGTTCGCCGTCGAGGGTGGCGTGGGTGCTGAAGGCGGCGGCGACGTCGGGGAAGCTGTTGGTGATGTCGTCGCCGGTGCGGCTGTAGAGGCGGGTTTGCGCGTTTTTGGGGTCGCCATCCGGCGAGGCGACGTGGACCAATTGGATGCGGATGCCGTCCCATTTCCATTCGGCGGCATAGTCGGCGAGATCGAGGCTTTCGTCCTCGAGGGGGTGGGCGAGCATGAAGGGACGGAAGACCGGCACGTCGCCGGCGGTGGGTTGGGCGGCGGTGCCTTCTGCCCATTCGAAAAGCGGGGCGTAGGGCGGGACGAGGCCGTGCCAGACCTCTTCGACCGCCTCCACATCGAGGGCGAAGGCGTTGGCGAGCGCGGTTTTGGCGAGGCGGGCGGAGACACCGATGCGCAGGGCACCGGTGGACAGTTTGATGAGGGCGTAGCGGCCCTGGGGATCGAGGCGGTCCATGAGCGCGGCGAAGGTGGCGGGGGCGTCGGCGCGGCTGAGGCCGGTCAGTTGGCGGACGATTTCGTCGAGGCTGGGGGGTGGGGGTTTAGCGCCCGGGGTGTCGGGCCAGAGAAGGGAGACGGTTTCGGCCATGTCGCCGACGAAATCATGGCTGAGGCGGAACAGCATGGGGTCGGTGCGGGCGGTGATGAGGTCGCGGATGAGCTTGGGTTGAATCGATTTGAGGTCGAGGCCGCCGGTGAGGGCGGCGAGTGCCCAGCCGCGATCGGGATCGGGCGTGGTACGGAGGTAATCACCGATCAGGCGCAGCTTGGCGTTGCGCGAATTGGTGTAGAGCAGGGCGTCGAGCAGGGCGGCAAAGGCTTGCATGGTTGATGGTTTAGCATTGCAATGCTTTACACGCGACGTGTTGCGGCGCGCGTATGCACACTCCGTATTTCCTGCTATGATGAATTTTGAACCGGAACCAGGGGGCTGATACCGGTAACTTTGGGGCTGCGCCTGCGATGCGAATGCGAGAGCTTGAGAAGGCCAGCGGTGTGGGGCGGGAAACCATCCGATATTACATCCGCGAAGGTCTGTTGCCCGAGCCGGATCGCGCGAGCCGGAATTCGGCGTTTTACAACGACACCCATGTCAGCCGGCTGCGGGCGATCAAGCGGTTGCAGGAGGAGCGATTCCTGCCGCTGGCCGTCATACGGTCCTTGCTGGAAGCCGAAGACGGCGAGCGCTGGCTGGCGCCCGAAGCGTTTCCAATGCTCGATTCGATGCTGGCGGCGCGATTGGGCGATGGCGCCAGGGTCTCGGTTGCGGTGCTGGCGGAGCAGTTGCGCAATGGTGCCGATTCGATTGCCGAACTGTCGGCGGTGGGCATGATATCGGTGGATGGCGATGGCATGGTTTCGGCACGCGATGTGGGAATCGCCCATGCGATCAACGATTTGTCCGATATCGGCTTTACCGAGGAACTGGGGTTCGCCGGCGAGCAATTGCGATTTTATCTGGATTTCACCGAATGGGTGACCAACCAGGAAATGCGGCTGTTTTTCGAACGTACCGCGGGGCATGTGGGCGAGGCGCGGGCGCTGGACATGGCCGAGCGCGGGGTGTCGATTGTCAATGACCTGTTGTCGCAATTGCGGACGCGGGCGCTGCTGAGGAAGCTGGGTGAGCGGCGGCGCGTGGCGAACGACAACAGTTGAGTTAGCCGGGGAGGGCTAGGTTTCCCCCGTCGCTGATGCGGCGGGGGAAGCCGAAATTTCGGGGGGGTTGGCCAGTTGGGGCGGCGGGATTCCCCCACCCCCGGCCCTTCCCGCAGGCGGTGAGCAGAAACAGTTAGAAACTGGTTGATACTGTCACGGCGGGGCCGCTGTCTGGAGCTGCGTTGCCGGTGATGCGAAAACGCCAATCGGCGGAGAGTTCGAGATTGGTGCGGCCGAGGACGGTATGGGCGACGATGCTGGGGCCGATGTCGACGCGGTGGAGGGTGGTATCGGTGTTTTGGACACTGGCCCAGATGCCGGTGCCGGCGGAGACATGGACGGGGCCGGTGGTAACGGTGAGGGCGGCGCGAGCCTGGGCGCCGGCGAAGAGGTCGCCATTGTCGAGGATGTCGGCTTCGGCATAGCTGCTCCATTCGGTGCGGGCGTGGTGGCCGCTGGTGCCGGCGGCGACGCGCAGGCTCCAGTTGTCGGCGGCGTTTTTGCCGACGGCGATGAGGCGTTCGGCGGCGATGGTGACGGCGGGGGCGGGTTTCCAGCTTATGCCAAGCGCGGCCTGGGTGCTTTTGGTGTCGATGCCATTTTCAAGCGCTGCGTTGAGGCGGGCGAAGACGGCGATCGGGCGGTTGGCGAGTGGATCGGGCGTGTAGGCGAGGCTGGCGCCGGTTTGGGCGCCGCCCAGGATGGGGGTGGCGGCGCTGCCGCTGGAAGCGCCGCCGGCGGCGCGGAACAGCGCATAGGCATCGCCGGACCAGCGGCGGGTGAGGCTGTCACGCTGAGCCTTCCACGCCGGGCGGCGCGGATCGGGATTGGCGGCGGCCTTGCCATCGGCAGCCACCTTGCCGTCGGCCTCCAGGGCCTGGGTGAAGAGGGCGGCGGCGGCGCGGCGGTCTCCGGCGGTGAGGGCGGCGTAGGCGCTGGTGGCGAGATCGACGGCTGGATTGGGCGCCGGGTTGGGTGCGGGGTTGGGTGCTGGGTTGACGGGTGGTTTGGCGGATTGCACGAAGGCGGCGATTTGGACTGTTGGGGCAGGCGGCAGGAGTGGCGACGCAGCGCGTGCGAATTCTGTGACATCGGGAATCGGTTGGGCAGGCGATTTTGGGCGGAGTGCGGCGAGCGCCAGCAGGGGCGGCGGCATGAGGGCAGGAGACAAGGGCAGCGCTTGTTTCAGCGTCAAAGGAAGGAAGGCCGCCTGTGATACGGGCTGCACGGCAGCAACGGCGCTCGCCGCGTCGTCGAGCATGACGGGGAGGCGCAAGGCGAACCAGAGCAAAAGTGCGAGGCCGAGGAGCGACAGGGCGCGCAGAGGCCGGCCGGCGGCAACGGCCATCAGACGTTATCGGGGAAACGGTGGGCGGTCTTGTTCCAGGCCAGGGTGCGGGTGCCCTGCAGCGCGGCGAGGTAATGGCGGGCAGCGGCCCAGGCAGCGGCGGCGTTTATGACATTGCTGGCGACGGCGCGGGGGATGGCACGCAGGCCCTCGATCGGGCCATAGGCATGGGCAGTGAAGCCGGCGCGCATGAGCAGGCGCCAGGCGAGCAGAGCGGCGTTGACCCAGAGCAGCGCGGTGAGCGGGGCATTGGCAAGGCCGGGCATTGCGGCAGCCTTGGGCACCAGCGCACGCAGGGCAAAATCGATGAGGACGAACAGCGACACGGCGTAGGCGATGACAGTGAGCAAGGACGCGAGCAACGCCTTTCGATCGCGCAGCAGCATATAGCGATCGGCGAGGCCCCCGGGCCAGCCGAGGCGATCCCAGCCGGCGAGGCCGATGCCGGTGAGCCAGCGGGTTTTCTGGCGCAAGGCGGTATCGAAGCTGTTGGGGAAATGTTCGCGCGTGGCGACGACGACCCGTTCGTCGCCGTGGCGGATGCGGACGAGGGCGCCGCGGCCACCGAGGGATTTGATGCGGTGGCCGAGTTCATAGTCTTCGGTGAGGCAGGCGGCGTCGAAGGGCCTGCCGTTGGCGTTATTGGCGATGGTGCCGAGAATGCGGCAATCGATGGCGCAGGCGACCCCGGCGGAGGGAACGGCGGCACCAAGCGCCTCGCGCACCACCATGTCCTTGGCGTGGTTTTCGGCGAATTCATCGAGGTAATGCCCGCTTATCCACCGCGATTCCGGATCGGGCAGGGGGAGGACCGGGAGTTGTACCATGGAGAGGCGGGGGATGAGGGCATCGAAGATCCACAGTTCTTGCGGGTGGACGACATCTTCGGCGTCGTGGAGGACGATGGCCTTGAACGGGATGCTGGTATGGGCCTGATGGGCGGTGACGGCGGCCCAGAGGTGATTGAGGCAATCGGCCTTTGTGGTGGGGCCGGGGGCCGTGCAGATGACGGTCTGGATGCGGCGATCGCCGATGCCAGCGACGGCGATGATGCCGGCGGGATCATTGGGATAGACACCGACGAAGACCCGATAGCGCGGATAATCGAGACGGCGAACGAGATTGCGCAACATGGCGCCAATGACGGCGGATTCGTCCCAGGCGGGGATAATGATGGCGATGGCAGCGGGATCGGGGCGGCGCAGCGACAAGGCAGTGGCGCGTTCATGGCGGGTGTAGATGGCAAAGCGGCGCCAGAGGGTGCGGGCGAAATAGATCAGGTCGAGGAGGAAATCATCGAGGCTGGAGATGGCGATGCCAAGGGCGGTGACGAGGAGAAGCTCGCGTAGGGTGATGTGCCAGATGGCGAGGGCGGTCAGCATTTGGGACGCTTGTTCTGGAGGGCGGGAACCCCCACCCCGCTCGGCTGGCGACGAGTCGCTCTCCCCATGAAGCCGGAGGCGACCGCTGGTCGCGCGGAGAGGGAGTAGAAGGGGTTGTGGATGCCCCGGCGATCGAACGGTTGCAGACGGGGAGGGCCGTTTGCGCGTTGCTGTGATCGCCGGGGCACCCTCGGCAACTGGGGGCGGTGACGCAGGGTCAAAACGCCATTACACCACCAGTGCCGATTCCGAGAGGTCGAGCCGCAACACTGGCGCGACGAAATTCCATTGTTCTTGAAGCCGGACGAGGGTGGCGGCATCGATGGTGATGCGCAGCGCGGCGACGGGCACGCCGTCCAGATCGTGCGGCATGCCAAGGGGCTCGCAATCCCAGCCGACGGCGATGACGGCGGACAGAAAGGCCATGTGGGTCATCATGGTGAAGGCCGTGATGCCGCGGGCGAGTGCAAATTCAACGATGGCGACGCAAAGTTGTTCGCGGACCCGTTCGGCGGCATCACGCGGCAGGCCGGGGCGAGTGACCAGGCGGGTGATTTCATAGGTGTCGGCGGCGCGAGGGACGCCATCGGCGCAGAGGTGCGCGAATTTGTCCGCAAGCAGGTGCGGGCCCGTGGTGGCGAGCAGGCGGACCGAGCCGAGATGGCCGCCGGTGACATCGTCCTGAACCATGAGGTAGAGGGTGTTTTCGGTGTCATATTCGTCGATGTCCAGCGCATCGTCGGTAACCGCGAGGTCCCATTTCAACTGGTCGATGAAGACGGTCTTTCGGTCTGCATGCATGGTGTGCAGCGGGCCGGCGAAGGCGTCGCGGTTGTCGCGATCGATGAGTTTGGCGCGGTCCGCCAGATTCTTCTTCTGCAAAAACGATGGCATTGCCGGGTTCCCTGCCCATTCGGGCTTGTGGCCTGACAATGCGGTGGTTGATTTCACCGCACCATATCCCTGATAGGGGGTAATGGGCATGAGCGGTGAAGACCAATATCTCGATTTGATGCGGCGGGTTTGGACGACCGGCGTGGAGCGCGGCGACCGCACGGGTACGGGGACGCGGGCGCTGTTTGGCGAAGTGATGCGGTTCGACCTGTCGGACGGGACGGTGCCGATTTTGACAACCAAGCGCGTGTTCTGGAAGGCGGCGGTGCGCGAGCTGATCTGGTTTTTGAGCGGCGACCGCAACATCCAGCGGCTGGTCGAGCAGGGGGTGCATATCTGGACCGATTGGCCGTTGGCGCGGTTCAATTCGGCGACGGGGGCGGGGCTGGACCGCGACGGGTTCGAGGCGCGGATATTGGCCGAGCCGGATTTTGCCGCGGAATGGGGCGATCTGGGGCCGGTTTATGGGGCGCAGTGGCGGCATTGGCCGAAATATGTGGCAGGGGCCGACGGGCGGTTTGACCGTGACACGCAGGGCATCGACCAGATTGCGGAGCTTGTGCATGGTTTGCGGCATAACCCCTTTAGCCGACGCCATATTTTCACCGGCTGGAACGTGGCCGAACTCGATCAGATGGCCTTGCCGCCTTGCCATATGACATATCAATATTTCGTTAGCGGAAACACGCTTTCGGGGATTTTATATCAACGATCCTGCGACCTTGGGCTGGGGTTTGCGTTCAATATCCTGGAGGCGTCGTTGCTGTTGCGGATGCTGGCGCAGCAATGCGGGCTGGAGCCGGGGGAGATCGTGTGGATGGGGGCGGATTGCCATTTGTATCTGAACCATGCGCATCTGGTGACGGAACAACTGGCGCGGGCGCCGCGGGCGTTTCCGAAGCTGGAATTGCTGCGGCAGCCGGAGGACATGTTTGGGTATCGGTTCGAGGATTTTGCGGTGACGGGCTATGATCCGCACCCGGCAATTGCGGCGCCGGTGGCGGTATGATCGACCTGGTGCTGGTGGTGGCGCGGGCGCGCAACGGGGTGATCGGGCGCGATGGCGCGATGCCGTGGCATATTCCGGCCGATTTGAAGCGGTTCAAGCGGATGACGGTGGGCAAGCCGGTGATCATGGGCAGGAAGACATTTGAATCCATTGGGAAGCCGTTGCCGGGGCGGCAGAATATCGTGTTGACGCGGGACTCGGCGTGGCGTGCCGAGGGGGTGACTGTGGTGGGGAACCTGGCCGAGGCCGTGGCGGCGGCGGGGCTGGATCCGCGGGCGCGGGCCGACGGAATCATGGTGATTGGCGGGGCGCAGGTTTATGCCGATGCGCTGCCGAGTGCGACGCGGGTGGAATTGACCGAGGTGGATGCGGATTTTGAGGGCGATACGGTTTTGCCGGGGTTTGACCCGGGGCGCTGGCGGGAGGTGGCGCGGGAAGCGCATCCGGCCGATGGGGATGTGCCGGGGTATGCGTTTGTGACGCTGGTGCGGGCGTAAACGCTGGTTCGGCGTTAGGTTTTTTGGGGATATTTTGATGCCGATGAGTGTGGGGATGAAGCGGGCGGTGGCGCCGCTGGCGGTGGTGCTGATCTTGATGCCGGCGATGTTCTTTGTGTTCGCGCCCAGGCTCATCGAGGAATCGATGAACAAGATCGAGGGCAGTGGGGTGTGGCCGGTTTCGGCGGAGGCCAGGGCGCTGCACGAGCGGTTGGTGGTGGTCGATCTGCATGCGGACACGTTGTTGTGGAAGCGGCATCTGGAGGAGGCGAGCGACCGGGGGCATGTCGATCTGCCGCGGCTGGAGGTGGGGAATGTGGCGTTGCAGGTATTTTCGAGCGTGACGAAGACGCCGAAGGGGCAGAATTACGAGAAGAATTCGGCAGACAGCGACAATATCACGGCGCTGGCAGTGGCGGAGTTGCAGCCGGTGCGGACGTGGGGGTCGTTGCTGGAGCGGTCGTTGTATCATGCCGAGAAGTTGCAGGCGGCGGAGGCGGCATCCGATGGCAGGTTGCGGATCGTGCGATCCGGGGCAGAGCTGGAGCGGTTGCTGGCGGAGCGGGCGGCGGGAAAGAAGGTGACGGGGGCGTTGCTTTCGGTGGAGGGGGCGCAGGACCTGGAGGGGAAGATCGGGAACCTCGATCGGCTGTATGATGCGGGTTTCCGGATGATCGGGTTGACGCATTTTTTCGACAATGAGCTGGGTGGATCGATGCATGGCGAGGTCAAGGGTGGGTTGACGCCCTTTGGTCGCGAAGTCGTGCAGGCGATGGAGGCCAGGGGCATGGTGGTGGATGTGGCGCATGCCAGTGCGGCGACGGTGGCCGATGTGTTGGCCATGGCGACGCGGCCGGTGGTGGTGAGCCATGGCGGGGCGAAGGCGACGTGCGATACGCCGCGCAACCTGAGCGATGACCAGTTGCGGGCGCTGGCCAGGAATGGCGGGATGATCGGCATTGGGTATTGGGATGCCGCGGTGTGCGCGGCGACGCCGGCGGCAACGGCGAAGGCGATCTTGCACGTGGCGAAGGTGGCGGGGATTGAGCATGTCGGGCTGGGGTCCGACTTTGACGGGTCGACGACGGTGGGGTTCGATACGGCGCATATCAGCGCGGTGACCGATGCCTTGGTGAAGGCGGGGATGTCGGCGGACGATATTGCCAAGGTGATGGGGGGCAATGCGGTGCGGTTGTT
>JANPEP010000269.1:0-4335 GCA_031422995.1 Polymorphobacter sp. | reverse complement strand
GATCTTGGCAGTCTGTTGCGAAATCGGCGGATCGATTGTGGGCAAAGCTGAGGCAAGCCGCCGATTAGCGCCAGATGCGCTCGTCCTCGGTCGCCAGCCGGCGCAATGCTGCGACGTCGAGAACTTCCAGTCGCCCATAATGTTGAGCGACGATTCCCCGGTCGACCAGGCTACTTATCGCCGTGCCAAGTGATGTCCGGGAAAGCCCGCACATTTCCGCCAGTTCGATCTGCGAGACCGCAAAGGCGCGCGCCTGGGTTTCGTCATGCAGGCCGAGGAAGGTCAACAGCCGCTGGGCAACCCGCACTTCGGAATGCGGCTGGATGAGGTTGGCGATGATCGTAATGGCCTCATAAAGCGTTTCCGCCGTGTTGATGGCAATATTGCGACAATTGTCTGCGTCGGCAATCAGCATCAGAAAAGCGGGTTGTGGCAAGTGCAGTACCACCGAGCGCTGCTTGACTGTCACGGTTTGCTTGCGTTGATCGAGGCCAAATGAAACGGCCTCTCCCACCCAATAACCGGGCGAAGCGACAGAAATCAGTATCTCGGCGGGCGGCACACGGAACATCCATTGCCCCGAGACCAGGCCGAACATCCCAGATGGCGGGTCGCCAGCATGGTAAAGCGACGCGCCTGCCTCATAAACCTTGAGAATGCAGTGCGGCAGCAGCGCATCCCGAAACGATTGCGGGCGCCGTGAAAGCCAGCCTTGGCTTGATACGATCCGGATCGCTTCTGACTTGTGCACGCATTCTCCGCCGATTTCGCACCAGATTGCCAAGATCGCAGCATTTCGAATCGGTCCTACTGTTTAGGATGACAAATCAATTTGTGCGAGCGTCGGGGAAACGAAATGGCGATAAAACGTGTCGTAGGAACAATGGTTTCGGCGGCTGTGATTGCGGCGGGAGGCCCGATCGCGGCGCAAGCGGCACCAGCCGCGACGGAAACGGTTGCAACCCGGATCGGTGATATAACCCTCGAAAACGGCTATCCAAGCGCGGCATCGCTGCAAAAGCTGGTCGACGAGATGGATTTCCAGCGCGCCGCCCAAGCCTATCTCTGGGGCCTGCCGATTGTCGGCGTAACCGAATGGGCCAATTCGCGCGCCACGGTGGCCAAGGTGCGCAACGGCCAGTTCGAACTCTATCTGAGCTTCAAGGAAAAGCTTGGCATTCTGACACCGAACTATGACACGCCCTATTTCATCGCCACCGCCGATCTGTCGAAAACCGGGCCGCTGGTTATCGAAATGCCCAAGGGGCTGATTGCCGGCATGGTGATGGATGCCTGGCAGCGTTCGCTCACTGACATGGGCGCCGTCGGCCCCGACAAGGGACAGGGCGGCAAGTTTCTGATCGTCGGCCCCGGCCAGGACGATCCCAAGATGGAGGGCTATTATACCTTCCGTTCGACGACCAACACGATCCTGTTCGGCGGCCGGTTGCTCGATTCCGACCGGGACCGCGCCATGCGCGAACTTGTCCCGGGGTTGCGGACCTACAGTTATGCCGATCGCGCCAATCCGCCCAAGGCGCAGGTCGTGCCGGCCGGCGACGCCAAATGGAGCCAGGTGCCGCCATCCGGCATGGCCTATTGGGTGACCCTGGCACAGGCGCTCAACAATGAACCGGTGCAGGAACGCGATCGCTTCTTCATGGCGATGCTCAAGCCCTTGGGCATCGAAAAGGGCAAGCCCTTCGCCCCCGATGCGCACCAGCAGAAGATCCTTGCCGATGCCGCGCAGGCCGGTGAGCTGATGGCCAAGGCCAATACCTATACCAAGCGCTTTGAACCCACCTATTGGCCCGGTTCGCACTGGAAGGATGTGCTGGCGGTCAACACCACCCAGCGCGACGAAAATTTCGACCAGCTCGACGAACGCGCCTCCTATTTCTACGAGGCCCTCGCCATTTCCGAAGCCATGCGGTCGACCACGCCGGGCTTTGGGCAGCGATACATGGGGGTGTATCAGGACAAGACCGGCGCCTGGCTGACCGGCGCCAACAACTACCGCCTGCATGTTCCCGCCAATGCCCCGGCCAAGCAATTCTGGTCGGCAACGGTCTATGACGAAAAAAATCGCCAGATGCTGATCAACGCAACCGGGCGCATGGATGTCTCGTCGCGCAATCCCGCCGTCAAGAAGAACGCCGATGGCTCCACCGATTTTTATGTCGGACCGGACGCGCCCAAGGGCCTTGCCGACAATTGGGTGCAAACCAGGCCCGGTGAAAGCTGGTTTGTGCTGTTCCGCTTTTACGGCCCAACCGAGGGGCTGTTCGATCGTAGCTGGGTGTTGCCGGACTTCGAGAAGCTGAAATGAGCGAAGGGCCGGCCGTGATGAACACATCCTCCGATCAAGTTGCGCTCGAGCTGGCCGAGTGGGGCATGCCGCTGGTCACCTTCTTCGCGCAGAAGGAGGCCAATGTGCGCGACATGGGCGCCCGGCCCAACCAGATCCTGTTCTGGTCGAAGCCGCTGGACCATCACAACAAGATCCTGACGCCGAACAATGTTGTTCTGTATATTTCGTCGCAGATCGAGACCTTCCAGGGTCCCATGGTGCTGGACGTGCCGGCGACCGAGGGCGAGCTGGGCATTTTCGGCTCGCTGGTGGACCCGTTCATGGTGCCGCTGCAAGACGTTGGCGGCACGCTTGGCGTGGACAAGGGCAAGGGCGGCAAGATCTTGATCACGCCGCCCGGCTATGCAGAAGCGGTCCCCGCGGGCTATCTGCATGTGCCCAGTGCGCATTTCAACACGGTGGCCGGGCTTCGCATCACGCCCGAATCCTTCAGCGCGGCGGATACCGACGCGGCGATACACTATCTGAAGCGAATGAAGCTGTATCCGCTGGGCCAGCCGGACCTGGCGACGGTGTTCGTCGATGGTGGCAACAAGCCCTATGATCCCCGTCCGCCCTATGACGACAATTTCTTTCGTCTGATCGACGGATATGTCCAGACCGAGGCGCACAAGCCGATCGATGCACCATTCCTGGCCAAGCTGGCGCAGGTCGGGATCGTGAAGGGCCAACCCTTTGTGGCAAACGACAGCCATGCCCGCACGGCAGCGGCGCTGGAGGAGAAGCTGCAGGCGGATTTCCGCAATATCGGTGCGGCGTTTTTCCCGGGCGCCAATTGGACCACGCCAGTGAGCCCCGGCGAAAGCGTCAGCGAGTTCACCTATGTCGACAAGGCCGGCAACTATGACTGGAAAACCCGGGCCCAAACTTTTCACTGGGCGATCTGGGCACCCAAGCATCTGGGCGGCGATACCTTCTACCTCGTCGGCCAGAAGGACGCGGACGGCAATGTGCTCAAGAGCACGAACAGATATGAGCTGACAGTCCCGGCAAAGGTGCCGGCGAAGAAATTCTGGGCGGTCACGGTTTACGAATTCGAGACCGGCGGCACATTTTTCGACGATGTGCCGACTGTCGCTGCGTCCTCCAAGAACAAGGACATCGTCTATGACAAGGACGGTTCGGCAACCTTTACCTTTGGCCCAAGCCTGCCGCCTGGTCGACCTGCCGCCAATTTCGTGCCGACCAAGGGCGATGGCCACTGGTTCGCGCTGTTTCGCTGGTATGGCCCCGAACCCGAATTGATGCCCGCGGCCGGCGACAAGCGCTGGATCATGGGCGACTTCGTGAAGCTCAAGTGATGCTACCCGAGGTTCGGGAAATGACGATCAAACCGATGACGATCGCAATTGGACTTGTGGCGCTGTTGGCGACGCCGGCAACCGCTGCGACAACAGGAGCTGCTCCGATGAAGATGACGACTGCGATCCCGGCCGAAATTACCACACCCGACCGCGTCGAAACCCGGCTGGGCACTTTGAATTTTTTCGACGGCTTCCCCGACAAGGCGACCGTCGAGAAAGTCTACGACAACCTCGACTTCATGCGCGGCACGCAGGCGTTTCTGAACACCGTGCCCGGCGCGTCGATGGTCGCCATCCGCAACGGCCTGCGCGAGTTCGGGCCGGACAACCGGACGGTGGTGTTGTTCGAATCGCTGATGGATTCGAAGTCGCTCTATCTGACTGCCAATACCGAAAGCGTCTACGCCTGGGGCTGGCTGAACCTGAAGGATGGCCCGATGGTCATCGAGACGCCGCCGAACGTGCTGGGCGTGGTCAACGACTTCTGGTTTCGCCACGTCATCGATTTTGGCAACGCCGGGCCGGACAAGGGCAAAGGCGGTAAGTTCCTGATCCTGCCGCCGGGCTACCAGGGCGAGGTACCCAAGGGCTACATCGTGGCGCGCTCACCGACGCTCAACAACCTGCTGTTCTGGCGCGGCTTTCTGGTGAACGGGGACC
>JANPEP010000268.1:0-5320 GCA_031422995.1 Polymorphobacter sp. | reverse complement strand
ATGATGTTGATCGCCCCGCCCACCACGTTGCGGCCCAGCAAAACGCCCTGTGGCCCGCGCACCACTTCCACCCGTTCGACATCATACAGGTCGAAATTGAACAACCCCGACCTGCCGACATAGACATCATCGGAAAAAATCCCGATCGACTGGTCGGCCGAAGGCGAATCCAGCCGCGTGTTGGTGATGCCGCGGATATTGAACTCCTGGTCCAGCGGCGACAGCGCCGTGAACGACAGCGACGTGGCATTGCCGGCCAGGTCCTCGAAACTCAGCACCCGGTTCTTGTCGAGCGCCTCCCCCGAAAATGCCGAAATCGCCAGCGGCGCATCCTGCACCGTCGATTCCCGCCGCTGCGCCGTCACCACGATCTCGCTCAGCTGAGGTCCAGTCTCGGCCTCTGCTGTCACCACGGGCGCCTGCGCGGCGGCAACCTGCGCAGTGCCAGCCAGCAGCGCTGCGAACACAGCCTTTGAAACCCGCATGGAATGTCGCATTGGCCAGCGCCTCCCCGAAATCGTGTCGCTGGTCGCCCGGATCAGGTCGCCTGTCGATCACCGATACCGCAATGTGCGGGAGTGGGTTCGTCAATGCAAGTCAGAAGTTGGCGGCCGAAAAGCCCTTGTTCAACGTGTCGCGTCCGCAACATCCGGCCCCGCCGCGATTGCGAAACAAGCCTGTCTCGCACCGCTGGCAGCCGCGCCGCCAAACCGCTATGGGCGGCCATGCCCATCACCGTCGCGGCGCTCTACCGCTTCACCCCCTTTGCCGATTGCCACGCCCTGCGGGGCCCGCTGGCGCACAGCTGCTGCGCCAATGGCGTCAAGGGCACGCTGTTGCTGGCGCCCGAAGGCATCAACGGCACCATCGCCGGTCCGGCCGATGCGGTCGAAGCCGTTCTCGATCACATCCGCGCCCTGCCGGGCTGCGCCAATCTCGAGCTCAAATTCTCCACCGCCGAAACCATGCCGTTCCACCGCATGAAGGTCCGCATAAAACGCGAAATCGTCACCATGGGCGAACCCCATATCGATCCGCTCGCCGCCGGCGCCTATGTTGCGCCCCAGGATTGGAACGCCCTCATCGCCGAACCCGGCACGCTCGTCATCGACACCCGCAACGCCTACGAAGTCGCCATTGGCAGCTTCACCGGCGCCGTCGACCCCGCCACAAATGCCTTCAGCGATTTCCCCGCCTGGGTCCGCGAACACCGCGCCGAACTCGCCGCCGCGCCCCGCATCGCCATGTTCTGCACCGGCGGCATCCGTTGCGAAAAAGCCACCGCCTTCCTCAAATCCGAGGGCCTTGCCCAGGTCTTTCACCTGCAAGGCGGCATCCTCAAATATCTCGAAACCACCCCGCCCGAAGCCAGCCTCTGGCAAGGCGAATGTTTCGTCTTCGATGAACGCGTCGCCGTCGGCCACGGCCTCGCCCCCGGCACCCACAGCCTCTGCCGCGCCTGTCGCATGCCGCTCAGCCCCGCCGATCGCGCATCGCCGCTTTACGCCGAAGGCACCAGCTGCCCCGCCTGCCACGCCAGCCGCAGCGAAACCCAACGCGCCGGCTACCAGGAACGCCATCGCCAGACGGCCCTCGCGGAGGCGCGCGGCGAAACCCACGTCGGTGCGCTTTTGCCGCGTGGCTGACCTCCCGCTGCTCTACAGCTTCCGCCGTTGCCCGTTCGCCATTCGCGCCCGCCTCGCGCTCATCATCAGCGAGACGCCGGTAACCCTCCACGAAGTCAATTTGGCCCGCAAACCCGCCGCCATGATCGCCGCCTCACCAAAATCCACCGTCCCGGTTCTCATCCTCCCGGACGGCACCATCATCGACGAAAGCCTCGCCATCATGCGCTGGGCGCTCGCCCGTCACGACCCCGAAAACTGGCTCGCATCCGCCGGCGAAGCGCGCATCGCCACCAACGACGGCCCCTTCAAGCAACACCTCGACGCCTGGAAGTACCGCCGCGACGCCACCGCCCGCGACGCCGCCATGGCCTTTATCGTCGCGCTCCCCGTTCCGGCACCGCGCAGCCTCACGCTGATGGCGATCCTGCCCTTCGTCCGCCAGTTTGCCGCCGCCGACCCGGCCTGGTTCGCCGCCCAGCCGGTGCCGCATGTGCATGACTGGTTGGCACAGGAACTGGCGTCGCCGCTGTTCACGCAAGCTATGGCGAAAGCGCCTCCGGCGGCTGGGGCCTGAGGCCCCAGACCCCCATCAGCCGAGGCGCGCCAGCGCCGCCGCCAACCGCTCGGCCTCCGCACTCCGCGCCGCATGGTCCTCGCGGGCCTTCTCCACCGCTTCGGGCTTGGCCTTTTCGGTAAAGCCCGGTGAAGCCAACCGCCCGGCGAGGGCGTCTCGCTCCTTGGCGGCGGTGGCGATGGCCTTCTCCAGTCGCGCCCGCTCGGCGCCCAGATCGACAACCCCCTCCAGAGGCAGCGCATAAGTTGCATCGGCATGGACCAATTGCAGCTTGCCGCCGCTCGCCGGAGTGGTCGCCGGAACGATCCGCGCCAACCGCTCGATCGCCGCTGCATTGGTCGCCAGCCGCGCCGCCGTCGCCGCACCCGCACCTTCGACGCTATACCCAAGCTTTGCCCCCGGCGGCACATTCAACTCCGTCCGCGCCGAACGCACCTCGGACACCAGCCCGATCAACCACTCGATATCCGCACTCGCCGCCGCATCGACCGGCAAGTCCCCCGCCACCCATTCCGACACGATCAGGTCACGGCTCCGCACCCCCAATTTGTGCCAAAGTTCCTCGGTCAAAAACGGCATCACCGGATGCAGCATCACCAGAATCTGGTCGAGCGCCCAGCCGCTTACGGCCCGCGTCTCCGCCGCCACAGCCGCGTCGGCGCCCTCTGCCAGCAACGGCTTGGTCAATTCCAGATACCAGTCGCAAAACCGGTTCCACGCAAAACCATAGATCGTGTCGGCATAGCTATCGAACCGGAACGCCGCGATATTGGCTTCCAGTGCCCGCGCCGTCGCCGACACCTCGCCGATGATCCAGCGATTGACGGCATTGTTCGCCGCCGGCGGCGTCACGCTCGTCGAAGCCGAAATGCCGTTCGACTGGCAGAACCGCGCTGCATTCCACAGCTTGGTGGCAAAGTTCCGATACCCCTCGACGCGCTTCTCATCGAGCTTGATGTCGCGCCCCTGGCTCTCCATCGCCGTCAACGTAAAGCGCAGCGCATCGGCGCCATATTTGTCGACCAACACCAAAGGATCGACGGTATTCCCCTTCGATTTCGACATCTTGGCGCCCTTGGCGTCGCGCACCAGGCCATGGCAATAAACGGTCTTGAACGGCACTCGATGCTGCTCATCGAAGTGGATGCCCTGCATCATCATGCGGGCCACCCAGAAGAAGATGATGTCGAAGCCGGTGACGAGGACATCGCCCGGATAATGGCGGGCGAGGTCGGCGGTGTTCTCCGGCCAGCCGAGCGTTGCGAAGGGCCAGAGCGCGGAGGAGAACCAAGTGTCGAGGACGTCTGCATCCCGGAGCAGATAAAGCCGTTGCGAAAGACCATCATCCATATCTTTGGTAGCTTCAGCCGTAAGTCGAGCAGCTGTTTCCAAATCATCAACGCAGTGGATTTGATACTGTGGTCCATAACGCATGGACGCCTGTCGAATGGCCTCCTCCTCGTCCTCTGCAACAAAGCATGGCGTGACTCCAGTTCCGTAAAATGCGGGCACACCGTTCACTAGGAGTGGTGAATACCAGGCCGGAATCCGATGCCCCCACCACAGCTGCCGACTGACACACCAAGGCTGGATATTCTCCATCCAGTTGAAATAGGTCTTTTCCCACGTCTTGGGCACAAACTGCGTCGCGCCCGATCGCACCGCCGCCAGCGCCGGTTTCGCCAATTCCCCCGCATTCACATACCATTGGTCGGTCAACCACGGCTCGACCACCACACCCGAGCGATCACCATAGGGCATCTGAATCGTCTTGGCCTCGATAAGCTCGACCAGCCCCAGCGTCTCCAGATCGGCCACCACCTTCTTGCGCGCCTCGAACCGATCCATCCCGACATAGCCCGCCGGAATCCCCTCGGCCGCGATGATCCGCGCATCGGCATCCATCACATTGATCGGCACCATCCCATGTCGCTTGCCCACCTCGAAATCGTTGAAATCATGCGCCGGCGTGATCTTCACAGCGCCTGATCCAAGCTCCGGATCGGCATGCTCATCCGCCACAATCGGAATCCGTCGCCCGGTAATCGGCAGCGTCACGAATTTGCCGATCACCGCCTGATACCGCGCATCGCCGCCATTCACCGCCACGGCGGTATCGCCCAGCATCGTTTCCGGCCGCGTCGTCGCCACGATGATATGGTCGCGGCCATCCGCCAGCCGCACGCCATCGGCCAGAGGATAGCGGATATGCGTGAACGTGCCCGCCACCTCGCGAGTCTCTACCTCCAGGTCCGAAATCGCCGTCTTCAGCTTTGGGTCCCAATTGACCAACCGTTTGTCGCGATACAGCAACCCCTGATTGAACAACGTCACGAACACCTTAGTGACGGCCTTGTTGAAGCCGTCGTCCATCGTGAACCGCTCATTGGCCCAATCGCAGCTCGCCCCCAGCCGCCGCAACTGCCGCGTGATGGTCCCGCCGCTCGTCGCCTTCCAGTCCCACACCGTTTCCAGGAACGCCGCACGCCCCATCGCCTGCCGCGTCGTGCCCTGGCTGCTTTCCGCCAGCTGCCGTTCCACCACCATCTGCGTCGCGATGCCGGCATGGTCGGTTCCCACCACCCAGCGCGCATCGCGGCCATTCAGCCGGTGCCAGCGGATCAGCACATCCTGCAACGTATTGTCGAGCGCATGGCCGATATGCAGCGACCCTGTCACATTCGGCGGCGGAATGATGATGGTGAACGGCACCGCGTCAGGCCGTTCTGGCCGGAACGCATTGACAGCCTCCCAATGCGCATACCAGCGCTGCTCGAAATCGGCCGGGGCAAAGGTCTTGTCGATAAGAGTCATGTGCGGCTGTTAGCGGGTGCAGCGAAAAGGCGAAAGGGGCGTGCCTATGGCGCCGACTTGATGACAACCCCGCCCTTGATGACGCCGGCCACACGCTCCAGCACCGTGATGTCGGTCATCGGATCGCCCGCCACTGCGATCATGTCGCCAAAATGCCCCGGACTCAGCGACCCCACATCGCCGCTGCGCCCCATCAACGCCGCGGCAACGCCTGTGGCCGACTGGATCGCCTGCAAAGGCGTCATGCCATACCGCACCATATAGGCGAATTGCCGCGCGTTCATCCCATGCGGATAAACCCCGG
>JANPEP010000267.1:0-11482 GCA_031422995.1 Polymorphobacter sp. | reverse complement strand
ATTTCGGCGCGGCTGGCGACGCTGGAGGGGCAATTGGCGGCGGTGCCGGCGGGTGATCCGGTGGCGCAGGACCTTTCACGGTTGCTGAGCAAGCATTTGCCCGAGCTGGTCGAGCGCTATACCCGGGTGCCGAGCGAGCAGCGGGCGCGGACGGTGGAGAGCGATGGCCGCAGCCTGGATGCGACGTTGGTGGACGGGCTGAAGGTCGTGGAGGCCGAATTGGCGCGAGCGTCACGCGACCTGGCGGCGGCGGACCGCGATGCAGTGCGGGTGCAGGGCAAGTTTCTCGAAGCCCGCTATAAGGGTGATACACCGGTTTGAGGCGCAAAAAGGCTTTCGCAGGGCTTTCGATAGGGTAAAGTCGGCATCGGAGGCCCAGACCCGATGCGTGCGATGTTCCTCTCCCTGATGCTGGCGACGGGTGCGGTGGCCCAGACGCCGGCCATTTCGCCCAAGCTGGTGGTGCAGTTCGGCCATAGCAGCCCGGTGGATGCCGCCGCCTGGGTGCAAGGCACCACCAATGTGATCACCGCCGACAGTTTCGACAATTCGGTGATCATCTGGTCGGCGCGGTATGGGACGATTGTTGACAGGTTGACCCTGCCCTTGCTGGGCGAGGCCGGATTGTTCGATGCGCAGAGCGTGCGCAGCATCACGATTTCGCCTGATGGGCATACGGCACGGCTGGTGATGCTGGCGTTCGGGCCGATTGCCGGTGACAGCGCCGCCGGAGCGCAGTTCACCTATGATCTGGACCTGACCAGCCGACAGTTCAGGTCGGTGGGCGGCATGGTGCCGGTGCCATCGGCAGAGGTGGAGAAGGTGGTTGACGATGCGATGCCGGTGGCATTGCCGGCGGCACCCGATGGCAGTGCGACATTGGTGCGCAATGGCCGGTCGGTGATGATCGTACCGGCGGCAGTGGGCGCGAAGTCGATCCGGTTGGGTGGCGTAGCCAAGGGCTATTTCCTGGATGCGGCGATGTCGCCGGATGGCCGGCGGCTGGTGCGAATTGTCGAATATACCGAGGACAAGGTGGTAAAGCGGGAAGCCAATGTGTGGGACAGCCGCACCAATACCGCGACACGGGCGTTTGCGACGGCCAAGCCCTATGACACGGCGCGATGGATGGGCACCGACCGTTATGTAGTGGGCAGCAGCGAAGGCGATGTGCCGGCGGTGGTGGTGGATGCCGGCAGCGGCCGCAAGCTGGGCGTGGTGCCGCGCCGGTGCATGATGATGCCGGTGGGGGTGGAGGGTCGCTTTGTGGCCGCCGGACCGGCGAGTTGCGGCGGGGCGGTTTCGGCCGAGGATGGTCTGTGGCTGTTTGAGCGGACCAACCCGGCATCAAAGGGCTTTACGCTGGACCGGCGCTGGCAAAAGGCGGTGGTGCCGGCCAAGGCGGCGGGACAGATTATCACCGCGTTGAACGTGGCGCCGGATGGCGAAGAGTTTGGCATTTATGCCGCAACGCGCCCGGCGGCGCCGGTGGACGGCGTTTACCCGGTGTCGTCATTGTATGTCAGCACCAAGGCCGGGGCAGCATCGGAGTTTTTCACCTGGTTGACGGCGGGCAACCTGGCGGGGGCGGAGGCGGACGACACGATCGTCAGCAAGCTGGCCGTCTCCCCTGACCGTAGCACCATCTTGTTGAATTTTCCGGAGTCGGTGACGGCTATCGACAAGGCGGGCGGAGGTACTTCGGGGACCGGCGTGCTGGAGACGTGGATCGGCGACCCCGAATTGCTGGACAGCGACGGGCGGACAATCGTGGTGGCGAGCCGGGTGGGGCAGGCGTTGCAGCGGTACGACGCGAGGACGCACAAGCGCATGGCGTCTTTGGCGGTGACCGGCGTGTTGACCGGGGGATTTCTGGGCGATGTGCCGGTGCTGTGGACATCATCGGACGAAGGCACGTTGCGGATGTGGGATTCGCGCGGTGGGAAAGCGCTGCTGACCTATTACAGTTTTCCGGACAATGGCTATTTCGCGGTGATGCCCGATGGGCGGTATGACACCAATCTGGGGCCGGACACCAAGTCGGTGCGGTGGTTGATGCCCGATGCACCATATCAGTCGCTGCCGTCGCAGGCGTTCTTGCGCAGCCATTATGAGCCGGGGCTGGTGCGCAAGCTGCTGGACTGCGTCGAGGCCGGGTGCGGCGATGTGTTGAAGCCGCTGCCCGATGTGGCGGGGTTGAACCGGGTGGTGCCCTATGCCCGCATTCGCGAAGTGACCAAGGGGCCGGGACCGTATGAAGTGACCGTGACGGTTGACACAACCGAAGCACGCAACACCGCAGTCAACGGCAAGGAACGATCCGGGGTGTATGATCTGCGGCTGTACCGCGATGGCCAGTTGGTGCGGCAATTTCCCGATGTGGCGCTGCCGGCGGCGACCAGTCGTTCGACGGCGCTGTGGCGGCAGGCGACGGCAATTCCGGAGGCGATGCGCGGCGACCTGAAGCCGTTTGTGCATCAGTTCACCGTGCCGATCGGCACCGATGGCGAACCCATTGTTTTTTCAACCTATAGTTTCAACGAGGATCGCATCAAGGGCTTTACCGGCACGCGCAGCTATACACCCGAGCCGCCGGTGGTGCGGCGCGCCGGGCGGACGGTGATTGTGGCCATCGGGGTGGACGCAACCGCCAACCCGGAATGGCGGCTGAATTATGCCGCCAATGATGCGCGATCGATGGCCGAAGCGCTGTCGAAGGTGCCGGGGCGGACAGTGCAGCAAATTGTGCTGACCAGCACGACAGCGGCGGACCGGGCGACCAAGGCCAATATCGGTGCCGTGTTGCGGCATTTGAACGGCTTTGCCAACGATGACGACAGGGCCGCGGCAAAGGCGCTGGACATCGACCCGGCGGCGCTGGCGGTGTTGACCCCCGATGACGTGGTGATCCTGACGTTTTCAGGGCATGGCGACACCATCGATGGCGAATTCTATATGGTGCCATCGGACGCGAAGGTGGGCGCCGATGGCAAGCCCGTCACCGCCAGCCTGATGTCGTCGTTCGAGCTGACAAGCTGGGCGCGCCATGTCGAGGCGCTGGACATGGCGATGATCATCGATGCCTGCCACAGCGCCGCCAGTGTCGATGCCAACGGCTTCAAGCCGGGGCCGATGGGTGATCCGGGGCTGGGGCAATTGGCCTATGACAAGGGGATACGGATTTTGGCCGCAACCCAGGCCGACAATGTCGCGCTGGAAGATGGCAAGCTGGGCCATGGGCTGTTGACCTATGCGCTGGTCGAGGATGGATTGAAGCGCGGGCAAGCCGAGGATTTGGACGATGACGGCAACATCAGCCTGTATGAATGGCTGCGTTATGGCACGGTAAGGTTACCAGTGCTGGCCGCAGAGATTGCCGCCGGGCGGCCCTTGGTTTCCGACAGCAGCATCGCAGCGACGCGGGGGTTCACACCATCGCGGGCGGCGGACCCAGCCCGCAAGCGTCCGGTGCAGGAACCGCAATTGTTCGATTTTGCCGAGGAGTGGACACGCGACAATGTGATGGTTCGCCGTGTCGGAGCACCGCGATGAGGCGAATATTGGGGATTGTGGCGGCATTGGTGTTGGCGATGCCGGCGCGTGCCGAGGTGCGGACGGTGTTCGTCGGCATCGACCAATATGCCTATTCGAATGGCAAGCCCGGCAATGTCGACCCGAGTTTTCACGATCTGGGCGGGGCGGTGAACGATGTGATGTTGATGCGGCGGGTGCTGGCGAAATCCTGGGGAGTGGCGTTGGATACGCTGGGTGGCCCCTGCCCTGCCGCGCCGGCAGTATCGATGACATTGTTGAACCAGTGTGCGACGCGTCGCGGTATCATCGGCGCGTTGACCGGGCAGATTGCCGCCGCCAGCCCTGGCGACACGGTGTTGTTTTATTATTCCGGGCATGGATCACAAGCGCTGGACCGGGAGCGCAGCCAGGCCGGCGGCAAGAATGGCACCATCGTGCCGCATGACGGGCGCGGAGGGACGGTGGCAGACATATTGGACGTCGATTTGAAGCGGTTGATCGATGCCGCCGAGGCGCGCGGGGTGAATGTCGTCACCATCGCCGATTCGTGCAACGCCGGGACGTTGATCCGGGATTTGCGCGGTGGCGGGGTGCGGTTTGCCAACCCCGATCCGACGCCGCCGGGGGCGCCGAACGACATTTTTCCACCGCCACCGCGGGCACATGATGCAAAGCCGTATCGGGTGTTGCTGGCGGCATCGGCCGATGGCGAAGTAACGCGGGAAATCGGTGTGGGGCCAGACCGGCATGGGGTGTTCACCACGGCACTGGCGACGGCATTGACCGAATTGCCGAAGCCTTCCTATGCCGATCTGGCAGCCGAGGTGCGGCGCAGGGTGGGCATTTCGGGGGACCAGTCCCCCAAGGCCGAGGGGGCTTTGCCGACAGCATTTCTGGGGCGGGACCGGGCCAGCGTGCGGATTTTCGAAGCCAAGGCCTTGGGAACGAACAGCGCCGGTATCGCCGGTGGCAGCCTGGCGGGGGTGACGCCCGGGTCGAGTTTCGGCTTGTATCCGGGGCGCGGTGCCCCTGATGCCGGGATGCGGCCGGTGGCGATGGGGGTGGTGCAGACCGTGCGGCCGGGTGATGCCGAGATGTCACTGGACACGCCGATTGGCAGCGGGGCTTTTGTCGCGGTCGAGGCCGACCATGTTTATGCCGGACCACCGCTGCGGATCCGCATCGATGGCGGCAGTGCCGGGCAGCGGCAGGTGATTGCCGACGCGGTGCGGGCGGCGCGGGGCGTGGACCTGGTCACGGCGACGCCGACGCATGTGTTTGGCATCAAGGGCGACCATGTGCAGTTGCTGCGCGCCGCCGACGGCAGTGCGATTGGCAGTGGGTTTGCGGCATCCGGGGCGGCGGTGGCGCGCGACGCCGCCGACAGCATCGCCAAGCTGGCGCGGTTTAACGCCGTCATGGCGCTGCGCAATGATGTAGGGGCAAGGCTGGGGGCGATTGATTTCAGCCTGCGCTGCGCCGATCCCAAGCAGCACCCGGCGCTGGCCATCGAGAATGGCACGCCGGTGGGATATGTTGGCGATACCGTCGACATCGGCTTCACCAATCTGGGCGCGCGGTCGATGTATGCGTATTTGATCGCGTTGGACCATGATCTTGAGATTGTGCCGCTTTATGCCGATGAAACGCCGCTGGGGGCGGGCGAGACGCTGTTTTATCCGGGTGGTTCGCAATTGAACGGGACGGGCGGATTGGCGCACCTGTTGCTGTTGTTGACCGATGCCAGGACCGAGACGGCGGCGTTGCAGCAGGAAGGCGTGCGGGCGCTGGCGGCGCCGCGCAACGACCTGGAGCGATTGTTGCTTGCGGCACGCAACGGTGATGGCGGGGCGAGCCGCGACATCACCCGGGTGAACGCCTGGGGCGGGATGATCGCCGATTTGATGGTAAAGCCGGCCGATGCCCGCAAAGGAGGTGCGCGATGCCGTCCGTGACGCTGATGATGCCGCTGGCGGCACTGTTGCTGGCGGCGGTGGGAGAGGCGCCGGGTGATGCGCCGGCCTGCCCGCCGCAGGCGGTTCCGGGTGCACCGCAGGCGGTTCCGGGTGCGCCGGAGGCGCTTTCGGATGCGCAGGGCGCTGGCGAGCGCATCGTTGGTGGGGAGAATGCCCGGCCGGGCGATGTGCCCTGGCAGGTTTCGGTGGCCTATGCCGGCAAGCTGGTCGGTGGCAGCACGGCGAGTGAGGGGCAGCAGCGGCACAGTTGCGGCGGCGCCTTGATCGCACCGCAATGGGTGCTGACGGCAGCGCATTGCGTGGTGCTCGACAAGAAGGTTTACGCCGGCCCCGGCGACATCAAGGTACGATTGGGCAATGTATTGTTGAGCAAGGCGATGCCCGAGCGCGCCGTGGACCGGATTGTTGTCAGCCCTTTGTATCGGCGGGCGCCGACGCAATATGACATGGCGTTGCTGCATCTGAAGACGCCGGTGCGGATGAGCGATGCGATAGCGGCAATCGGCTTGCCGGCGACCGGGCGGGTGCCCGATGGCCGCGATGTGCGAGTGAGTGGATGGGGGCGGACGGAGGTTCCCGACAGCGGCAAGCCGGCACCGCCGACGCCCGATGCCTTGCAGGTGATCATCATCAAGACGTTGGCGAACAGCGTTTGCACGGCGAAGGGTTATGAGATGACCGCTGCCGACCTGTGCGCCGGTGGCGTGGCCGGGAAACAGGCGTGCAGCGGCGACAGTGGCGGGCCGATGGTGTGGCAGCCGCCGCGCAGCCGCGACTGGGTGTTGGTCGGCATTGTCAGCCGCGGGCAGGATTGCGGCAAGGACGGCGTGCCCAGCGTCTATAGTGACGTGGCGTTTTTCAAGGACTGGATCGACAAGACCATGGCTGGCGCCGGCCGCTGACCGGCGCCGGGAAGAGGCTTATTTGCTGTCGTCGACAACCACCCCGGTTGCCGTGGGCGGTTCGGAATTCTTGGTATCATCGACCATCGCCGCGCCAACGGTGGGTGGTTCCGAATTCTTGGTATCGTCAACAACGCCGGTTGCCGTTGGTGGCTCGGAATTCTTGGTATCATCGACCATCGTGCCAGCGGGGGTGGTTTCGACAACCACGGCAGGCGCGGGCGGTGCATCGGTGCGTTTCTGGCCACAGGCCGCGAGCGCCAGCCCGGTAGCGGCAACCAGTGCGATTGTTGGAATGCGATTGTGCATTTTATTCCCCGTTCAGCGGGCGGCCGGACGGCCGCTCATCGCCGAAATGTTAACATAGTCGCCATGATTTGCCAGCCTTTTGGGAATGGCGGGTTCAGGCCGGCGTTAGCCGTGCCTCAAGCGCCTTGAAGCGCGGCTCGGCACGCAGCGGTTCCAACAACGGGTCGCGACGCAGATACAATAGCCCACCATCCATGGCAGCAAGCGCTCGGTCCAGCGCCGCCAGTGCACCGGGCTTGTCCCCCCATTGCGCCAGCACCTGGGCCTGTTGATAGAGCGTTGTATCGGGATAATCCGCCACAAGCGCCTTGAACGCCGCCTGGGCAGCGGCCGGGTTGCCGCGGCGTTTTTCGGCAATCGCCAGCCCGGTGAGTTTGGCCCACCGCGTCGGTTCGGCATTGAATTCGGCAAAGGCCGCGTCGGTCTTGCCGAGCATCAACAGGCTGCTGCCGAGCTCGAAGCGGACGTTGGTGACATCGGGGTTGATGCGCAGCGCCTGGCGTTGTCGCGCCGCGGCTTCGTCGTAGCGGCCGGCAAAGAACAGCGCGCTGCCCAGCCCCTTGGCAACGACAGCATTGAGCGGATCGAGCACCACGGCCTTTTCCAGCGCCGCGATGCCGCGTGGTTGGTCACCGACCCGGGCATTGAACAGCCCATAGCGATTGAGCAGATCGGCATCGCCCGAGCCGGCGATCATCGAGCGTTGATAGGCGGCCTTTGCGCCGGTGATGTCGAAGGTGCTGCGTTCAAGGACATAGCCCAGCGTTGACTGGACATAGGCGACATAGGGGGCGAGTTGCACCGCCTTGCGCGCCGAAACCAGCGCTTCGGCATTGAGCGATTTGGCCTCGGCGGCGGTATCGGCGAATTGCGCGGCGATGAAGGCAAGCGCGCTGGCGCGGGCAGCATGGGCGGCGGCATAGGCCGGATCGGCAGCGATGGCGGCGTCGAATTGCGCCAGCGCATCTCGATAGACGCTTTCGTCACCCGATTGCCGGTAAAGCTGCCGGCCGCGCAGAAAGGAATCATGCGCGGCGATCGATTGGGTGGCGCCTTCGGTGAGGCGCGCGGCTTCTTGCGGCAAAAGCCGCACCTTCAATTGATCCGCGACATTGGCGGCGATTTCGCTTTGAATCGCAAAGACGTCGTTGACCTTGCGTTCATAGGTTTGCGACCAGCGTTCAAAGCCGCTTTTGGCCTCGATGAGTTGCGCACTGACGCGGACGACATCGCCGGCGCGGCGGACACTGCCTTCGAGGGTATAGGCGACGCCCAACTTGGCGGCGATGGTGCCGGCATCGCTGGTGGTCTGGCGAAAGGCGTTCGACGAGGTGCGGGCGGCGACCTGAAGCCCCGCGACCCCGGCGAGGGCGCTGCGCAGTTCCTCGGTCATGCCATCGGAGAAATAGGATTGGCTGGCTTCGGCGGAGAGGTTTTCGAACGGCAGCACGGCGATGCTGTTGGGGGCCGCCACTCGCGCCGGGGCTGCGGTCGTGACTGGGCTAGCGCTGGTTGCCGCAGCGGCGATGACGGGTTCGCCATGATCATCGAGTTTGGCGCTGCCATAGTCACCGCCCATCAACTTGTTGACGCCGAGCACGACGAGGCCGCCGAGCACCATGATGCCAACGATGAACGGCAAGGGATCGACACCGCCGACGGCGCCGCCATGGCCGTGTCCGCCATGGGCATCATCGCCTTCGTGCAGCGCATGTTCATGGTCCGCCGCCGGTTCGGTTTCCGGCAATTCCGGGTGACGGAACCAGCCATCGCCGGTGAGGCGGAAATTCCACGCCAGCGCGATAAGCAGCGGAAAGCCGAGCACGAGCAGCGCCAGCAGGGTCTTCATCACCGGCTTTGGCAAGCCCAGGATGGTCGAGAGCACATAGCCGACTTCAAGTACCAGCCACGAGACGACAAGATAGGTTGCAGCAATGCGGAACACGCCGCGCCGCTTGGCTTGTGCAAAAATGCTCACTCCGGCCTCATCGCGGTGGTCGTTCCTGCTTTGCTTGTTGTTAATATTCGCACGCGGACTGCCAAAGGTCCAGTTGTGACGGCAGTATCAGCCGACCGGCGGTGCGAACACCCGCAGCAGCACGGCATCGAAAATATCGACGAGTGCAGCCAGATCGGCGACAGCAACGCTTTCGTCTATCTTGTGCATGGAGGCGCCCGGAAGCCCGAATTCGACGACCGGGCACAGGCGGCGGATGAAGCGGGCGTCCGAAGTGCCGCCGCTGGTGGAAAGTTCAGGGGTGATGCCGGTGACGGCGGTGACGGCAGCGGCGACGATATCGGAGAAGGCACCGGGTTTGGTAAGGAATGCCTCCCCGGAGGTTTTGACGGTAACATCGGCGGACGGGGCGTGGGCGGCGGTGGCTTCGCGGACCCAGGTTTCGAGTTCGGCGCCTGTGTGGTTGTCGTTGAAACGAATGTTGATGCGGGCATGGGCCTGGGCCGGGATGACGTTTGTGGCCGGATTGCCGATGTGGATATCGGTGATTTCAAGGTTTGAGGCATCGAACCAATCGCTGCCGGTGTCGAGCACGCGGGCCTTAAGTGCTGCAAGCAGGGCGACAAGGCGAGTGGCGGGATTGTCGGCACGATGCGGGTAGGCGACATGGCCTTGCGCGCCGTTGATGGCAATCCAGGCGTTGAGCGAGCCACGGCGGCCGATCTTGATAGTGTCGCCGAGGGTTTGTGCCGAAGTCGGTTCGCCGACGAGGCAGAGATCGGGGACGAGGTCGTTGGCCTCCAGCCAGGCGAGCATCGGCGCGGTGCCGAAGGTGGCGGGGCCTTCTTCATCGCCGGTGATGATGAGCGAGAGGCGGCCGGTTGCACCGCGTTCGACATGGCGGGCTGTGGCGGCGACAAAGGCCGCAATCGAGCCTTTCATGTCGGCAGCGCCGCGACCGACCAGGCGGCCATTGGCTACTTCGGCAGCGAAAGGATCGACGCTCCAGTGCGCGGCATCGCCGGTGGGGACGACATCGGTGTGGCCGGCATAGGCGAAATGCGGCGCGCCGCTGCCGATGGTGGCGAACAGGTTTTCGACGGGGCCATCGGGAGCCTGACCGAACGGCAGGCGGTGGATGGTGAAGCCCAATGCCGCCAACGATTCGGCAAGAACATCCTGTGCGCCGGCATCGGCGGGCGTGACGCTGGCGCAGCGGATGAGCGCCTGTGCCAGCCCCAGCACGTCATGCGTCATCAGGCGGAAATCTTGGCCAGATAATCAGCGATGCGCTTGGCATTGACGCCAAGATCTCCGATGCCGACGCGCGACGTGGAACGAACGTCGATGCGGGTGCCGGTACCGTCTGGAGTCAGGCGGACAACGACATCATCCTTGAACCCCCACCAGGGCACGGTGGCGGTGGCCTCGATGCGGCCCTGTGCGGCATCGCTGGCCACGATCGCCCAGTCCATTGCCTTGGCGGCGGCAAGCGCCTTTTCAAAGGCAGCGGCGGGGGCATCGGGCAGCACCAGCGGGGCGAGCGCTGGATAGGCCTTGGCCTGAACCGGGGCCAACGCGGGGTCATAAGTGACCGTGTTGGTTTTGGGGCCCCGCAGTTCAGGGGTGACGACAACAAAAGCCGGCGGGTTGGCGGTATCGGTGGTGATGTCGTGGATTGGCGGGGCGCCGCGACCTTCGGCAATGATCGCCACCGGGATGACGATGGCGGCAAGCCCGGCGGCGGCGGCAAGGACGGCGAGCATGCCGCCGCGTTTGCGCAGCAGGGCGATGAGGCTGATGAGGCCACCGATGCCGGCGAGGACGGCGGCGACGACGAACATCCCCAGCCCGACTTGCCAGGTGAGCACGCCGAATTTTATCGCCGGGCCGGCGAGCAGTACGAGCACGGCGGCGGCGATGGTGGCGCGGGCAATGCGGCTGCTCCAGCGTCCGGATTTGATCTCTGCCATGTTCATTCCCCCTGTTGGCGCGCGACCTTGGGCGCGTTGGGCGCAAAGGTCGTGCCGAAATAATCATTCCTGTACCAACGTGGCCGTTCGGCCGCGTCGGCAATCTGCTGGGCAATGAGATAGCCGACCCGGGCATAGTTTGCACCCGCCTTCCAATCGATCGGCAATTTCATGTCATCGCTGGGTTGGTGATAGTCGGTGGCGAGATAATGTTCCCACGCAGCCTTGCCGCCATTGGCAAAACCGGTGGCGAGCAGCAGGGCCGGCACGCCGCGCTTGACGAAGGTGTAGTGGTCCGATCGCACGAAGATGGTTTCGGCCGGCATCGGGTCGGGCGACAACGCCACACCGGCCTTGGCGACGGCGCGGGCGATGGCGGTGCCCATCGTGGAATGGTCGCCGCCAAAGGCGATGACATCGGTGAAGGGATAAAGCAGCAGCGGCTGATCGAGATCGACGACGCTGACGATGTTCTCGATCGGCACCGGCGGGTTGTTGGCAAAGGCTTCGGCGCCGAGCAGGCCCTTTTCCTCGGCGGTGTTGGCGACGAACAACAGGCTGCGCTTGGGCGCCTTGGGATCAGCAGCAAAGGCTCGGGCGGTTTCGAGCATCACCGCGACGCCGGCCGCATTGTCGAGCGCGCCATTGTAGATGTTGTCCCCCGCCTTTTCCGGCCGGATGCCAAGGTGATCGAGGTGTGCCATCAGGACGACATGCTCGTTTTTCAGCGCCGGGTCGCTGCCATCGATACGGGCGATCACCTCGGAACTGTTGATGGTGCGGCGGGCCGAGGTCGCAACAATATGCGCGCTGGTCTTGAGCGCGAATCCC
>JANPEP010000266.1:0-10826 GCA_031422995.1 Polymorphobacter sp. | reverse complement strand
CGCGGGCCGGGTGCGAAGTGGTGGTTTACGAACAGGCGGCGCGGCTGGAGGAGTTGGGTGCCGGCATCACATTAAGCCCCAATGCGGTGCGGGTCATCGACTGGTTGGGGCTAGGCGATGGCTTGCGCGCCATTGGTTTTGAGCCTGACCGGCAATGGACACAGCATTGGCAAACGGGCGCGGTGTTGCGCGAAGCGTTTCGTGGCGCCGATTTTGCAGAGCGGCATGGCGGGGCGGGATATTATCACGTCCACCGGGCCGATCTTCACGCGCTGCTGGTCGGGGCATTGCCAGCAGGCGTGCTGCGGTTGGGCAAGGCGCTGATCGATGTGACGGCGGACGGAGCGATGCATTTTGGCGATGGCAGGATGGCGCGCGCCGAAGTGGTAGTGGGCGCCGATGGCGTCCGGTCGGTGGTGCGCGCCGTGCTGTTTCCGAGCCAGCCGCCGAGCTTTACCGGCCAGGTGGCGTGGCGCGGTATGGTGCCGGTTGAGCTGCTGCCGCCCGAAGTGCAGGCCATGCCGCCAGGGATTCATGTCGGGCCGCAGCGATTGTTCCTGCGTTATCCGGTACGCGGCGGTACGCTGATCAATTTCGCGGCATTCGTCGAGCTTGATGGGTGGGAGGAGGAGAGTTGGTCGATTGCATCGACAGTTCCCGAACTGCTGGAGCATTTTGCCGACTGGGATACTGTGGTGCGAACGATCATTTCGGCGACACCAATGCCCGGCCTGTACAAATGGGCGCTTCATGCGCGCGAGCCGCTGTCGGGCTGGATCGCGGGCCGGGTAACGGTTTTGGGTGATGCGGCGCACGCGATGTTGCCGTTCATGGGCCAGGGCGCGGCGACCGCGCTGGAGGATGCGACGGTCTTGGCGCGATGCCTGACCGGGTTCGCGCTTGATGAGGCGCTGAGGCGTTATGAAACAGCGCGGCGGGCGCGCACGACGATGGTGCAGACGCAGTCACGCCTGCTCGGGTTGCAGTTGCAGGGCAAGGACCCCGACAGCCTGGGGCGCGGCCCCTTGTTGAATGAAGAAGCCCTGGGGCTTTTTGAGCATGACGCAGTGACAATTCCGGTCTGAAAGGCAGCTTGCGTCATGTCGACGCAAAAAATGCGCCCGAATATCATTTTTTTGTTGCCGTTCAGAGCCACGGCAATAAAGGTGATTGAGCAGATTTTCTGTGTTAATTTAAAATAAATACATATATAAATAGTCGAGCGTTTTGCATTGTTCAGGTAAGTTTATAAATAATTGAAAAGTGTTATTTGGTTTTTCTGGAAAAATTTCTCCAGTTTTTGTTAATATTTGGGGGATGCCACATTGAAGATATTCAGCATGGTGCTTTGCGCCGGGTTTTCCATCGGTGCTTCCAACGCGGCTGCAAGCACATTTTATGCCACGAACAGCGATTTTGGGGCGGTTTTTGCCGCAGCTGCGGCCGGTGACAAGATCATCCTGTCGGGAAGTTTTGCAGCCATATCCTTGTCCGACCGCGACTGGGCGGTGCCGGTGCAGATTGATGCGACGGCGGCGCGTTTCACCGACAGCCTGAGCATAAAGAATGTGTCCGGCCTGGTGTTTACCGGCGGACAATATGGATCGACCACGGCAGGAATGCGCCTGGGGCGGGCGATCGTGATTTATGGCGGCGACACGATTACTTTCAACAACCCGATCGTTGATGGCAACCGGGCCGGCGTTGGGATCGCGTTTACCGGAACCAGCAACATCACCGTCAACAACGGCGTGTTTTCATCGTTGAAAGTCGGCCTAACGCTGACCGGCGTGACCGGCGGCAGCCTGACGGGCAACCAGTCGCTTGCAGCCGCAAGCGATGGCATGAACATCGTCGACAGCCATTTCGTCACGGCCAGCGGCAATATGTGTTCCGGCACGGTCATCAGCGCCGGCGCGCACCCGGATTGCATTCAGATGTGGAGCCTGGCCGGCAATCCGGTGCAATCCGATATCAGCCTGATCGACAACATTGCCACGGGCGCCACCCAGGGCTTTACCTCCTTTGACGCCAAGCGCGGCGGCGGCTTGCGCATCATCATGCGCGGCAATCGGGTCGATACCAGTTACCCACAGGGCATCGCCTGTTATGGCTGCGTCGACAGCAGCTTTACCGACAATGTGCTGACGACATTGGCGGGATCTCCCTATCGCACGTCGATCAATATCGTCGGCGGCAGCAACAATATCATCGCCAACAACAGCGTTGGCGCGCGGCCGTTGGCCGATGGAGAGGTTGAGCCTGACTTTGACGCAACGCTGGTGACAGGGTTTGAAAGCAATGCCGCAGCTGGCCGATTTGGCGGCAATGCAGACGCGGTCAGTTTCGCCAATGTGCCGGAACCCGGTGTCTGGGCACAGTTGATCATCGGGTTGGGCGGTGTCGGCCTGATGCTGCGAGGCCGACGCCGGGTGGCGTGACAGGCATCAGCCCGGGGATTTGGCCTGCATTGCCTTGAACCACGCAGGCAGTTCCGGATCAGGGGCGCGTGGCACCGGTTGCCCCAGTGGCACCGGTGCCGGGGATTGCGTGCGGGAATACCATTCGAGGCTGCTGAGTGACGGTTCTTCCCATTTGTCGGGTGCTTTCATGTATTCGGGGAAGTTTTTCTGGACATAGTCCAGCGTGCGGCGATCGACGCGGTTGATGTCGTCATAACTGCCCATGAAGGTGGCGTATTGGGCATGGCCGGGTGTGGGCCCCATCAACAGCCAGGGCAACCAAGGCGTGGTTCGCGCCCAGGTGCCGGTATATTCGACGCTGGTCTTTTTCTTGTCCTGCATGGCGCCCCAAGGGATTTGGTAGAGGAAGGTTTCCGTCACCTGGTTGAACGGATTGGCGTTTTCGCGCGGCCATTTCGCCGGCGGCAGCGCCGAGGGGTAGAACAAGTTGATATGGCTGAACAGGTTGAGCGTGTTGCCGCGCCGCGTCCAATCGAGTTGGAGAGGTTTGGGTGGCGGCGCGGCGCGGTTGAGGCCGCCATAGCTGGGCGGTTGCGGGGCAAATTCGGTGATAGTGTGATTGAAGGGATCGTTGGTGATGGGGACAATCTTGACAGTTTCACCAAGGTAGGGGTTGACCATTTCCTCGACAATCTCCCCCGATTTCAAATCGGTGTAGAGGCCGATTTCGCGCAGGATCTTGCGGTAACCGATTCCGCTTTCATGCGGCAGCAGGCGAGCACAGGACAGCATTGTGAAGCCGCAGATGTCGCGTATGGCCTCCCCCGGTCGGACGCCCTGGATGAGGCCCTGGGCCCAGCCATATTTGGTCGAATGCATATCGGTGTTGCCGAGCAGGCGGGCCCAGGCTTGCATGTTGCCATTGGGGGTCATCAGATCGAGGTGGGGGCCGTTCAGGCTGGCCTGATCAGCGGTGCGGATGGCGGCGGCGGTGCCGCTTGCGGCCATGCCGGCGGTGAGAGCGCCCCCGGCGATGAGAAATTCGCGGCGTTGCATTTCGGCCTCCTGCTTTGTCCGGACAAATGGAACACTCTGTGGCTTTGACATCAAGGTGGGGCACGATAGTCTATCCATCTGCCGGATAGAGGGAGCGAGTGTTGGCCGAGAATGCGAGCGTTGAGCGCGACGGAAATGTAAGGGCTATCAGCCGCGGGTTGGCGGTGTTGCAGGCGGTGAATCGCGGCGGATCGATCACCATGATGGAGATCTGTCGCAGCGCTGGCATTCCCTATCCCACGGCCTGCCGCATCGTGCAGACTTTGATGGACGAAGGCATGATTGAGCGTGAGCCAGCGCGCAAACGCTATCGCCCGACTGCGCTGGTGCGGACGTTGAGTTTCGGGTTTCAGGAGGATGGCAATCTGGTCGCGGTGGCGCGGCCGCATATCGTGGCATTGACCAAGGCGCTGGCCTGGCCAGTGAGTGTGACTACACGCGTGGGGCCGATGATGATGGTGCGCGATTCGACCCACCAGCTGACCAGCCTGACGCTGCACAATTATGTGCCAGGCTTTACCCTGCCGATCATCGAATGTTCGACGGGCAAGGCGTATCTGGCGTTTTGCGGGGAGGAGGAACGGCGCGGGGTCCTGCAAGGTTTGCGGCAGCTGGATGGGCCAGCGGAGCGGATGGCGGTGCTGTTGACCAGCAGCGAGAAAATGCTGGAGGACATAAGGGCGCGCGGGTTCGCAACCCAGGCGCGCAATGCGTATACAGCGACGCCGGGCAAGACATCGTCGATTGCGGTGCCGTTGTTCCATGATGGCCGTGTGGCAGGGGCGCTGGCGTTGATCTTCTTTGCGTCGGCGGTGAGCATGACAGAGGCAGAGGGGCGTTTTGTCGCAGCCTTGCAGGCGACGGCATCTGCAATTTCGGCGGAATTGGGCGCTTCCGGGTGAAATTGGCCGGCGGCGTTTATCCGCCTGCTGGATAGCGCGTGTGTTGTCCCGAAAAGCCGCTGCGACAATGTGCATCGTGACGTTCGTGTGACGCATGGGTGGAGGGATTGCGAAGTCCCCGCGGCTGCGATCGCCGGGCAGGAGGGGTTCATGATAGGCAATCACAAGATGGGCAATCGCAAGGTTTTGGGTTTTGGCGTGAGCGCGATGGCGCTGATGCTGGGTTCGGTGACGGCGGGAGCACAAACAGCACCGGTGCAGGTTGCCATGGTTGACGAAGGCGACATCGTGGTGACGGCGCGCCGCACCGAGGAGCGGTTGCAGGACGTGCCGATCGCCGTCAGCGTGTTTTCGGCGCAGGAATTGCAGCGGCAGGGCATCGACGATCTGTCGGATGTGGCCGAGCGCACCGTGGGTTTCAGCTTTGAAGCCATCACGCCGATCGTGGTGCAGCCGGCCATTCGCGGTCAGACCAACCTGCGCACCACATCGCCGGTGCAGAATGTGCCGATCTATGTCGACGGCATTTATTTGCAGCGCGGATACATGATCGATCAGGCGCTCGTCGAGTTGGAGCGGGTGGAAATCATCAAGGGGCCGCAATCGGCGCTTTATGGTCGCAATGCCTTTGCCGGCGCCATCAACCTGACGACGCGCGCGCCGAGCCTTACCGATATCGAAGGCCGGATAAGCGGCACCATCGGCAATTATGATCGCTATGACGCGCGCGGGTTTGTGAGCATCCCGATCATCAAAGACAAGTTGGCGGTAATGGGGTCGATCGCCCATTCGCAATATGATGGCAGCTGGGAGAACCAGCACCCGCTCGCCGATGCCGATGGCGCATTGACCAAGGGCAATCTGGGCGGGTGGAACCGCGAAACTTATCAGGTGCGGGTGCTGGCCAAGCCGGTCGAGAATTTGACCATCGATGCCTTGTATATCCGCACTGAACGAACGATTGATTCACAGCCTGGCTATACGATGGCGACTTCTGGATCGGCGAGTAAGTTCAACACATTGAATGCATCTCCAGTGGCCAACGCATTTGGCGTCAAGGAAAACCGCCTGTTTGCCGGCGAAATGCCGGCCGATCCGGTGCTGGTGACCGGTGAAACCCGATCACCCGGCCTGGTCAGCGATCCGCGCGCTTATGGTTTGAAAGGTCCGACCGAGCTGGTTTCAGCCAAGGTCGAATGGGCGGGCGACGGGCCGTTCACCGCCGCCTATCAGTTCGGGTACACGCGCGCCAAAGTGACGGCGCGTGGGTCGCCGACACGCGACCCTTTGGTGCCGCTGATCCTGTTCGGCACCAATTTCGGCACCTTGTTCGATGCGAGCGGCAGCGATTCCAGCTTCAAGGGCTATAGCCATGAAGTGCGGTTTACCTACAATAACGACGGGCCATTCCGGGCGTTGTTCGGGGTGAATTATTCCAAGACCAAGGACATCGATTCCAACGGCAGCGAAGTTGCGGTGCCGAATTCGCTGGTGTTGCCGGATCCCAACGCCTTTTTCCCGATTGGTCCCGGCCTGCCGTTCCCGCGGGCATTTTTCCAGCGCAACACCTATTTGCAGCGTGATGAGAACATCATGAGCGGCTTTGCGTTCCTCGGTTACAAGGTCAGCGACCAGCTCGAAATCACGCTGGAAGGCCGCTATACGATTGAAGACCAGGAAGCGCGTGATTTCCTGGTGCGCCCACTGCCGCCGGCCAACACCGAAATCCAGGCAGCGCAGCCGACGCGATTCCAGCGCAGCAGCAATTTCTTCACGCCGCGTGGCACGATTACGTACAAGGCGACGTCGGACAACATGGTTTACGCGTCCGTCGCCAAGGGCGTGAAATCGGGCGGTCTTAACGGCAATGTCCCCTATGTGCCGCAGCAGACGTTCGAGGAGGAATCGAACTGGACATATGAAATCGGCACGAAGAACAGCTTTTTCGATCGGGCGCTGACGATAAATATTGCGGCCTATCACACCGACTGGAAGAATTTGCAGACCAATGCCGTGCGGTTGCAGGCCAGTGGCGCGCCGCCGGCTTCATTCGTTGCGATCGTACCGTCGTTGATCGGCAATATTGGCGGCGTGAAGGTGACAGGTGCCGAAATCGAGGGCATCTGGCGGGTGGCAGCCCCGGTGCGGATCGACTTTGGCCTGAGCTACAACCGCTCCCGCTATACCGACGAAACCTTTTCACAGCGGTTCGGCGCGAGCGGAAATTGCGACGGAATCGTCTGTGCGACCATTCCCGGCACACCGACGCGGGTGCTGCCGATCGGCGGCAACCAGATCGAGCGGATTCCCGAGCTTGATGCGCGGGCCGGAGTGACATTCGATGGACAGTTCGGTGACAAGAACGACTGGTTTGCGCGCGGTGATGTGAGTTATCAAACCAAATCCTATGTTGATGAAGCCAATCTGTCCTGGGTACCGGATCGCCTGTTGTTCAACGCTTCGGCAGGTGTCAGCTTTGGTCGGTTCTCGGTCAATGCCTTTGTGAAGAACATCGCCGACAAGAAATATGTGTCGTCGTCGCTGTTCCTGATCGGCACCGGCGGGGCGTTCTCGGCATCCTATGTCCCGACGCTGGGCGAACGCCGGACCTTCGGGCTGACCGGCGCGGTCAATTTCTGATGGCCGATATCGTCGCCCTCAAGGCGGAACTTGGCCGTTTGGGGACGGCGACGGAATTGGGCTTTGAAGCCGGAGGGGAGGCGATCGAGCGTATAAAAATGCTGGCGGAGGCACTGGAAGCCGCCAATCCGACACCGGTGACGACGCGTGCCGATGCACTTTTGCACGGTCGTTGGCGGTTACTGTATTCCAGCTTTGGCCTGCAACGCGATACGACGCTGGCGCGGTTGGCGTTCAACCAATTGCCCAAGACAGCAATCCACGTCGACGCGCTGTGGCAGGAAGTGGATCCGGCGACGGGTCTGTATGACAATGTCATCGATTTCAGCAGCGCCGATGGCCCCGGCATCAACGTGACGCTGGGCAAATATACGGCAGACGCCGACCAGCGGCTGGGGGTGGAATTCTTTGCAAGCTTGGTCGCGCCGACGACCGGCAGTTCCGTCGGTCGCCACCAGATCGAGCTCGACACCCGCAAATTCCCGGCGCTGTACAGCGATGTCACATATCTTGACGCTGATTTTCGCTTGAATCGCGGCAGTTTTGGCAATCTTTATGTGCTGCAACTGGTTGATCGTACGCCAACGGGCTGGTCCCGCGACCTGTGATCAACAGGCGACTGGTGCTGGGGGGTGCATTGGCGGCGATGACGATGGGCGCAGCCAAAGCAGTGGAGCATGAAGCCAGTTCGCTGATGCTCACGGATGGCCGCAGGGTCCCGCTTGATATCTGGCGGCCAGGTGGCGCGTCGCGCGGTTTGGTCGCATTTTCGCATGGCGCCAACAGCCGGCCCGACAAATACAGCCGGTTGTGCAGTGTGTTGGCGGTAGCGGGCTTTACCGTAGTCGCACCGTTGCACGCCGATTCCCCCGATCATCCGGGCGGCGGCAGTATTTCCCGCGAACAGGGCGTGCCGATGCGCATGACCGACATGGGTGCCGTATTCGGAGAGTTCGCAGTGTCCGGCCAGCCGATGGTTGCTGCGGGTCACAGCTATGGCGGGCTCATCGCGCAGATGCTTGGCGGCGCCGCCGGAACACCGGCTTCCGATATCAAGGCGGTGCTCGCGTTTTCCCCGCCCGGTCCGTTTCCGCCGGCCATTACCACCGACACCTGGAAGAGCATGGCGCGCCCGATGTATGTGCAGACCGGAACCGCCGATGTGTTGCCGATGATGGCGCCGAAATGGGATGTGCACCGCACCAGCCATGACGCCAGCCCGGCACCATCGGTGTTGTTTGTGGGCCAAGGCGTCGACCATTATTTCGGAAACATCATTGGTCGCCCGGAGCGCAACGAAGCCCCGCAAACGGCTCAATTCGGTGACGCCATGATGGTAGCGCTGGGCTTTATCGAACGAATGCTGACCGGCAGGACGATTGCCGATCTTGCCCGGCCACCGTATACGGGCCAGAGTTGGGTCGAAGTCCGGCGTTGAGCCGGGTCAACCCAGCTGTCGGTGGAAGAATACCACTGTATCATCGAGCGCCGGCGCCTTGCCACGAAACGGTTTGGACAGCGCCAGGATGATGCCGATATGGCCGATGCCGGGGTAGATTTTCACGTCCGCCGAGGCATTTTTGGCTGTCAACGCCGCCGCCATCGCGGTCGAATTGCGTGGGAAAACGGTGGTGTCCTCGTCGCCGGCCAGCAAGAGCACTGGCGGCGCGTCGGCACGGGCAAAGCTGATCGGTTGGGTGGAGCGCACGTCCGTGGCGTTGCCCAATGCCGCTTCGGCAGCGCCGCCGGGGGCGAATGGCGCGAAATCATAGGGGCCGGCGAGGCCAACGGCGGCCTTTATGGCGCCGGGGGCGCCGGCTGCAGCAAGCCAGTGTTGGTCCATGGTCAGCAGCATGGCGATATGGGCACCGGCGCTATGGCCGCTGACGCCGATTTTTGTCGGATTGCCCCCATATTGGGCGATGTTGGCGCTGGCCCACGCAACAGCCGACGCGCCATCTTCGACGAACGTCGGGAAGCGGACCTGGGGCACCAGCCGGTAATCCGGGACGACGACGACAAAGCCGCGTGCAGCCAAGGCCTTGGCTGCGAAACCATAGTCCTGACGCCGGCCATTGGCCCAGCTGCCGCCGTAGAAAAACACGATGACGGGCGCGTTTCGGGCGTTGGCAGGGGCGTAAATATCGAGTTTCTGTCGTGGATCGGGACCAAAGGCGATGCCGGCCGCGACCTTTGTCGTACCGCTATCGCCTGGTGAGACGCTGTTGACGCCATTGAGCGTATCGAGTGACGAGCAGCCCGAAAGGACCAGCAATGTGGCGGAGAGTGCGGCCAGGATCGCCCGGCGTGTGTTGATCATGCTTCATGGTCCATTTGGGCTGTTGTTGGTGTTACCAGATACGGACGCTGCTCCGGTATCAACGCAGTCGCAGCTTGCGATCGAGCGCTGCGGCCTGCCCGGCAGTTTCGGCGCGGGCGCGTTCCAGATCATAGCCGAGGCGGGCTGGTTCGCCGATGACTTCGGAGACAGGGCGGCGCGGGCTGGGCCGGGCGGCGGTCGCGGGGTGACCGAGGCGCAGTGCGAAGGTAGGTCGCCATTGCGGATCATCGAGCAAAGCATCGACAGCGGTGGTGAATTGCGTTGGCGTTCCAAGTTGCCGTTGGCGATCGATCATTTCGGGTAGTTGGTTCAGTGGCTGCGAGGCGACGCCAACCGCAGTGGCAATAAGATGTAGCCGTTGCCAGACGCCGCCAGCGAGAAGCGCGGTGCGGCGATCGGAAAGATCGCGTACGAGGATGAGGGCGAAGGCCGACGCCGTGGGCAATGCGGAATCACGGGTGGCGGAGAGCCAGTAGCGGCCTTCGGACGCCGGGGATTGATCGGGCAGCATGGCGCCGGCGGCGGCGAGCAGCGGCGATACGCCCGAGGTGGCCAGCGCGAGACCGTCCTTTAGGCGCAGCTGGTCGCGGCGACTGTGGCGGAACCAGGCGTGGCTGGCGGCCATCATTTCGGTGTCTGCGGCGATGGCGGTCGTGGCTTCGATGGTCAGCGCGGCGAAGCGTTTGCCGATGGGCGACGCCGGATCGATGAGTTGGATGCGGACTTCGGGGGAACGGGAAGCAGCGAGTATCCGGGCGGTTTGCGAATTGGTCAGCGGGCCACCGGCATAGGCGCTGCGATCGGTGTGGCGATGGCCGATTATGGGCAGCAGCGGGTGGGACGCCGTGGGTTGGCCCTGGGGACCAAGCTCGATGCGCGCGACGTGGGCGGGGTTGGCGGGATCGGGCAACAGGCGGACGACGGCGGACGCGTCGATGCCTGTGGCGGCGAGTGCCATGTTGTGGATGGCGGCACCGAGGCCGAGGATGCGTTCGCGGCCGAACGGATCCATGGCGCCGAGGGCGCGGCCGGGAACTTCGAAAACATCGACGCCATAGCGGCCGATGGCGAAGCGCCACGGCTGGGTGTTATGCGGGCTGGAGGCGAGGATGCCGGCGGAGACCAGCGACAATGGCCCGGAGTAGCTGTGGTTGTTCCAATCATCCCAAGCCTTTAGCCCGGGGTTGTCGCGATCAAGGATCAGGCCCTGGTCTATGGCGCGGACGAGTCCGGCGGAGACGGTGAGGACCGCCGCACCGCCACCGATCCGCAGCGCATTGCGGCGCGAGATCATTCGGCGGGTGCGGGGGCGTTGTCGGCTTCCCAGCGGGCGCGGATGGTGTCGGCGGTGGTGCCGACGTTCCAGCCCGGCGGGCCGGCGATGGCCATCCAGCGGCTACGCCAATCGGGGGCAGCGGCGAAGTCTTTGAAAATAGAGACCCATTCGTGGGCGGCGACCCAGAG
>JANPEP010000265.1:0-8980 GCA_031422995.1 Polymorphobacter sp. | reverse complement strand
ACCCGTTCCAGGGCCTCAGGCGTCGGCTCAATCACCGGCAAGCCGGGCATAACCCACCTCGTCAAACCACATGCCATCCTCCTCCCAGCTTTGCAGATGCACCGCCTCGCGCCGAAACCGCAGCCGTTCCAGCAACTTCTGTGTCGCCACATTGCGCATGTCGGTTTGCGCAATCAACCGGTGCCGCCCCCGCGCAAACAGTGCATCCACCATCGCCCCCACCGCCTCGGTCGCCAACCCCCGCCCTCGCGCCGCCGGCGCAAATGCAAAGCCAATCTCCGCCTGCCGGTTGCGCGGCGTATCGAAATTCACCCCGATATCCCCCAGAAACACCTCTGAATCCCGCGCCAGCACGGCAAACTGCTGCCACCCCGCCGCATCATGCATTGGCCGCCGGTCCATGTCGGCTATCAACTTTCGCGTGTCCGCCAGGCTCCGCGTCTGCCGGTCAAACGGCATCTGCCCGCGGCTGGCATGCAGCGCCTCGGCATCGCCTGCCACCGCCGGTCGCACGATCGTCCGTTCCGTCACCAGGCGCCAATCGTCCACCCGCATCCCTTCAAAGCCCCACGCAGCTGCCGCAGCGCCCGCGTGCCACTACCATAGCGCCCCTGCCCGGCTCCCCGCCAGCCATGCCTTCATGCCCCGGTTGTGGCTTGCGGGCCGCACCTGCCAAGCCATTGCATCCAAGCGTTGTTCAGTGGTTGTCAGTGCCAAAATTCCGTGCCAGTTGGCACCTCATGGTCGGGCAGGACCGTTTAATCAGTCTTGCCAACCGTAAATTTGCCACTCCAGCCATGGAAATGTCAGGACATCGACCTTTACTGCACCTGACGACCGGCTGGGCCATCAACCAACAACAGCGATGACTGCGGGGTAACCGCAGCATCATCATCACCATTCCATGGGAAGGATTCCAAAATGCGTTCTGCGACTTTCACACTTAAGGCAGGCCTGCTCGCCTCCATCGCAATTTCCGGCACGGCCTTCGCCCAAACCGCCCCCACTGCAACCCCGGCGCCTGTCGCCGCAGCCGCTGCTGCCGACGAAACCGATGACAACCTGATCATCGTCACCGCTTCCAAGCGCACCGCCACCCTGCAGGACACGCCGATCTCGGTCTCGGTCACCACCGCCGCCACCATCGAACAGGCCCAGGTGCGCGATCTGCTCGATCTGCAAACCCTCGTGCCGTCACTCCGCGTCTCGCAGCTGCAAAGCTCGGCGAACACCAATTTCATTATCCGCGGCTTCGGCAACGGCGCCAACAACGCCGGCATCGAACCTTCGGTCGGCGTCTTCATCGATGGCGTCTATCGCTCACGCTCGGCCGCCCAGATCGGCGATCTGCCCAATCTTCAGCGCGTTGAAGTGCTGCGTGGCCCGCAATCGACGCTGTTCGGCAAGAACGCCTCGGCCGGCATCATCTCGATCGTCACCAAGGAGCCCCAGTTCAAATGGGGCGGCAGCGCTGAAGTCAGCTATGGCAATTTCAACGCCATCGTCGCCCGCGCCGACATTACCGGTCCGATTACCGATACCATCGCCTTCAGCCTCGCCGGCAACCTCAACAAGCGTGATGGCTATGCGCAGGATCTCAAGCTGGGCACCGACGTCAACGATCGTGATCGTTGGGGCGTTCGCGGCTCGATCCTGTTCGAACCAAGCGACGCTTTCAAGCTGCGCCTGATCGGTGATTACGACAAGATTGACGAAAATTGCTGCATCGCCGCCAATATCGTCGATGGCCCCACCGGCGCCGCCGTGCGCGCCCTCGGCGGCAAGATCGATTCCGCCAATCCGTTCTCCTACAATGTTTACAATAACTTCCTGTCGAGCAACAAGATCGAGAACTACGGCTTCTCGGCACAGGCTGATTGGAACATCAACGACACCCTGGCGCTGACCGGCATCGGTTCGTACCGCGCCGTCGACAGCAAGACCGACCAGGATTCGGACTTCACCAGCGCCGATCTCATCGGTGAAAACAAGAACCACACCAAGATCAACACCTACACTGCCGAACTCCGGCTGGCCTCATCCTATGATGGCCCGTTCAACTTCCTCATCGGCGGCTTCTACTTCCATGAAAACATCGACATTGATGGCCAGCTGACGTTCGGCAAGGATTTCCGCAACTACGCCAACATCCTCGCTGGCGGCAATTACACCGCGCTCGAGCGCCCGCTGGGTTTCCCGGTCGGCACCTTCGGAAAGCAGGGGCAGGGCCGCTTTGAAAACTACGACTACAAGAACCGCGCCATCTCGGTCTTTGGTCAGGTGGATTACGAACTCGTCGATGGCCTCGTCTTCACTGCAGGCGGTAACTACACCAACGATCGCAAGGACGTGATTACCAACAACGTCAGCACCGATGTGTTCTCGTCGCTGGATCTCGCGGCCCTCGGCACCGCCGTTTACGGCGTCCCGCCCGCCCTCAACAACAACCCGGCGTTCAACCCGCTGCTCGGTCTTCGCGGGCTTCAGTTCATTCCGCCATTCCTCAACTTCCCCAACACGGTCGAGGACGGCAAAACCCGCGACAGCAATTTCTCCTACACTTTGCGCGTTGCCTACAAGATTGACGATCGCTTCAGCACCTATGCAACCTATGCAACGGGCTTCAAGGCGTCGTCGTGGAACCTGTCGATCGACAGCCGCCCGTTCGCGACCGACTTCATCGCTCGCCCGGTCACCGGCCCGACGCCGCCATCGGCAATCCGCACGGCGGGTCTGGCGTTGACCAACCTGACGTCGGGCACCCGCTACGCCGGCCCCGAAGACGCAGAAGTCTTCGAAGTCGGCCTCAAGGGCCAGCTTGATGGTTTCACCTTCAACCTTGCTGTCTTCCAGCAGGCACTGAAGGGCTTCCAGGGCAACATCTTCACCGGTACGGGCTTTGTGCTCACCAACGCCGAAAAACAATCGACCTTCGGCGTCGAGCTCGACACGATGTTCACCCCGGTGAAGGACTTCTCGATCACCGCGAACTTCACCTATCTCAAGCCCAAGTTCGACAGCTTCACCCAGGGTTCGATCCTCAGCCCCAACTTCTCGACCGTGCAAACCGACCTTTCCGGTGAAACGCCAGCCGGCATTCCGGAATTCTCGCTTTCGGTCGGCGGCAACTACAAGCATTCGTTCAGCGAGAACGTCACCGCAAACTTCCACCTCGATTTTGCCTATGAAAGCCCGGTCACCATCGCCCAGGGTCTCCCGCAATATCGCCGTGAAGTGGAATCGCTCAACGCGGCGATCTCGCTCGGCATCGGCCATGGCATCGAAGTCACGGCGTGGGGCCGCAACCTCAGCAATGCGCAATATCTCACCACCATCTTCCCGGGTGTTGCGCAGGCAGGTTCGCTCAACGGCTATCCCAGCCAGCCGCGCACCTATGGCGGCAGCATCCGCTATCGCTTCTGATCGTCAGTCTGGGATGAACATTGTCCTCGCCCCGGTTCACGCCGGGGTGAGGATCTTTGTATAGGGCCCGATGTCGACGCTTGAACTTGTCGCTGCGCTGTTCGGCCTCATCAACCTTGTGTTGATCGCCCGCCGCACGATCTGGAACTATCCGTTCGGCATCGTCATGGTCTGCCTTTATTTCATCGTTTTCCTCGATGCGAAACTCTACAGCACGGCTGCCCTGCAAATCTTCTTCCTCGCCTCGCAACTCTATGGCTGGTGGTACTGGCGCAAATCGACCGACGGTTCCGCCCCCGTCCCCGTCCGCCGGCTTTCGCCCCGCGGCCGCATCATCGCCATTGGCAGCGGCACTTTCATCACTTTCGCCATCGGCCTGACCATGAGCAACTTCACCGATGCCGCGGCCCCCTGGCTCGACGCCGGCAACGCCGCCTTCAGCATGGTCGCCCAAATCCTCACCGATCGCCGCCATATCGAAAGCTGGCCGCTGTGGATTGCCATCAACATCCTGTCGGTCTGGCTTTATGCCTCACAGGGCCTGCTCGCCACCGCCGGCCTCTATGCGGTCTTCCTGTGCATCGCCTGCTGGGGCTGGGACCAATGGCGCCGCGCGGCCACGGCCCCATGAAACGCATCTGCCTCACCGGCGTTGAAAGCACCGGCAAATCCACGCTCGCACCGGTGCTCGCTGCGCATTTCGGCGGTGTTATCATGCCGGAATATGGCCGATCCTGGGCCGAAATGCTCGGCACAGATTTCCCCCCCGCCGTGCTGCGCGAAATCGCCGCCGGCCACCTGACCGCCCGCGCCGACATTGAATCGGTCAACCCCGCACTCATCATCGAAGATACAGACATCGTCATGACCAGCGCCTGGTCGACCATGCTGCACGGCCAACGCGATCCCATCCTCGCCGCGATCACTGCCGATGCGGATCTCTACCTGCTGTTCAGCCCCGATACGCCCTGGATCGACGATGGCACCCGCCAATTCGGCGGTGCCGCCCGCGCCCGCTTCCATGCCATCATCACCGATGAACTGGCGCTGCGCGGCATCCACCCGGTCACCATTGCCGGCAGCTGGACCGAACGCAAATCAGCCGCCGTCGCTGCGATTATTATGCTGATGCCTTAGGGGCCAGGTCCTGGCTCTAAAACTTCAAAGTCGCGTACAGCAGGAAATTATCATTCTTCCAATCGATCGAGCCGGTAAAATTCTTCTTGGTAATATCAACATCGGCATCGGTATGCATATAGGCCAACCCGGCACCAAGGTTGCGCGTGAACATATATTCTGCCGACACAGTCGCGACATAGACACTGCCATCCACGTCACCGATCTTTGCCTTCAAACCGGACAGGCTGCCACCCACGCTAAATCGCGGTGTGGCATACCAGTTGATCGATGCTCCAATCAGCGGCATCGGCACGGTGACCGACGGCTTGTAATCCACAGTCCTGGTCACTGACGCTGCACCCTGGCTGTTCGAAACGGTCGCTGTCCCGGACAATTCGGCGCTGAATTTATTAAGATACGCGCCCAAAAGCGCCGCGATTTCCACATCCTTGTTTTTCACAAACGAATATTCATAGGTCGCGAACAGAAACCGGTTTCTTGAAGTCGTATCGAGTGTCGTTGGCGGAACCAGCGTGTCGTCGCCAATCGTTATGGTCTGGTCAAAGGCCAGCGACCTTTCCTTCTTGGTGCTGAAGAAAATGCCGCTTATCCGGTGGTTGGATCCCGGACGCCAAGTCGCACCCAACATCACATTGGTGATGTTCTTGCTACCACCCGGACCTTCCAGATCGATCAGCGTGCCATTGTTCGTGGTGCCATCCAGCCCAATGCCGGAATCAATCCGGGCGACAATCCCGCCAAGGATGAATTTGAATCGCTCGTCGCCGCCCGGAATCAACTCATCGGCAAGCACTGGCTGCGACAGCGTCACCCCCGCTACAAGTGCCGCCAGGACGAAGTGAAATCTGGTCCGCATATTGATAACCCCCATACGCATCGTGTTACACTCTAGCACACCAAATTTCCCAAACCATCCGCAACATTCCGTGGAGCGCACGTCCGCAACACGCGTTGCAAGATTGCCACGCCCGCGCCAAAAGCACTGCTATGGCCAACATTCTCCTCACCGGCGCGTCGCGTGGCATCGGCGCCGCCACCCGCATTGCCCTAACCGCCGCAGGCCACAACGTCATCGGTCATTCCACCGCCGGCGGCGACGGCTGCATCGCTGCCGACTTCGCCGCGCCGCGCGCCGCCGATGCCTTATGGGAAACCGCCCTCGACGCTGCCGGCGGCCGCATCGACGCCCTCGTCAACAACGCCGGCGTCTTCGAAGACGCCGATATCAACGACGCCAACGCCTTCGCCGCCACCTGGGCTCGCAGCCACGCCATAAACCTGCAATCCGCTGCCGATCTCTGCCGCCACGCCGTCCTGCACTTCCGGGCCAGCGGCGGCGGCCGCATCATCAACATCGCCAGCCGTGCCGGCCATCGCGGCGACAGCCCCGATCATTGGCACTATGCGGCTGCCAAGGCCGGCATGATCGCCATGACCAAGACGATTGCCAGAGGATACGCCCGCGAAAACATACTCGCCTTCGCCGTCGCCCCCGGCTTCACCATGACCGGCATGGCAGAAGAATATCTCGCCTCGCGCGGCGGCGACAAACTCCTCGCCGATATCCCCCTGGGCCGCGTCGCGGAACCACAGGAAGTCGCTGAAATCATCCGCTGGCTCGCCGCCGATGCACCGGCTTCACTCACCGGCAGCACCCTGGATATCAATGGCGCCTCATATGTCCGATAGCTGGGCCCTCACCCTCGCCTGCAACCGCGCCGACGCCGAATCCTTCCCAGAAATCGGCGACATCTTCCCTGATCTCCTCGACCCGCCATCACTCAACGTCGAAGAACCCGATCCCGACCAACCCGATGACTGGCTGCTCACCGCCTATTTCAACGAAAAACCCGAACCCGCCCTCATCACCCGCATCACCGCGCTGTTCCCTTCCGCAACCAACATCCAACTCGCCCCCCTCCCCGACGCAGACTGGACAACCCTCAGCCAGCGCAACCTCGAACCCGTTCGCGCCGGCCGCTTTCTCGTCCACACCATGGCGCACACCAGCGCCCGCCGCCCCGGCGACATCGCGCTCGCCATCGAGGCTGGCCTCGCCTTCGGTACCGGCCAACACGCCACCACCCATGGCTGCCTCGTGGCGCTCGACCGCCTCGCCAGGTGCCGCCAATTCCACAACATCGCCGATCTCGGCACCGGCACCGGCGTCCTCGCCCTTGCGGCTGCCAAACGCTGGAAAAAAGCCGCCACCATCGCCACCGACATTGATCCAGTCTCAATCGCCGTCACCGCCGCCAACCTGCGCGACAACCACGTCGCCCAGGGCCACATCGCCCGCCATATCGAGCTCGCCGTCGCTCCCGGCATGGCCCATCACCGGCTGCGCCAGCGCGCGCCGTATGACCTCATCATCGCCAATATCCTGGCCGCCCCGCTCATCGCGATCAGTCGCGACGTCTCGCGCGCCCTCGCTCCTGGCGGCATCCTCGTCCTCGCCGGACTCTTGCAATCACAGGCCCTGCGCGTCCGCGCCGCCTATCGAAATCATGGATTGGTGCCGCTCGGTCAACACCGGCGAGGCGAATGGCCCCACCTAGTGTTGACACGGCCTGTCTGCGCTAAATAACGCAGAGCCTCAACACGTTAGCGCCTAAAGCGCGTGAAACAGGCGGCATTCCGCCTTCACCGGGTTGAGGTACAGGCGGGCTTTCCGAACCACAGGCTTGGGTGCGTCGGTCTCGCCGAACACCTTCTGCTGGGGTTCATAGTCCTGAAGGATAACCTTCATCGCTCTTCTCCTCACTAATCACTGGGACAATCCCCAGCGATGCAGTGGGGTATAAATCAAACCTCTCCGTTTGTGCACTGCACAAGAACTCACCCCAGCCATGCAAAAACCGCATGGCCCAACAATCCCAACCTGTTCTCCCCCTCCCCTATGTGCGCGAAAGTAACAGAATCGCCCCCCTACCCCGCCTCCACCACAATCGCCGCCCACCCCGCCTCATCCACCACCCGCACCCCCAGCGCCTCCGCCTTCGCGCGTTTCGAACCAGCGTCCGCCCCAGCCACCACCAAGTCCGTCCGCGCCGAAACCGATCCCGCCACCTTCGCCCCCAATGCCTCGGCCTGCGCCCGCGCCTCATCCCGCGTCAGGCCACTAAGCGCCCCCGTAAACACCACCGTCTGCCCCGTCAGTGCCGTCTGCCGCGCCGCCGCCAGTGCCTCCGGCGTCACCTCCCACAACAAATCCGCAAACGCCTCCAGATTATGCGGCTCACCAAAGAAATCGACCAGCGCCTCCGCCACCACCGGCCCAATCCCACTGATATCCGTCAACATCGCCCGCGCCTCCACATCCCCCGCCGCCGCCACAGCCGCATCGCGCAATGCCTCCGCCGATCCAAACGCCCTCGCCAGGTCCCGCCCGGTCACTTCCCCCACATGCCGTATCCCCAGCGCAAACAAGAACCTGTCGAGCCCCACAGTCCGCCGCGCCTCGATCGCCCCCAGCAACTTGTCCACCGAAACCGGCTTGAACCCTTTCCACCCCAAAATCGTCTCGCGGTGATCCTTCAACCGGAAGATATCCCCTGGCGTCGCAATCAAGCCCTCCCGCGCAAACAACTCGATCCGTTCCGACCCCATGCCCTCGATATCGAACGCCAGCCGAGACACGAAATGTCGCAATCGCTCATCGCGCTGCGCCGGGCACGTCAGCCCACCGGTGCAGCGCTTCACCACCCCACCCTCCTCGCGCACTGCACTGGACCCACACACCGGGCAATGATCGGGAAACACAAACGCGTCCCCCCGCGGCGCATCAGAAGCCACCACCCCCAACACCTGCGGAATCACATCCCCCGCCCGCTGCACCCGCACCCGGTCCCCCACCCGCACATCGAGCCGCCCGATCTCATCCTCATTGTGCAACGTCGCATTGGTGACGACCACACCCCCCACCGTCACCGGCGCCAACCGCGCAACAGGGGTCAAGGCGCCCGTCCGCCCCACCTGGATATCGATCGCCAGCAGCACAGTTTCGGCCTGTTCCGCCGCAAACTTGTGCGCCACGGCCCAGCGCGGTGATCGCGCCACCTGCCCCAACCGCGCCTGCCAATCCAGCCGTTCGACCTTGTAAACCACTCCATCGATGTCGAACGGCAAATCCGCCCGCCGCGCCTCGATGCCCCGCGTAAACGCCAGCGCTGCCTCCACATCAGCACACGATGCCCGCAAATCCCCGATATCGAACCCCCAACCGGCAATCGCCGCCATCACCTCCGACTGCGAGTCCCCAAACACTCCACCCATCTCGCCCCAACCATGCACGATGAACGCCAATGGCCGGCTCGCCGTAATCCCCGCATCCAACTGCCGCAAAGACCCCGCCGCCGCATTGCGCGGGTTGGCAAACACCTTCTCCCCTGCCGCCGCCTGCCGCGCATTCAACGCC
>JANPEP010000264.1:0-1906 GCA_031422995.1 Polymorphobacter sp. | reverse complement strand
CATGCGGCGGCGGCAAAGCTTTTCGCCGGAGGTGGCCCAGTAACGCTGGTGAAATCATTGGGTCCGATGACATCGATGACCGACGGTGCAGGGTGCAGGTCACGATACATGCGCCACGCCACCCAAAGCAGGAGCAGCCCGCCGGCGAGGATGAGGCCGACAATCTGCATCAATTGCGTCACCAGCAGCGCAAAGACGATGCGCAGGATCAGCGCCGCGGCGATGCCGATGGCGATGACTTTCTTGCGTTGATCCGCCGGAAGTCCGGCCGCGAGCGAGCCGACGACGATGGCGTTGTCACCCGCCAGCACCAGATCGATGAGGATGACTTGCAGCAGAACTGCGAGAGCACCGGGTGCGACAAGGTTGGCGAGTTCCATGTGTGGCAGTTAGGGGTTCACAGGCATCGGCGCTACCCCTTCAACATCAATCGGCGAGGGTGTGGACGAGATCATCGAGATAATCGCGGCCCTGCATCAGCGATTTGACCCGGATGCGCTCGTTCAGCCCATGCATGCCATTGCCATCGGGATCGATGAACAGGCCAGGGGCGCCATAGGTTGGGATGCCGATCGGCGACAGGAAGATGGCATCGGTGGCGCCCGTCGACATTGTCGTGCTGAACGGCACGCCGGGGAAATGCTTTTCGGCGAGCGCCTTCATCGGGCCGAGGACGGCCGGGTTGAGCGGCGGGGTGACGGCAACCGGTCGGATCGGCGGGGTCAAGCTGACACTGACCTTGGGATTGGCGATGGTGGCGATCAGATCGGCGCGGGTCTTTTCAGGGTCGGTGCCGGGAAACAGCCGGCAATTGACGTTGGAGGTCGCGCGCTGGGCCAGGGCATTGTTGGCATGGCCGGCGCTGACCAGCGTGGCGACGCAGGTGGTGCGCAGTGTCGAATGGAAGCTGGCGTCCTGGCTGAGGATGGCGTTGGCGGCAGCATCATCGGGGTTCGCCATGAGGGTGGTGATGGCGCCGCTGACATTGGGCGGTGTCACCTTGGCCATGGTGGCGAAGAAGGTGCGGGTGGTATCGTTGAACTGCACCGGGAATTCATGGGTGTTGACGGCAACCAGCGCCCGCGACAGATCGGTGATGGCGTTGTCGGGGCGGGGGACGGAGGAGTGGCCACCGGGGTTGGTGGCTTCGATCTTGTAGTTCTGGACGGTCTTTTCGCCGACCTGCACGCCGAGGCCCATCGGCTTGCCGGCGGGGTCGTAACGGCCGCCACCGCCTTCGTTGAGGGCATATTCGGCGGCAATGAGTTCGGGCTTGTTCCTGGCCAGCCAATCGGCGCCGTTGAAGGCGTTGGTGGTTTCCTCCCCACAGGTCAGTGCGAGCTTGAGGGTGCGTTTGGGCGCCTTCCCGGATTGTTTGTAACGGATGAGCGTATCGGTCCAGATTGCGGCCTGGGATTTGTCGTCGAAGGTGCCGCGGCCGTAGAAATAACCGTCTTCCTCGATGAGGGCGAAGGGATCGCGGGTCCAGTCCTCGCGATTGGCCTCCACGACGTCGAGATGGCCGACGAGCAGGATGGGCTTTGCCTTGGCGTCAGAGCCTGGGAGGATGGCGACAAGGCCGCCTTCCTTGGGGTGTTCGGGGGTGCTGAACAGCGTGATGTCGGCATCCTTGAAGCCGGCGGTTTTCAGCCGGGCGGCGAGACGTTCGGCAGCGAGGGTGCAGCTGCCGGCCGACAGCGTGGTGTTGGTTTCGACAAGCTCCCTGTAAAGATCGCGAAAGGCGGTCTGGTCGGCGCGCAGGGGCTGGGCCGTGGCGGGCGCCGAAAGGAAAATGGCGGCAAGAAGCAGGGCTTTGGCGGTCATTTGGCGTCCTTGGAATTGGCATAGGCCTGGATGAGATCGAAGAGATAGTCGCGCTCCGCATACAGCCCAGCGACCGATTTAC
>JANPEP010000263.1:0-3298 GCA_031422995.1 Polymorphobacter sp. | reverse complement strand
TAGGCGCCGAGCTCGGCGAGATCATAGGTGAAGGCCTGGCCGCGGGCGAAATGCTGTTTCCACGCCGAAAAGCAGGTGGCCATGGCGTGGCGCCGGGCATCGATGATGACGGCATTGGGCAGGATGAGGTGGATGAGGCCGATATAGGCGAAATTGTTGGGCATCTTGTCGATGAAGCGTGGGCGATCGGTCTTGCGCTGGATGCGGGTGCGTTGGAGATAGGTTTCGCCCATGGCGGCAAGGGCGGCGGCATCGGCCTGGGCGAGGCCATCGAGATAGGTGGTGGCACCGTTGCCGGGGCGGCCATCGGACAGGTTGCGGGCGATGGCGGCGATGTCGGGAAGCTCCATCGTGCCTTCGACCTGGCTGTGGCTGGCGAGGATCTGCTCGATGAGGGTGGAGCCGGAGCGGGGGAGGCCGACGACGAAAATCGGGTCCGGGGCAGGGTGGCCTTGTCCGGTGCGGGGGCCAAGGAATTGCGGGGTGAACAGGGCTTCGCTGGCGAGGACATGGGCGTGGTTGGCGGCGGCGTCCCATTGCACCTGGGAGCGGCGCAGGCGGTTGCCGGCTGCGTAATGGGCGAAGGCGGGTTGGTAGGCGGCGCGATCCTCGAGTGCCTTGCCGAGAGCGAAATCGAGGTGGAGTCGGTCGTCGTCGGCGAGGGTGGGGCCGGCGAGGGCGGACTGCATTGCGGCGATGTTGGCGTCGGTGAACCGGAAGGTTTTCAGGTTGGCGAGGCTCCACCAGGCTTCGCCAAGGCCGGGAGCCTGGGCGACGGCGCGGCGATAGGCGGTGATGCAATCGGCACTGCGGCCCATGGTTTTGAGGGCGTGGCCATAGCTCATCCAGCCGCGGGGGTTTTGCGGGAAATCGGTGAGGAGTTTTTCGTAGATGGTGATGGCGGCGGGGTATTCGCCGAGCCGGGCGAGCATGGCGGCCTTGAGATTGCGATAGCCAGGGTGATCGGGGGTTTGGGCGAGCAGGCGATCGACCTGTTGCATCGCGAGTTCGGACTTCGACTGGCGATGCAGGACCAGCGCATAGTTGAAACGCGCCGCATCGAAGGCCGGGGCGATGACCAGGGCGCGGGCGAGCAGGGTTTCGGATTCGCGGTAGCGGCCGAGGCGGCCGACCAGCTCCGCCATCATGCGCAGCGCATGGGGATCGGCAGGGTGCTCGGCGAGCCAGGCCTCCAGCGCCGGATGCGCGACATCGAGATCGTTGCGGGCGAGGGCGGCGGCCGCGCGCATGAGGCGCGGGTCGCGGGAGGCGGGAGGCATGGCGGGAGTCACGGCGGCTTTAGTGGCCGCTGGGCGGAGTGGTGGCAAGCGTTGGGGTTTTCACTGGTAGCGGGTTCGGACTATGGCCGGGGGGACGGCAGGAGAGCGGAATGAGCGACATATTGGGCACGCGGATGGCGGACGATGGCCGCACGGCGAAGCAGATTTTCGATGATGTGATGGCCAACCCGGCGCGGGCGCGGTTTGGATTCGGGGATCGGCTGGCGATTATCAATGTCGATTTTCAGAACGCCTATACGCGGATCGACCGGTACAAGACGGCGTATGAGACCGACCCGCGGCAGATAAGCCATGTGAACGCGATTTCGGCGTTGGCGCGGGCGGCGGGGATGCCTGTCGTGTGGAGCCGGGTGGGATATGCCGAGGATGCCAGCGATGCCGGGGTTTGGGGGACGCGGACCGACACGGCGCATTCGCTGCAGAACATCAAATATGGCAGCGATCGCCATGCCTATGACGAGCGCTGCGCGATTGCGCCGGGGGATACGCAATTTACCAAGCGCATGCCGTCGGCGTTTTTCGAGACGCCGCTGCAATCGCTGTTGGTGTGGCACAAGGTCGACACCGTGGTGGTGACGGGGGGCAGCACATCTGGGTGCGTGCGGGCGACGGCGGTTGATGCGCTGTCACGCGGGTATCGGACGATTGTTCCAATGGAGACGACGGCCGACAAGCTGGCGAGCTATCACTGGGCCAATCTGACCGATTTGCAGTTGAAATATGCCGATGTGGTTGCGGTGCAGGAGGTTGTGGACTGGTTTGCCGGGCGTTAGGCCTTTGGTTTGCGGAACAGCCCGATGATGATCATGGTGACGGCGGGCCAGAAGGTGACGAAGGTGAGCAGGCCGGGGCCGATAGGGTTGGGGTTTGGATCGCTGGTCAGGCCGAGGCCCGCGGCGGCGATGATGGCCAGCAGCGGCCCGGTGCCGAGCACCAGCAACGCCACTCCCCACCAGAAGATCTTTGGCAAATGCGTCACTCCTCCGGGGCCAGGATAGCAGCGGTTTTCGGGGGTCGCCAGCGGCCGGGTGATGTGGCAATTGTCCGGACAAATGATCAGCGATCCCGGCCTGTATTCGTCCGACCCTGTTGCCCCGCCGTTGCGCTGGCCGGGGGGCAAGACCTGTGCGGTTTGGGTGGCGCCGAATTTGGAGTTTTACGAGATCGATCCGCCTGCACATCCACGGCGCAAGAGTTGGACCCGGCCGCATCCCGATGTGGTGGGATATGCGCACCGCGACCATGGTAACCGCGTGGGGCACTGGCGGATGGCGGAGGTGATGAGCCGGCACGGCTTTCCGGGCAGTGTGTCGCTGTCGGTGGCGCTGTGCGACCATATTCCCGAGGTGGTGGCCGATGGCGCAGCGCGGGGGTGGGAGTTCTTCAGCCACGGGATTTACAACACAAGATACGCCTATGACATGGACGAGGCGCAGGAGCGGGCGATCATCGAGGATTCGATTGCGACGGTAAGCCAAGCGACCGGGCAGCGCATCCGTGGGTGGCTGGCGCCGGCGTTGACGCACACGGTGCGGACGATGGATCTGATTGCCGAATATGGGCTCGATTACACTTGCGACCTGTATCACGACGACCGGCCGGGGCGGGTTAGGACAGCGACGGGCGACCTGATTTCAATGCCATACAGCCTTGAAGTCAATGATCATTATGGGTTTTTTGTCTATAACATGAGCCCACGGGATTATGCCGATGCATTGATCCGGCAGTTTGATCGGCTGGCGCGGGAGGGCGCGGTGAGCGGCACGGTGATGTGCATTCCGCTGCATAGTTACCTGATCGGCCAGCCGCACCGGATTGGGGCGTTCGAGCGGGTGCTGGAGCATATCGCCGCCGATGGGCGGGCGTGGGTGACGACGGCGGGGGCGATTGCCGATGCGTATCGGGGGCAGTCGTGAGTCTCGACCCGGCGTATCTGGCGTATCCGCAGCGCAAGCGCGGGATGGACCATGGGCTTTACCCCTGGTCGAACCTGTTCG
>JANPEP010000262.1:0-1549 GCA_031422995.1 Polymorphobacter sp. | reverse complement strand
AAAAACCGTGGAAAGCGAAAGCTCTGGTCGGTCACGAAGCTCCCCTCCAGATGCTGCGCCACTTTACAGTTTAGGGCGTCGTCGTCGCAAAAGGCCAGAGGCAAATTCCCCTGCGCTGTTAACGCGCAAAGTGGCTCATGCTTAATCCAGCTCGATCATCCGCACTTCATATCCCGACGCCCGCAACGCCTCGACCAGCCGGTCGAGATGCTCGCGATCGCGCGTCTCGCACTCGATATCGGTAATCAGGCCCTTGGCCGGCAAATTGGTGAACACCCGCTGGTGATACACCTCCAGGATATTCACCTGCTGCTGATCAAAAATCCGCGCCACTTCAAACAATTGCCCGGGCCGATCCTTCAACCGGATCCGCAGCCGCGCCAGCCGGCCAGACCGCGCCAGCTCGCGCAGCAACACATTGGCCAGCAACCGCGTATCGATATTGCCACCGCACAGCACCAGGCCAACCTTGGTGCCGCGAAACCGCCGCGGATGCGCCAGCAACGCCGCCAGCCCCGCGGCACCGGCGCCCTCCACCACGGTCTTCTCGATGGTCAACAGCAACGACACCGCATGTTCCAGATCGCGCTCCCCGACCAGAAGGATATCGTCGACCAGCGCCCGCACGACTTGCGCCGTCAACTTGCCCGGCACCTTCACCGCAATGCCTTCGGCCAGCGTGTCGCCATCGCAAATCCGCGTCTCACCCATCAACAGCGCGTGCATCGACGGATAAAGCTCGGCCTGCACCCCGATCACGTCGATCTTGGGGTTGCGCGCCTTGGCCACTGTGGCGATGCCGGAAATCAGGCCGCCGCCACCGATCGGCACGATCAACGTGTCCAGATCGGGCACCGCGTCGAGCATCTCCAGCCCCACCGTGCCCTGGCCCGCCATGATCAGCGGATCATCGAACGGGTGCACGAACACAAACCCGCGTTTCGCCGCCAATTCATAGGCATGGGCGCTGGCGTCATCGAAACTTTCACCGTGCAGCACGACATGCGCGCCATGGCCCTCGGTCTGCTGCACCTTCACGATCGGCGCGAACTTGGGCATGACGATCGTCGCCGGAATCCCCAGCCTCTTGGCATGATACGCCAACCCCTGGGCATGGTTGCCGGCCGATGCCGCAATCACCCCGCGCGCCCGCTCCTCCGCCGTCAGGCTCAGCAGCTTGTTGAGCGCGCCGCGCTCCTTGTAGGCGGCGGTAAACTGCAAATTCTCGAATTTCAGCCAGACATCGGCGCCGGTCAGCTCCGAAAGCGTCTGGCTGCGCAGGCACGGCGTCTTGATGATGGCCCCCTCGATCGCCCGCGCCGCCATCTCGACATCGGCAAGCGAGATCGGCAGGGCGGGTACATCAAGGGCGAGGGCGGTGGTCGAAGTCATCGCTGTCTGTTAGCGGTCAAGGGCGGATGGCGCAAATGCCGCAGGCGCCCGAAAGGCAGGATGCGATGGCCCGTTCGCCCGTCCACAGGGAAAATCACGCCCTTGATCGCATCGGCTGGCTGCGCGCCGGGGTGCTGGGCGCCAATGATGGCATCGT
>JANPEP010000261.1:0-2576 GCA_031422995.1 Polymorphobacter sp. | reverse complement strand
GGGGTTTGATGGCCGCTGGCTGGGCACTCGGCTGACTTCCCCACCCCGGGCCCCTCCCGCAGGCGGGAGGGGAGTAGAAGCAGGGCGCACTTATGCGCGCGGGGCGCCCGGGTGTTCGCGGGGGGCGGGAACGGTGTCGCCCTTTTCAGCGGCGTTGTAGCGTTCGATCGATTCAAGGATCAGCCGTTCGGCGGTGGCCTTGCCTTCCCAGCCCTGGAACTTGGTCCATTTGCCGGGTTCGAGGTCTTTGTAGTGCGTGAAGAAATGTTCAATCTGGTTGAGAAGAATATCGGGCAAGTCCGTGTATTCATCCACATTGTTGTAATAGGGGTGAACCTTGTTCACCGATACGCACAGCAGTTTGGCATCGCCGCCGGCGTCATCCTCCATCATCATCACGCCCACGGGCCGCACGCGGCAGATGCAGCCGGGAACGAACGGCGTGCGGGCGACGACAAGCGCGTCGATGGGGTCACCATCTTCGGCCAGTGTGTGCGGGATGAAGCCATAGTTGGTGGGATAGCGCATGGCAGTGTGGAGAATGCGATCGACGAACAGCGCGCCCGAGGCCTTGTCGAGCTCGTACTTCACCGGCTCCCCGCCAAGGGGGCATTCGATGACGACGTTGACGTCGTGTGGCGGGTTTACGCCGATGGGGATTTGATCGATCCGCATTACATTCTCCTAAGGTGCGATGCGGGTTAAGCGAGGCCTTGCGATTCGTCTATGGGAAGGATGGCCGATGGCTTGGACGGCGTTGATATTGGGCGGATTGTTCGAAGTGGGGTTCACCACGTCGCTGCGGTTTGTCGATGGGTTTCGCAATTGGCCGTGGGTGGCGGCGTTTCTGGTGTCGGTGACGTTGAGCATGGGCTTGCTGGAATATGCCGGGCGGACGATCCCGCTGGGGACGGCCTATGCGATTTGGGCCGGCGTTGGGGCGGCGGGGACAGCAGTGGTGGGGATTGCGTATTTCGGGGAGGTGGCGAGTTTGCCACGGCTGTTGCTGCTGCTGGGGTTGATTGGGTGCATAATTGGGTTGAAACTGATCAAGGCTTAGGCGCCAACAGCTTGTCGAGGGCGGTGTCGGTGGGGCCGGTTTTTTCGAAGCGCGGGTAACGCAGGCCACCGTTCCAGGCGAGATCGACGCTGCGCAGGCGGTCGGCGGTTTTGATCAGCAACCGGACGGGGGCCTTGCCGGATTTGGCGGCGGCGATTTCGGCCTTGATGAGATCGTCCGAGAAGGGCTTTTCGTTGACGGCGAGAATTGTGTCGCCAACCGTGAGCCCGGCATCGAAGGCGGCGCTGTTCCACGAAACCTGTTCGATGGCGCCGTCCTTGCCGATGACGAGGCCGCCGGAATAGCTGAGATTGTTCACCTTTCCGGTGCGCATACCGTCGGCGAAGGCGGGCGTCGGCGTGTCGGTGTAGATGAGTTTGTAGCCGGAATTGGTGAAACCGTCGAGCGGCGCGCCTTGGGCTTTTTCGGTGAGGCGCTGGGTGAGGAAGCCGGCCCAATCGTGCGGGGCGATGGCATTGAGGGTTTTGACGAGCGTTTCGAAATCATAGGGGACGACGCCCCAATCGCCTTCGCCGGTGCCGAAGAAGGCCCGCGCGAAATCGTCCATGCCGCGGGCGCCGTTGGTTTTCTGCCGCAGGATCGAATCGGCCTCCAGCCAGATCAGCATGCCTTCGGCGTAATAATCCTCGCTGCGCTGGTTGCTGAGCCAGCCCTTGGGAGCGCGTGGCGTGATGACCGGGTCGTTGGTGGTATCGTCCAGGGATCGCCAGGCGCGGGCGGGGCGATTGTCGAGGCTGGCGGCGATGGCGGCCAGGCTGTCGAGCGTTTCCTGCTTGGTGAACAGCCCGGAGCGGGCGCCCAGGACATAGCCCCAGAATTGCGTCTGGCCTTCATAGACCCAGAGCAGCGAGTTCCGCATCGGGGTGTTGAAATCCGGTGTGACCGAATCGGCGCCGCGACGGTGCTTGCCGTTCCAGCTGTGGGTAAATTCGTGGGGCAGCAGGTTGCGGCGGCCGGGGCCCTTGTCCCATTCCGTGAAATAGGCGGCGTTGACGCCGTTTTCGCTGCTGCGGTGGTGTTCGAGGCCGATGCCGCCGAGATGTTCGGAGAGCGAGAGCAGGAAGTCGTAACGGTCGAACTGGCGAGTACCGAAGAGTTTCAGTGCCTGGTCGACGAGGCGTTTATGGGCGTCGATTTGCGCCGGGGTGGCATCTAGGAAGCGGGCGGCATCGGCGGTCACGTTCAGGGTGACGTTTTGACCCAAATCCCATTGGCGGAACCAGCGGCCGGCTAGGAACGGGCTGTCGACGAGCGTTTCATAGTCGGTGGTTTCATAGGTGATGGTGTTGCCGGTTTTGGCGGTCTGGCGGAGTGCGCCACCGGCCTGCCAACCCTGTGGCCAGGTGATGGTGGTGGCGACGGGGATGCGACGGGTGAACCAGCCGGCGGGATAGAGCGAGACCGAATTGGGTTGCAGGCTGAGCATGTCAGCTGTGGCGACGATGCGGCCCTGGTTGGCGGCGGTGGCGGAGAGAAAATCGAAGCGGACATCGAG
>JANPEP010000260.1:0-19634 GCA_031422995.1 Polymorphobacter sp. | reverse complement strand
ACCTGCGTCTCGATATGCAGCACCACCGCCGACCCCGTGCCGCCCAGCGCCCCCAAGGTCTTCGCCGACGCGCTGACCAGATACCCCACCCCATTCACATCGACGACACACGCATCCGCTCCCGCTGAATCGAGCAACCCTTTCAACCGCGCAATCATGCCATTCCCCTCACGCGCGCCGTCGCCGCCAGATGCGCATGCGCGATCGCCACCGCCAGTGCATCTGCCGCATCCTCGCCCACAACCTTGGTCCCCGGCAACAACCGCTCGACCATCGCATGAACCTGGGCCTTGTCGGCACTCCCCACCCCGACAATCGCCTTCTTAATCAGCCGCGTCGCATATTCGCTGACCACCAGCCCCCCCCGCGCCGCCGCCAGCATCACCACGCCCCGCGCCTGCCCCAGCTTCAACGTCGATTGCGGATTGACGTTGACGAACACTTCCTCGACCGCCGCCGAAGCGCAGTCATGCGCTGCAATTACCGTCTCCAACCCGGCATAAAGCGCCAGCAACCGCTCCGCCAACGGCTCGCCGGCGCGCGTCTTCACCGTCCCATGCGCCACATGCCGCAACCGGTTGCCCTCGGCCTCGATGACCCCCCACCCCGTCGCGGCAAGGCCCGGATCGAGGCCGAGGACCAGCACCTAAAGCTTCGCCAACACATCCTCGGGCACGTCATAATTGCCCCACACCGTCTGCACGTCGTCGTCATCCTCCAGCGCGTCAATCAACTTCATCAATTGCGCCGCATCGCCTTCGCCGACGGTGACCATGATCCCCGGCTTCCACGCCAGCTTGATGGCTTCGGCCTCCCCCAGCGCCTTTTCCAGCGCCCGGGCGACATCGTGCATGCCATCAACGGCGGTCCAGATGTCATGACCGTCCTCGGACGATTGCACATCATCAGCACCAGCTTCCAGTGCCGCTTCAAACACCTTGTCGGCATCACCGGCCTTCATCGGGTAGGAAATGAGGCCTAGTCGTTCAAAGCCATGGCTGACGCCGCCGGTGGCGCCCAGATTGCCGCCATTCTTGGCAAATCCGGTGCGCACATTGGTGGCGGTGCGGTTGCGATTGTCGGTCAGCGTTTCAACGATCAACGAGACACCGCCGGGGCCATAGCCTTCGTAACGCACTTCTTCATAATTGGCGGTATCGCTGGCCGAAGCCTTGCTGATGGCGCGTTCGATATTGTCCTTCGGCAGCCCCCCGGCGCGCGCCGTGACGACAGCGGCGCGCAACCTCGCGTTGAGCGCCGGATCGGGGATGCCCAATTTTGCCGCCACGGTGATTTCGCGCGACAGCTTAGAAAACGCCGCAGCGCGTTTCTTGTCCTGGGCGCCCTTGCGGTGCTGAATGTTCTTGAATTTGGAATGACCAGCCATGCCGCAGCCTCTAGGCCAGCGCGAGGCGTTTAGGCAAGAATCAAGCGAGCTTCACCGCTGTCCCCGTAACCGCGACCATCAGCATCGATTCGCTGGCACCAAGCGCCGAATAATGCAGGGTCACTCCGACAATGGCATCGGCACCCAGCTTTTTTGCCGCCGAAGCCATCTCAGCCATCGCCTGCTCGCGGCCATTTTCGAGTACATTTTCATACGTCCCGGAACGACCGCCGATCATGTCGGTAATCCCGGCGAAGAAATCCCGGAACAAGTTGGCGCCCATGATCGTTTCGCCCGACACAATCCCCAAGTAACCCCGTACGGCGCGGCCCTCGACATTCGGCGTTGTCGTCACAATCACGTCGCGTCGCCGATCGCCTGCGCCAGCATCACGCCCGTCAGATGTGCCCGAAACTCGGCGCCCGCATGGATGTCGGTGTTCAGGTCGGCGTGATCCAGCGTCAACGTTGCAACGGCGCCCACAGTGAAATTTGCCGTCAGCGCCGCCTCGGCTTCGGTCCAGCGGAACACCCCTGGTCCCGCCCCGGTCACCGCGACCCGAACAGCATTGGCGTAGCGCGCCACGAACACCCCGACAACGGCATAGCGCGAGGCAGGATGCCGGAATTTGGCATAGGCAGCGGCCAGAGGCACCTTGAAACCAACACGCCGAACGATCTCACCATCGGCCAGGGCGGTTGCAAACATCCCCTGGAAATAATCATCGGCCGCATAGGATCCGCGATCGGTTTCCACCACCGCATCCAGTGCCAGCAGCGCCGCCGGATAGTCCGCCGCCGGATCATTGTTGGCGATCACCCCGCCCAGCGTTCCGCGGTTGCGGACCTGCTGATCCCCAATACCCAACGCCAACCGAGCCAGACCCGGAATCGTGCTGGCATCGGTCCCCACGACTGCATGGGTTGTCATGGCGCCAATCCACAAGCGATCGCCATCCAGCGAAATCCCAGTCAGGCCCGGTATTGCGGCCAAATCGACCAGCGTATCGGGCATCCGCAGCCGCGACTTGATCGCCGGCAGCAACGTATGGCCGCCAGCAATGAACGCCGCTTCGCCGCCGCTGGAAAACGCTGCAGCTGCTTCGACCAGGCTGTCAGGCCGCGCATAGGCAAAATCACGCATGAGCTTGTCCTCCCACCGTGGCGGAGTCAGCATTGCCCATAGCAATGGCGCCGGCCTGTATCGCCTTGATGATGTTCACATAGCCGGTGCAGCGGCACAGATTGCCCTCCAGGTCATGCGCGATCGTCTCCGCGGTCACCGCCGGCCCATGCCGCCTCACGATTTCCAACCCAGCGATGACCATGCCCGGCGTGCAGAAACCGCATTGCAAGCCATGATGCTCGCGGAACGCCGCCTGCATCGGGTGCAGCGTGTCCCCATCGGCCAGTCCCTCGATCGTCGTGATTGCCGCGCCATCGGCCTGAACCGCCAGGATCGTGCAGCTTTTCATGGCCTTGCCGTCGATCAGCACGTTGCACGCTCCACACTGGCTGGTGTCACAGCCGATATGAGTGCCCGTCAACCTCAGGTCATCGCGCAACAATTCGACAAGCAAGGTCGCCGGCGCCGTATCGATGGCGCGGCTCGTTCCGTTGATGGTCAGGCGGGTCTGCATATCTCTCCCCCGAAAGGTTTCGTTGCTTCTAGCGCAACTGCGCGGTCCGTGTCGAAGGGTTCGAACATCTCCGCCTGCCGGATTCAACCGCCCATCATGGCCTTCATGCCCGCGGACTGCTCGGCCACGCAGCGACTGCCTATTTCGCTGGCCTTGGCGCGCGCCCACCACGCCGCAAGGCCAGGCTGTGCTGCCACCAGAGCACCGGTCTGCATTGATCGGTCAAAGGCATCGAAGAAGAAAAACAAGGGGATCAAGGTCGCATCGGCCACTGTGAAGCGGTCGCCAACCACGAAAACATCATCATCGCGCCGAAAATGCTGAATAAACCCCAGCGCTTCGGCGAGGCCAGTCATAGCCGGTGCCACGCCTTCGGGGTTTTCACGGCCACGAAACACACCGCCCAGATGCGGCACGAGATTCAGATCCGCCAACCGCACAATCAACCGCATACGCGATGCTTCGCGGGCATCCTCGGGCGCCAGCTTGGGGCCCGATAGCACCCGATCGAGATAATCGGTTATCGGCTGGCTTTCCGGCAGTGCGAAATCGCCATAGACCAACAGCGGCATCTTGCCCATCGGGGATAGCGCGAGATACGCAGGACTTTTAATGCCGCCCTCGAACGTCTCGGGCTCCAGTTCATGGCCCTTGGCGCGCGCCGCCAGCACCGGACGCATCACAAAGGGTGAAAGCTTGCCGCCATAGAGGTGCATGGTCATCGGTATGTTTCCCGTGCTGTGATCAATCGATCAGGCCAAGCGCTGTCTTGTACGTATCGAGCAACGCCTCGGCCTCGGCCCGCGCATTGGCTTCCATTTTCCGCAACCGCACAATGGCTTTCATCGTCTTGGTGTCGAACCCGGTGCCCTTGGCCTCGGCATAAACATCCTTGATATCGTCGGCGATGCCCTTCTTCTCTTCTTCCAGCGTTTCTATCCGCTCGATGAACAGGCGCAATTGCTCGGCGGAAACATTTTCGTTCATGGGTGCTCCAAGGAATTCGGATTTGCGGATTCGGATTTGATGCGGGCTTAGCGAACGCGGCTCCTAATGCAAGGTCACACCCCTGCCAGCTTGTTGCGCTCCACCGACCCGGCCATCCGAGCCAACTGCTTTGCCGTCGCCTCGGTCTGGTGCTTTGCCTTCCAGTCAGCCTGGTGCATCCCGTACACATGCGTTCGTGCCGCAGAATGCTCCAGCGGAAGCCCGACTTCCGCTGCCGCCTCGTGCAACCAATCCCCCAGGCAATTGCGGCAAAAGCCTCCGGCTCCCATAAGGTCGACATTCTGCACATCGGTCCGCGCCTGCAACAGCGACAGCAAGCGTCGGAAAGCTGCCGCCTCGATCCGGTCGCGCGTCGCCTCATCGGCAAAGGTTTCAGTCGTCATTGTCACATCTCCCGTGGCGCACCGGCTGTCATGCGGCTATTGGGCAACCGCATTTCGAACGCCGGGGCAGGAATTATTTCATGGGTCACCATCTCCAACCGCGCGGCCGACGCGTCAAGGTGCTGGCGACATTGGGACCCGCCTCCGACAATGAAACCGTCATCGCCGCGCTGCTCGCCGCCGGTGCCGATGCGTTTCGCGTCAACATGAGCCACGGCACCCCGGCCAGCCGCGCCTCCCTCATCGCAGCCATTCGCGCCGTCGAAAAAACCGCCGGCCGCCCGCTCACCATCCTCGCTGACCTGCAGGGGCCGAAACTCCGCGTCGGGCGTTTTGCTGGCGGCGCCGCCCATCTCGAAAACGGTGCCGCCTTCCGCCTCGATCGCGACGCAAGCCCAGGGGATGCCAGCCGCGTATGCCTGCCTCACAAGGAGCTGTTCGGTGCGCTCAAATCCGGCGCCCGCCTCCTCATCGATGATGGTAAACTCGTTCTGCGCGTCATCGCCGTGACTCCCGATGCCATCGACTGCACTGTCGAAGTCGGCGGCAAGATTTCTGACAACAAGGGCGTCAACGTCCCCGATGTCGTCGTCCCGCTCCCGGCGCTCACGCCCAAGGATCGCGCCGATCTCACCTTCGCGCTCGAACATAATGTCGACTGGATCGCCCTCAGCTTCGTGCAACGCCCCGAAGATGTCGCCGAAGCCCGCGCCCTTATCGGTGGCCGCGCCGCGCTGCTCGCCAAGATTGAAAAGCCCGCCGCACTCGAACGCCTCGCCGAAATCCTCGAACTCGCCGATGCCGTGATGGTCGCGCGAGGTGATCTCGGCGTCGAACTGCCGCCGCAGCAAGTCCCTCCGGCGCAGAAACGCATCGTCGCCATGGCCCGGGCGCTCGGCAAGCCTGTCGTTGTCGCCACCCAAATGCTCGAATCGATGATCGTCAGCCCGTCGCCCACCCGCGCCGAAGTGTCGGACGTCGCAACTGCGATCTATGATGGGGCAGATGCTGTCATGCTATCGGCCGAAAGCGCCGCCGGCAAATTCCCGGTCGAAGCCGTCGCCATGATGGACGCCATCGCCCGCGAGGTGGAAGCCGACCCCGGCTATTTTGGCCGCGTGCATTTCAGCGATGCCGAAGCCGGCTCTACCACCGCCGACGCCATGACGTCCGCCGCCGCCGCGATCAGCCGCAAGGTCGGCGCCAGCGCCATCGTCTGCTTCACCATCTCGGGCTCAACCGCCCGCCGCGCCGCACGGGAACGCGCCGCCCTTCCCGTGCTGTGCCTTACCCCCAAACTCGCCACCGCCCGCCGCATGGGCCTGGTGTGGGGCGTCCACGCCGTTGTCACCCGCGATGTCGCCGGGTTCGAGGAAATGGTCGAAAAGGCCAAGCGCATGGCGCTGCGCACCAAGATCGCCAAGGGCGGCGACCCCCTTGTCCTTATCGCCGGCGTGCCCTTCTCCACCCCCGGCACCACCAACGTTGTCCATGTCGTCCGACTGACTGGACAGGAGCTAATCGGCTATTGAGGCAACAGCCCCTCCGCCACCAGCCGCACTCGCAAACGCTCTACCCCGGTGAAATGGTGCCCCGGGAAACCTTCCGTCTTGCCAGCCCGCACATTCTCGATGCGGTCGTCGATGAACAGGCCCTGACCCGGCGCCAATCCAAACCGCCGCAATGCCAGGCGATAAATCTCCGGCTCCGGCTTGAACAATTGCTCGACGCCCGACACGACAATGTCGCGGAACCGATCGAAAATCGGCGCCGTGGGCCGAAACATGTCCCAGAATTCGGCCGAAAAATTAGTGATCGCAAACAAGGGCACGCCAGCTTCGTCCAACTCAGCCACCAGCTCATGCATCCCAGCCAAGGGCCCGGTGATTGTCTCCAACCAACGTGGTGCATACGCGGCTATCAGGTCTGCCTCGGCCGGAAACTGGGCCTGCAATTCCGAAATGGTCTCGGAGGAAGGCCTGCCGCGATCATGTTGATAATGCCATTCAGGCGTCACGACATGAGAAAGGAACCAGTCGAGGTGCGACAGGTCCGGAATCAATTTTTGATACAGGGCGCCAATATCCCAGCCATAAAGGACATGGCCGACATCAAACACAACAGCCCGAATTTGCGCCTTTTCTCTCACCTGTCAGGTGGCGCGAAGCCGAATCAGCCCTGGCGGGCCTTGAAACGGCGGTTGGTCTTGTTGATGACATAGGTGCGGCCATGACGGCGCACGACCTGGCAGTCGCGGTGACGATTCTTCAGCGACTTGAGGCTGTTGCGGACCTTCATGGGAAATCTCTGTGTTTATGCGGCTGAAACGTGAGCGCGCTGGCTAGGGAACCCCCGCACCAAAGTCAATTGTTTTGCGCGGCATGTCAGGCCTTCATGTGCCAGCTGTTGCACAGCTGATGCGCCCATGCGACCTGTCCCCGCGTTGAATTGATCTTCCTCACTATCCTGCGGGAGCCCGACCATGCGCACCTTTTCCACCATCCTGCTTTCTGGACTTGTCGTGTTGGCCGGTTGCACCACCACCAGCGCGCCCGTCACTGAAGTAACTCGCTTCCACCTTGGGCAACCCATCCCTAGCGACGCCATCACCGTTGTTGGTGGCCCCGGCATGAACGGCGCCAGCCTGGAGTTCCGGACCTATGCCGGCACGATGGAAACCGCCCTCGCCGACGCAGGCTTCCGGCCGGCCGCCAACGATGGCCGCACAGCCTATCTCGGCGTCCTCAGCATTACCCAGGAAAGCCGCGCCGGCGTGCCAAAGCCATCGCCGTTTCGCATCGGCATTGGCGGCAGCACCGGTGGCTACAGCGGTGGAGTGGGCGGCGGCGTGAGCGTGCCTGTTGGCGGAACGCGTACCGGTGACGTCCGCATCAATACAGTCAGCCTGCAAATCAAGCGACGATCGGACAACAGCATGGTGTGGGAAGGCAAGGCCGTCCGCGAAGTTCCCGCAGATGCCGCCGGCGCGTCACTGGGCGCCGCCGTGCCAGAGCTCACAAAGGCGCTGCTCGCCAATTTCCCCGGCGTTTCGGGCCAGACGGTCAAGGTCAAATGATCAGAGTCAACGCCGCCTTTGATTCAGGCAACATCGAGATTCGCAGCTGTTCAGGCCCGGATGATATCGAGCTGACAATCCGCAAGGACGCACATTCCGAATTTTACCAGTGGTTCCATTTCCGCCTGTCCGGGGGCAAGGGCATCCCTTGCACGATCCGCATCGTTGAACTGGCCGGCAGTGCCTATCCCGGCGGCTGGCCGAATTACAATGTCGCGATATCTTCGAACCGGCAGGATTGGCATCGTGCGCCCACCAGCTACGACGCGAGCGTTGCCAATGGCACCCTCACCATCCGCATCACGCCCGATTCCGACACAATCTGGCTGGCCTATTTTGCCCCCTATTCGATGGAACGGCACCACGATCTCGTTGCCCGTATCGCTGCCCAACCCGGTGTCGCTGCTGATGTGCTCGGCCTCAGCATCGAAGGCCAAGCCGTCGATCGGCTACGCATCGGCAGCGGACCCTTGCAGGTTTGGCTTTATGGCCGGCAGCATCCAGGTGAATCGATGGCCGAATGGTGGATGGAAGGCGCGCTCGATCGCCTTGTCGATGTGTCCGATCCTGTGGCGCGCACGCTGCGCGCAGCCGCCACCGTTCATGTCGTGCCAAACATGAACCCCGATGGCGCGCGCCGCGGGCACCTGCGCACCAACGCCGCCGGGATCAACCTCAATCGCGAATGGGCCGGACCCTCGCTCGAAAAATCCCCCGAGGTCTTCCACACGCTAGCGGCCATGCAGGCCAGCGGCGTTGATTTTGCCATGGACGTTCATGGCGACGAGGCCATTCCACAGGTCTTCATTGCCGGGTTCGAAGGCATCCCGTCGATCACCGATAAGCAGCTTGGCTTGCTTCATGATTACAAGGCACGGCTGCAACGCCTCTCATCGGATTTCCAGACCCGTGTCGGTTATCCGCCCTCAGGCGTCGGCCGCGCCAACCTGACCATGAGCACCAACGCCACCGCGGAACGCTTTGGTTGCCTCGCCATGACGCTGGAAATGCCCTTCAAGGACAATGACGACCTCCCCGATGCAGCAAACGGCTGGTCACCGGGTCGCAGCAAGGCTCTGGGCCGGGATTGCCTCGCCGCGCTGGTAGAAATGCTGTCCTCGCTGCGCTAAAGCCTTGCGTAACAAGTTTCTGGGGAGCCCATCATGACAAAGTTTTTCCTGTCCGCCGCTTTGGCACTGTCGCTTCTCGGCATATCTGTTGCCGCCATAGCAGGCCCGAAGGCCAGTGCATCGACCGACCGTTCGGTTGATCTGCGCCAGTATAAAAGCTTTGGTTTTGCCGCCCCGCTGGGAACCGACCAGAACGGCTATCAGAGTATCTTGTCTCAAAGTCTCAAGGCTTCGACCCAGCGTCAGCTCGAAGCGCGCGGCATGGTGCGGGACGATGCCAATCCGCAGTTGATCGTGAATTTCAACGCCCGACTTGATGACAAGATGAAGGTATCGACAACGCCAGTGCCCACCATGACAATGGGCATGGGCTATGGTGGCCGCGGCTATTATGGTTATCGCGGCGGCATGTATTCGACCTGGCCGGCATATCAGGACCAGACGACGGTTCGGCAATACAAGGAAGGTACGCTGAACATCGACATGGTGGACCAGGCGCGCAAGCAACTGGTGTGGGAAGCCGTTGTGACCGACACATTTACCGATAAGAAGCGTGACAAGCTGGATGAGACGATCGAGAAATATGTGCTCGCTGCCTTCAAGAAGTTCCCGGTGGCGGCACCTGGAAAGTGAGGAAAGTGCTGCCAAGGATTACCATCTTCGGCGCCTGCTGAACGAGCATCGACCCTGCCGCTTTTGTCCGTTTCCTTGTCATCACCAGCCGCTATGACGTTAACGTCAACCTATCCGGGGATCCTTGACCATGGCCTATGAACACATCCTTTTCGAAGAAGCTGATGGCGTCGCTGTGCTGACGATCAACCGTCCCGAACGGATGAATGCCCTGCACGTGGGTGTGATTGCCGAGATGATCCACGCTGTCGACCAAGTACGGGACAATGGCACGGCGCGGGTGTTGCTGCTGACTGGTACCGGGCGCGCTTTCTGCTCGGGGGCGGACCTTGCAGGGGGTGGTGCCGGAGGTGGCGGGAGCGACAACAAGCTGCCCGGCGGGCCTGTTGACGCTGGAAAGGTGCTTGAGACACATTTCAACCCGCTTCTCGAGCGGCTGTTTGCATTGCCGCTGCCGTTCATCACAGCGGTCAATGGTGCTGCCGCCGGCGCCGGCTGCTCATACGCGCTGGCCGGCGACATCGTGATTGCCGGACGCAGCGCTTATTTCCTGCAGGCCTTTGTCAACATCGGTCTTGTCCCCGATGTTGGCTCGACCTGGATGCTCCCGCGCCTGGCTGGCAAGGCGCGCGCCCAGGCCATGATGATGCTTGGTGAACGCGTGCCGGCGGAAACCGCGCTCGATTGGGGCATGATCTACAAGGTTGTCGATGATTCCGAGCTGATGTCCGAAGCCCGTGCCATCGCCGCCAAGCTCGCCAAAGGACCCACCAAAAGCTATGCGCTCATCCGCCAGGGCATTCGCGATTGCCTCGACAAACCACTGACCGAAGCGCTGATGACTGAGCGCCGCAACCAGATGGCGGCCGGCCGCAGCCCGGATTTCGCCGAAGGGGTGGCGGCATTCCTGCAAAAACGACCCGCGGTGTTCACCGGCAAATGAGCGGCCGAGGCTGTATCAGTCCATCAGCAATACAGGCTTGATGGTGCGACCTGATGCCATGTCGGCCAAGGCATCGTTGATTGCGCTGAATGGATAGGTGGTAATCAGCCGGTCGTGCGGGAAGCGGCCGGCGCTGTAACGGGCGATCAGTTCGGGGATCAACTGTTGCGGATCAGCATCGCCTTCGACAACGCCCCGCAGCGCACGACCGAACAGCAACACATTGGGATTTATGGTGATTTCGGTGTCTGGCGGCGTCACCGCCAGCATAATCATCTGCCCCTGCGCCGCCAACGCCTCGGTCCCTGCGCGGATTATGGGCCCCACTCCGGTCGTATCGACAATATAGTCCACACCCGTCGGCAAAATCTCCCGGAGTGCCAGCATCAGGTTGGCACCATCTGCCAATATCGTGTGCGTCGCGCCCAGTTCTGTTGCCAATTCAAGGCGTTGCGGATTCTTGTCGACGGCGATCAACGGCGCACAGCCAAGGTCCGCCGCTGCCATCAACGCGGCCAGTCCGACACTGCCGGTGCCAAACACTGCGAGCGATTGCCCGGCAACAGGCGACAGGCTGTTATAAACTGTCCCGGCCCCGGTCTGCATACCGCAGCCCAGCGGCGCCAGCACGTGCCATGGGATGTTGGTCGGGACCTTCACGGTATTGCGTTCATAGGCGATGGCATGCGTGGAAAACGATGACTGGCCAAAAAACGCCCCGAAAACCGGACCATCGGCGCCCATCATCGGCGGCTGCCCATCCGGTAAGACGCCAGCATAATTGAGCATCATGAAGCTGTCGCAATATTGCGGCGCGGCGTGCGAACAACTTTGGCAGGTGCCACATGATGCGTAGCTGAGGACGACATGGTCTCCCGGAGCCACACGCGTCACGCCGGCGCCTACAACCAGCACCTCCCCTGCCCCCTCATGACCCAGTACCTGTGGCAAAGGCAGGCCCTGCTCGTAGTTCTGCACACCGACATCAGTATGGCAAATACCACAGGCATGGATCTTGACGAGTATCTGGCCTGGCCCCGGTGTCGCCAGTTCGACGGATTCAAGGGCATAAGGCTTGCCGCGTGCACGCAGCACGGCAGCCGTGGCAGAGATAGTCATCGTCGAGACTCCCAAAGTTGATGCGGCACCCGCTTGACCGGCATCGTCCTCCGCACCACATCCGATGGCAAGTCCGCAAAAGCCAGAGGGGAAGCCGAGTGATCACCATCTATGGTGCGACCATGTCGCCGTTTGTGCGCAAGGTGTTGGCGGTAGCGTCCGAGAAGGGGATAGCCGTGGAATCCAGGCAAATCGGGCTGGGTTCGAACGACCCGGATTTTCTTGCCGCCAGCCCGTTTCGAAAGATTCCTGCTCTGCGTGATGGCGATTTCACCGTGAGCGATTCATCAGCAATTGTACAGTATTTCGAAGCCATATGCCCCGATCCGAGCCTGATTCCGGTTGAAGCGAAAGCGCGCGCCCGGACGATATGGTGGGACGAATTTGCCGATACGATTCTGACGGCCGCAGGTGGCAAAATGTTCTTCAACAGAATTGTTGCCCCGCGATTTCTGGGGCAACCCGGCGACCAGGCTGCAGCCGACAAGGCCGAAGCCGAAGAATTGCCGCCTGTCCTCGAATATCTGGAACGGATGCTGCCGGACAGCGGCCATCTGGTCGAGGACCGGCTGACGCTTGCCGATATCGCGGTGGCGAGCCCGTTTGCCAACATCGCCCATGCCGGATTTGTTCTTGACGCCGCGCGGTGGCCGCGCACCGCGAAATTTGCGGCGAACATACTGGCGAGGCCGAGCTTTGCTGCGATGGTTGCCCGCGAAACAAAGGCGCTCGCAGGCTGAGCCTGCCCTCGCCGCTTGACCGTATCGGCGCGCCCGTTCAAACACGCGGCATGGATGTAGCAGAGCTTTCAAAGTTGAGTTTCGAAGATGCGCTCAAGCGGCTCGAGACTATTGTTCACCGCCTTGAAAGCGGGGAGGCCAGCCTTGAGGATTCGATCGGACTGTATACCGAAGGCCAAACTTTGAAGGCGCATTGCGAGGCCAAGCTTGCCGACGCAACGGCGCGCATCGAAGCCATCCAGCAGAATGATGCCGGCGAGGCCATCGGCACACGCCCGTTTGACCCTGCGGCACCCTCCGGCAACCGCCCAACATGAGCCCCAAGTCCGACATGGTCCACGTTTCGACAAGCCTGAAACCAGCGCTCGATGCCATAGGCAAGGCGATGGACCAAAGATTCGACCGGCTGTTGCCGGTGCCGCAGGATAGTCGCGCGCAATTGTTCCAAGCCATGCGCCATGCCGCTATCGGCGGCGGCAAGCGGATGCGGCCGCTGCTGGTGGTGGCGGCGTGCGACCTGTTCCATGTTGACCGTGAGCGCGCATTGAGGGTCGCGCTGGCGATCGAATGCATCCATGTTTACAGCCTGATTCACGATGACATGCCGTGCATGGACGATGATGACATGCGGCGCGGCAAGCCAACCGTACACAAGGCGTTTGACGACGCGACTGCCGTACTGGCCGGTGACTCCCTGCATGCGCTGGCGTTCGAAATTCTGGCCGATCCGGCGACGCATGAAGACCCGTTTGCTCGGGCGGAACTGGTGACCGAGCTTGCCATTGCATCGGGTCCTTCGGGGATGGCAGGCGGACAGATGATGGACCTGGTGTCCGAACACGAGATTTATGACCTGAACGGTGTGACGCGATTGCAGCAATTGAAGACTGGCGCGTTGATAGCATTCTGCCTTGAGGCGGGGGCCATCATGGGCCGGATTCCAGATGCCCAGCGCACGCCTTTGCGTGGTTATGCACGTGACCTAGGGTTGGCGTTCCAGATTGCCGACGACCTTCTGGATGTCGAGGGTTCAGCGGACATCGCAGGCAAGGCCGTGGGCAAGGACGCGGCGGCCGGCAAGGCGACATTTGTGTCTTTGCTGGGGGTTGAACGGGCGCGAACGCAGGCGACAATGTTGATTGACCAGGCAATCGCGCATCTTCACGGCTTTGGTGACGAGGCGGATCTGTTGCGGGCAATTGCGCGTTTTGCCATCGAACGCGACCGATAGGAGGATTTGGGATGCGTGTCGGTGTGTATCCCGGGACTTTCGACCCGTTGACGCTTGGCCATATGGATATCATCCGGCGCGGGGCAAAGCTGGTTGATCGGTTAGTGGTTGGGGTTTCGACCAATCCCTCCAAGTCGCCGATGTTTACGCTGGAAGAGCGAAAGGCGCAGGTTTTGCGCGAAGTCGAGGGCATACCAGGCATTGATGTTGTTGAATTCGATGCGCTTTTAATGAATTTTGCCGAACGGCAGGGCGCGACAGTTATCGTGCGGGGCCTGCGCGCAGTGGCGGATTTCGAATATGAGTATCAGATGGCCGGGATGAACCAGCAACTGAATTCCCGGATTGAAACGGTGTTCCTGATGGCTGATGTGGCGTTGCAGCCGATTGCTTCGAAGCTGGTCAAGGAGATTGCGGTTTATGGCGGGGATATTCGCAAGTTCGTGACGCCGCGGGTGGCGGCCGATGTGGTGGCGCGGGTTGCCGAGACGGGTCTTCGGGGATCGTGATTTTGATGTTCAAGCGCTTGATATTGTTTGTGTTTATTGCGGCTGGTGCGGCGACCGGCGCAGTGGCGCAGGGGAAGCCTTCGAAGGAAGATTTGAAGCCGCCGCCGGTTTTGCCGAAAATGGGGCCGCCGCCTACTGTGGCCGGGATGGTGGCGACTTTTTCGGACGAAGATGTTCTCTTCCTTGATCTTTCGACCGGTGGGCGAGTGAAGATCATTATGCGGCCGGATGTGGCGCCGAAGCACGTTGAACGGGTCAAGACGTTGGTTCGGCAGGGTTTTTACGATGGAACGGTGTTCCATCGGGTCATCGACGGGTTCATGGCGCAGGGTGGCGACCCGACGGGGACCGGCCAGGGCGGATCGAAGCTGCCGGATTTAACACCGGAATTCAATGATTTGCCCCATGTTCGCGGCGCGGTTTCGATGGCGCGGGCGCAGAGCCTGGACAGTGCCAACAGCCAGTTTTTCATTGTTTTCCAACCGGTTATGAAACTGGACCATACTTATACGGTGTGGGGACGTGTGGTGTCGGGGATGGAGTTTGTTGACGCCATTGTGCGCGGCGAACCTCCTGAAAATCCATCGAAAATCGTCAAGGCTTCGATTGCGGCCGACAAGGTTGCACCACCGGCGCCATCGACTCCGATCCCGGCCGCGGTGTTGGCACCGACGCCAGTTGTGGCAGCACCCGTGACCGTTATTACACCCGCAAAGAAGCCAGCCAGCGGGGGGAAACGCAAACGCTGACGGGCAGGTTGCGGGACCTTTGGCGCCACATTGCGGGGGTGTCGCGGGGTATTGGTGAGGGGCCGGACGGGAACTTGGCGGGAGGTTCGCGGAAAACGGCCGTTGAAAGCCCCTAACCCAGGATGAAATCACTTGCGGAAAGCGCGACGTTGGTGACGCCGTTGATGACGATGAAGTCGCCGAAGCCGAGGTTGATGGCAGTGGTTCCGGCGTTTTCGACGAAATTGGCCGAGAGCTGAGCGTAGCTGGTGAAGCCGAGACCGACGAGGCTGATCTTGTCCACGCCCACCTGGAAATCACCAATAACGTCGCCGCCAGTACGGCGTTCGAAGACGAAGTTGTCGGCGCCGGATTCACCGAAGAGCACGTCGTTGCCGGCCTTGCCATTAAGGATATCATTGCCGGCGCCGCCGAGGAGATAATTGCCGAAGCTGTTACCAGTGAGTTGGTTGGCGAGTTCGTTGCCGACGCCGAAGGGGGTTTCGCCGAGCAGGATGAGATTTTCGGTGTTGGCATAGAGGTAATAGCCGGCGCCGACGATATCGGCATAGATTGTGTCGGTGCCACCATTGACGGCCTCGAATGTGAGATCGGCTGGCGTATCGACGTGATAGGCGTCATCCCCTGCACCGCCGTCAATGAGGTCATAATCGCCAAGGCCGGACGCGGCGTTGAGAATGTCATTGCCATTGCCGCCGACAAGGATGTCAGTATCGAAGCTGTTGCCGCCGATGAGAGTGTCGTTGCCGTCCTCCCCGTAAAGCGCGTCGGCGTCCTCCCCGCCGTCAAGCCTGTCATCCCCGGTGCCGCCAACAAGATAGTCGATGCCATTGTCGCCGTAGAGGCGATCGTCACCTGATTCACCAAACAGGGCGTCGATGCCATCGCTGCCTGCGGCGATATCGTCGCCGGCGCCAGCAATCAGCAGGTTCGAGCCGGCGTTGCCAATGATGACGTTGTCTTCGACATTGCCGACGCCGAAATGGTCGCCGACGCCATCAAGTGTCAGGGCTTCGAGGTTGGCGTAAAGGTAGAAGCTGCCCAGTGAAGAAACGACGTCGCGCCCTTCGCCGGCGACTTCGACGATGATATCACCCTGGCGATCGACAGTGTAAGTGTCGTCGCCTTCGCCGCCGACCAGAACATCGGCCCCTAGGCCACCATCGAGCCGATCATTGCCGGTGCCGCCAAAGAAAAGATCATCGCCGGTGCCGCCGATCAATGAGTCGCTTCCAATGCCACCGCGAACAATGCGCTGGATGCCGCCCGTGCCGATATAGCTGTCGTTGCCATTTCCGAAGTCGATGTCGCCGTTGATGATGCCGGTGTTGACGATATATGAAGCAGCATAGGATGCAGCGACAACGAGGTTGATGCTGCCATCGATGATGCCTTGATTGTTAATGGCGACATCCTGAACATATCCACTGCCGCCGCGTGCGATGGCGACGCTGCCGCCGCGAATGACGCCGGTTTGTGAATTGAATATTGTGGCAAGTCCTTGCTCGATCCGGACACCGGGTCCGTCTGATGCGGCAATCAGGCCGTAATTCGACAGGATGCCGTCGCCAAGCGAGATGCCGGCAGCGACGCCGGAAATTGTGCCGTTGTTATCGAAGCCCGGCTGTCGGATGCCTTGGCCGACATAGCGGACGGCAGCCTCGCCAGTATTGCCGGTCGAGGCGATCGTGCCGCCAGAATTGACTACGGCTCCGCCGACAACAGAGAGCGCCTCTCCATGCGCTTCGATGCGTCCGGTGTTGGTGAGCGCGTTTGTTGGCGCGGTTGTGAATGTGACCGAGGCGCCACCGTTGATGGTCCCGGTGTTGACGAACTGGTTGAGATTGGAGCCGGACATGATGACATCGACTGCCTTTGCACCGATGGCTGTTATGATTCCGCTGTTATCGAAAACCGCCTGGGCCGTATCACCAATGGTGGCAACGACGGCGCGCGCATTGGTGGCGGAAATGCTGCCGCTGTTGTCGAAGCCGGTGAGGAAGGGACTGTAGGGCGAATATTGGCGCGTGAAGAGGACCGCCGCGCTGATGGCCGGATTGGCGCCGGACGCAAAATTGCTGGTCAGGGAGCCGCTGTTGCTGAAATCGATGCGGGTGAAGTTGGTCTGGATTTCGGACGGGTCTAGCGAAACAGCCGGGGAGGCGCCGGTGACCGTTGCGGCATTGATGACGGTGCCGCGACCGGACAGGGACAGGCCGTTCAGCGTGACACCAGCGACGACATTGGCCTGTGACCCGGGGTCAAGATCAAGGCGCAGTCGTTCAAAATTCGTCGGCAATGCCGGCGCGGCGATGTTGGCGTTGCCGGAAACACGCAAGACCAGCGTATCATTGCCGGCGCCGCCATCGAGCGTTCCGCTCACGCCGGTTTCGACGCTGCCATTGCTGGCCAGGCGGGCAGTGAAGAAATCGTCGCCGGCGCCAAGATCGACATTGCCATTGATGACGCCGGCGACACTGTGATCGATCCTGTCTACGAACGAACCGCTGCTGGCAGCCTGGACACTGCCGTGGATGGTGCCGATGTTACGAAGGTTCAGATCGGCGCTGACAGTGATGGCTATTGCCGATGCGGATATCACGCCGCTGGCGAAATTGGTGATGGAGACGGAGCTGGCCTGGATGGCGATGCCGGAGCCAGTGGCGGCGATCGTACCGCTGTTGACGATCTCGTTCACCAAGCTGGCGGTCGCGGTGCGGATGGTGGCGACGGCGCCGGCTGTGGTAATGGTGCCGCTATTGTTGATGCTGGTATCGCGCAAGGTCTGGACTGCCGATCGCTGCGCGCCATCGATCAGGCCGGCGTTGGCAAGGCTCGTCATGTCAGCCTCGATGGCGCCAATGGTACCGGAACCACGATTGATGACCGATGTGAAGGTTGCGCCGGAGATGGTGAGATGGTTGATCACTTGGGTGAACAGCGCAAAGCCGCCATTGTTGGCGATGATGCTGCCACTGTTGTCAACGCTGGCCAAGGCACGGCCGCCAAGCCCGATATAGCCGAATGAATCCGGATCGGGCGTGTTGAAGGGACTGACGTTAAGCGCGATGGCAGTTGAGCCTGCGACAGTGCCGCCAGCTGCAACAACAACAGCCATTGAACTATTGTCGAAGATATAGGGTCGCGGTGACGCGCCGGCATAGGGATCAGGATTGATGGTACGTGCGCGGGTATCGAGGAGGATGCCGATGTCATTGCCGCCGGCAACATTGCCGGAGATGTTGATGCCAACATTTTCAGCATAAACCTGGATCGCATTCGCCAGAGGATTGACCGAACCGAACGATGTTTCAGTGGCAAAGGGCGCGAGGGTAAATTGCTGTCCGTCGGACGAAATGCTGACTGTCATTTATGAATACCCGGACTGGCGAATTATATCTCACGCTATACTGGGCATAGTCAGCACTTGATAGTCAGTTATGTGTAAAATCTCCAGATTTGTACAAAATCATGACATATGTGACGAGTTTACTGGCCATGTGGTCTAAATCTGTTCAGCCGAGCACAAAATCGCTGGCAGTGAGTACAGCATTTGTGATGCCGTTGAGGACGATGAAATCCCCCTGGCCGAGGTTGATGGCGGTGGTGCCGGCGACTTCGACAAAATTGGCGGTGAGTTGGGCGTAACTGGCGAAACCCAGGCCGGTGAGTTGAATTTTGTCCACACCCGCCTGGAAGTCGCCGATGACGTCGCCGCCGGTGCCGCGTTCGAAGATGAAGAGGTCGGCGCCGGATTCACCGAAGAGCACGTCGTTACCGGCCTTTCCGTTCAGCGTGTCGTTGCCCTGGCCGCCGAGGAGGTAGTTGGGCGCGAAGCTGCCAGTCAGGACGTTGTCGAGGTCGTTTCCGACGCCGAAGGGCGTATAGCCTTCGAGCATCAGGTTCTCGACATTGGGGTAGAGATAATATCCAGCGCCGGCGATGCCCGCCCGCACGGTGTCGACACCGCCGCCCGCCGCCTCGAAGGTCAGATCGGCGGGGGTGTCCACCCAGTAGACATCATTCCCATCACCACCGTTCATGATGTCATAGTCGCCGAGGCCGCCAAAATCGCCGTAAAGTGTGTCATCGCCGGCGCCGCCGACGAGAATGTCGGTAACGAAGCCATAGCCGCCGATGAGCGTGTCGTTGCCATCCTCACCATAAAGCGCGTCGGCACCATCGCCGCCGTCGAGGGTGTCGTTGCCGGAGCCGCCGACGAGATAGTCGATGCCGCTGTCGCCGTTCAACGTGTCGTTGCCGGATTCGCCGAACAGGGCGTCGTCGCTGCCGGCGCCGGAGAGCGTGTCGTTGCCGGCGCCGCCGATGAGCAGGTTGCGCGCTTCGTTGCCGATGAGGGTGTTGGCGAGTTCATTGCCGACACCGAAGATATCGCCAGTGCCGGTGGCGAGTTGCAGGCGTTCCAGGTTGGCATAGAGATAGTAACCCGCCGATGCGATGGCGAGATCATCGCCTTCACCGGGGGATTCGAAGATCAGGTCGCCGGGTTGATCGACGAAATATGTGTCGTTGCCGGAGCCGCCGTAGAGATTATCGAGCCCGGTGCCGCCGACGAGGCGATCATCACCAGAAGCGCCGACCAGCGCGTCATTGCCGGCATCGCCATCGATCAGATCATTGCCCATGCCACCGAACAGCACGTCGCGGGCGGTGGTGCCGGTGAGGGTGCGGGGGCTGGTGTCGGTGTTGAAGGTGAAACTGTTGCTTGTCAGTGTCGGCAGCTGAATATTGGACAAATTGAGGCGTTCGGTGCTGCCACCATAGCCGAGGGTGAGGATGGTATCGGCGCCGGATTGGGCGAGGAAGGGCGCGAGCGAAGTGATATCGGTGACGCCGAGGGCCGAGAGATCGATGCGATCGCCGGCGTTGAAATCGGTGATGATATCGGCGCCGAAGCGGCGGGCCGTATAGAGGAACGCATCATTGCCGCCACCGCCGGACAGGCGATCATCGCCGCCAAGGCCGGTGAGTTGATTGTCCTGGGCGGTGCCGGACAGGGTGTCGGCGAAATTGGAGCCTATGGCGGCTTCGATGCTGGTGTGGGTTTCGGTGATGCCACCGGCGCT
>JANPEP010000259.1:0-9057 GCA_031422995.1 Polymorphobacter sp. | reverse complement strand
GCCATCGGCGCCGCGCCGGTTCCCGGTGACGATGTGTTGAAACCCACATCGGTCCGCATGGCCGCCGAAGGCCAGGCGGCGCTCGCGCGCGGCGATGCCAATGCCGCCATCGATGCCTATGAAGCGGCACTGGCCAGCGATCCCAAAAATGTCGCCGCCTTCACCGGCATCGCGATGGGTTATGAAAAGCTTGGGCTTCCCGGCAAGGCGGTCAAATATTACCGCGAAGCACTGGCGCTCAACCCGTCGGACATCGCGGCGCTAGAAGGCCAGGGCAAGGCGCTCATCGCGCGCGGCGCAACGGCGCGAGCCCAGGTCAACCTCGCCCGCATCAAGGCGCTGTGCAAGACGGATTGCTCTGCCGCCACGCGGCTGCAGACAGCGCTGAACACGCCGGTCGCGGTTGCGGAAGCGCCGAAAGCGGCGAAGAACTAGGCTTGGAAAGGGCATGGGCAAAGCCCATGCTGACGTCGGACGAGTTCGGCGGGCGAAGGCCCCGCCGCCTCGCCGGTCGAGCTTGCGCCTGTCGGCGCGCAGCGCAGCACGCAGCGCTGCGCTACAATCGCGCCGCCGCCTTGGCAAACACCGCCACCGGTACCGTCTCGGCCCGCGCCTCGGGGCTAACCCCCTCCGCCACCATCGCCTCCAGCGCTCCCGGCATCCCGCGCAAACTCGCCCGCAACATCTTGCGCCGCTGCCCGAACGCCGCCGCCGTCAACGCCGCCAACCGCGCGCCACTGGTCGCCGCCATCGGCGCCACCGGCACGATATGCACCACCGCCGAATCCACTTTGGGTGCCGGAATGAACGCCCGCGGCGGCAGGGTGAAGGCAATCTTCGCCGTCGTCCGCCACTGCGCCAGCACCGATAACCGCCCATAAGCCCCGCTGCCCGGCGCCGCCACCAATCGCTGCGCCACTTCCTTCTGGAACATCAGGGTCAGGCTTGCCCACCACGGCGGCCAGGGCTCGCAATCCAGCCACCCGGTCAACAGCGCCGTGCCGATATTATATGGCAAATTCGCCACGATATGCGCGCCCTCGCCGGCCACTGCCGCTGCATCCACCGTCATCGCATCGCCATCGATAATCGTCAGCCGGGCCCCCCGTTCGTCTTGGCCGGCCGCCTCCGCCAGTTCCGCCAGCGCCGGCAGCGCCCGGGCATCGCGCTCCACCGCCACCACCCGCGCCCCGGCGCCCAACAACGCCCGCGTCAATCCCCCCGGGCCCGGCCCGACTTCATAGACCGTCTGCCCCGCCAGCGACCCCGGCACCCGCGCAATCCGATCGAGCAGATTGCCATCTAGCAGGAAATTCTGCCCCAGCGATTTTTTGGCGTTCAACCCATGGCGCGCGATTACCTCGCGCAGCGGCGGCAAGCGCAAAAAGGACTCCGGCAATGGATCGAAGCTCAACCCGCCAGCCTTCGTGCCGCGCATTGCCCCGCCATGCGGATTGCCTCGATCATCGCCCTCGGGTTGGCCAGCGACTTGCCGGCAATGCCGAACGCCGTGCCATGATCGGGCGATGTCCGCACCACCGGCAGACCCAGCGTGACATTCACCCCATCCTCGAAATGTAGTGTTTTCAGCGGGATAAGCGCCTGGTCATGATACATGCACAACGCCACGTCATAATGTGCCCGCGCCTCGGCATGGAACATCGTGTCGGCTGACAAAGGCCCGCGCGCATCAATATCTTCGGCCAGCAAGGCCTCGACCGCCGGCCGGATGATATCCAGATCCTCGCGCCCCAACGTGCCGCTTTCGCCGGCGTGCGGGTTCAGCCCCGCCAGCACCAACCGCGGCCGCGCAATTCCGAAATCCCGCGTCAGCGCCCTTGCCGTCACCCGCGCCTTGGCGATGATAAGCTCAGTGGTCAGCAATCGCGGCACTTCGGACAAGGGCGCGTGAACCGTCACCGGCACCGTTCGCAACGTCGGCCCGGCCAGCATCATCACCGCATTGCACGCAGCAATCCCGCAGCGTTCGGCAACGAACTCGGTCTGCCCCGGATAGTTGAAACCGATATTGTACAATTGCACCTTGGAAACCGGGCCAGTCACAATGCCGCCGGCAAAGCCGTTGCGCGCCAACCCGACGGCAATTTCCAGGCTGTCGAGCGCACAGCGCGCCCCGGCCAGATTGGCGTCCCCCGGCACGATCTCGCCGGGGTCATCGACTTGTACCAATGGCAGCCCGGTATCGAAGGCCGCCGCCGCATCGCCTGGCGCGGCCAGCGTCGTTATCGGGCCACTCCACACGGCTTCCAGCGCCCGGCGATCCCCTATGGCAAAAAACGGCGGCAAGTTTTCGGCAACGCGCGCCGCCCAGGCCGCAGCAAGAATCTCCGGGCCGATGCCAGCCGGGTCCCCCATCGATACCGCCAAAGGTGCCGGATTGCTCATCGTCGGATCATGCACAGGAGCGCGGGCTGGCACCGCATTTCACCAACAAGACCCGCCATCAGCGATAATCGACGATCGCATCGCGCCGCAGATCGCGCAGGTAACGCCGCGCCCGCATGTTGACGCGTTCCTCGTTCATCTGCGCATAGATTTCATCAAAACTCGGCGCCTTGACCTGCGCTGCGCTGTCATCACGCCCGCACAGTACCAGCACGCGCAACCCCTCCTTGGCCGAACCAAAGGCCGGAGTTGCCTGCCCGATGGACAGCTTGCCCAGGATGTTCTGCAATGCCGGCGGCAGATCCTTCAACCGGATGGCATCGTTGATTGCCACATCGGCGCCAAGACCCTTGCTGATTTCCTCCACCCGGCCGCACCCGCCCATGGCCTGGGTGGCCGCCTGGAATTCCTTCACCTTGCTCTCGGCCTGCGCCTGGGTAATCCCCGCCGCCAAGGGCAGCGAAATCTGCTTCAGGCTCAACACGGCCTCGCTGGGATCGGCGGCCAGAACCTGGCGCTTGTCGATCAACGCCATGATGGCGACACCACCCGGAACCCGCACCGGATCGCTGACCGATGTCGCGGGGTTGCCGGTTTGCAGGCTGGTCACCACCGGTGCCACCGCATCATTCAACTGTTCGGCCCGCACCCAGCCAAGATCGCCGCCAACACCGGCACTCGATGCTTCGGAAAACTGCCTTGCATACGCAACGAACGAGGCGCCGCCGCGCACCTGGCCGACAATGCGCGCTGCATCGTTCATCACCTGGGCTTCGGTCTCGGGCGTTGCCGACAGGAATATTTCGCCGACATGGAATTCTTCCTTGCCCTTGGCGGCGTTCAACTTGCTGATGATTGCCTGCACTTCATCGTCGCCGACATTGACCAGCGGCTCGACCTTGCGCCGCAACACGCGGTTCCATGCCAATTCGCCGCGAATCTGCGCTTTGATGGAGGCCGGGGACGACCCTGCATCCCGCAGATATTGCTCGAACGCGGCCGGTGACCGCTTGAAATTCTGCGCCACGCGATCATAGGATTTTTCGACTTCGGCTTCGCTCACCTTGATGTCGTTGCTGGCCGCTTCCTGCACCTGCAATTTCTCGTCGATCAGGTTGCGCAGCACCTGCAACCGCAACCGCGGGCGCTCCTCATCGGTAATCTTGCCGCCATTTGCCGCGACCACCAGGTTCATGCGCTGGTCGATGTCGGTGTCGGTGATGACATCGCCGTTGACGATCGCCTGTGCCTTACGCAGTTGCGGATCAATTTCCCCGATAACCCGCAATTCCGGCAATTCCGCCGCCGAAAACCCGGCCGGCGCGGAATCCTGCGCCTGCAACGATGTTGCGGTGGCCGCAAGCGTGGTCGTCAGCAGCAGGGCAAAAAGCGGTTTGTTGAAACGCATTCCGGTCTCCGAACGGGGCCTTGGGTCGGTGCTGGTCCGCGCCCGCGGGCGGCCACCATCTGGGGTCAATAGCGCAAGCGCCGAGGAACGGCAAAGCAGCGGTTAACGCGCCTTCGCTTAACAGATGCTGAAAACAGCACCACCACCCGGCCTCACTTGCCCAGCGTCTTGAACGCCAGCGTCAACAGGAACGTGTTGCCGGCCCGGAAATCGCGATCGCTGATGTAATCGCGCCGCCAACCGACGCCCAGCCGGAAACATTCATCCTCATATTCCACCCCGATCCGGTGGCGCACCGGGGTAAAGCCGTCGCCGCTGGCATTGAAATTGTCGGTCTTGCTGGTCAAATCGATGATTGCCGATCCATAGGCCGACCAGAACCGCGAGAACGCGACGCGCCCGCCAATCTGCAATTCCTCGCGATCCTCAAGATCCTCCAGCCGGATATCGCGATTCAGCCGAACATAACCCACCTTTGCATAGGTGCGGCGACTGCCAACCGAAACGTCGATTTCGTTGCGGCGCACGGTAAAGCTGTTGCGATCAACGCGGAACCGATGGGTGAATTCCACCAGGCTGCCGAACTTGATGTTGGTCCGTCCGACATAATCGCTCACCGTATCCGAAAGCCCGGTGCCCTGTGGAAACTCGTTGCCGTCCCCCGCCAGCCGCACCGATTGGCCGATTTCGCTCCTCAAGGCCCAGCCTGGCCGGTCCAGCGTATATTCGACACCATAATTCAGCCGTGTGCCGCTTTCGAAACGATCATATCCGGGAAACCGGTTCAGATCGAACAGGCTGATGTCCTCAAGCTCTATGGCCCGGCTATCCTCGTTGGGCAGCCCATCGTTCAGGCTGCTTGGCGCCGCCACCAATTGCAGCCGCGGCGTGATTGTCTGGGTGCCGCCCAGCGCCGGCCCGGCAAACGGCCATTCAATATCGATGGCGGCAACCGGAATGATGCGCCCATGAAGCCCCGATCGTCCGGCATATTCGGGCAAAGTCGCCTTGTCCGGATCGGAAACATTATAGACGTCGCCGCGCAGCATCGCCGTCGCCGTCACCCGCTGGCCCAGCCCGGTCAACAGGCTGCGATCCCAGCGTCCAAAGGCCAGCCCGCGCTGCACGCTCTGCCCGTCGGTGCGGAACAGGTTCATGGTGTTGGCGCCAATCTGCAAGCGCCCACCCAGCACCGGCGCCGATGGCCGCCAATCATAATCCACCAACGGCAGCACGAAAGGGATCTCGCCCGGCACATCCGTCGGCCGCAGGCCTTGGAATCCCCAGGCCGAAATCGACAGCCACGAATTGCTGGTCAGGCGTTCCAGCGCATAGGTCGAGCGCAGCGTGTCATCATAATCCAGGCCATAACGCCGGTTGAACGTGTCATCGGTCGTCAATCGCACCGAAAAGCTCGATCGCCAGGTCGGCGAATGCTGCAACCGGCCCTTGAAGGCGAAATACCCCCGAAACTGGTTGCCGCGGTCGATTTCCGTCACCCCATCGGCGGCAAATTCGGTCAATTGCGCATAGGTGAAGAACGCATCGACCTGGATCGGCCCGTCGCGCAGCAATCGCCGCGCCGAAACCTGCAACGCCGGATTTTCGGCCGTATAGAAATGCGGCGTTATCGTTGCATCCCGGTCCGGCGCCGTGGCGAAATGATACGGCAAATTGATGCCCAGCCCCAATTGCCGGGTAAATTCGATGCCGGGAATCAACAGTCCCGAAACCTGCTTGGCCTCGCCATCGGGATGCGAAAAACGCGGCAGATACAGCACCGGAACGCCAAACATCTCCAGGCTGGCATTGCGATACGAAATCCGGTGGCGGTCGCGGTTGTAACTGATCCGCTGCCCCTTCACCTGCCACACCGGATCGTGCGGACACCCCATCGAATCGACCACCGCGCACGGCGAATACACCGCGCGCCGCAAGGTGATGGTCTGCCCGCTGCGCTGGCCCTCCTTGGCCGCCAACCGCCCGCCATCGTTCAACACCAGCAGGATATTGTCGATTGCGCCGTCCTTCAACGAATCGGTCAATTCGATGCGGTCGCCAAACGCCTGGTTGCCCGATGGGTCGACACTCACGACATTGCCCGTCGCCACCACCACGCCGGTCTGGCGATTATATTCGATGCTGTCTGCCGACAGCTTCCAAGCATCCCGCGCCAGTCGCACCGTGCCCGAAGCCGTGACAATCTCGCCGCGGTCATCATAGGCCATGGTGTCGGCCTCGAAATCGATCATGTCGCCGGCGGCAATGATGTCGCCGCCATCACGCGGCGGCGCAACGGCCTCCTGCGCCATGCCCGGCGCCGCGGCCGCCAGCACAGCCAACAGCGTTGCCGTCGCCAACAGGATGGGACGCAAGGGCAAACTACGATTCAGACAGGCGGCACGCACGGCTGTGGCTTAGCCGCGTCATCGCGCCCCGTCCACCTGCGCTTGGCACCGTTTGCGCCATCGCCGCGCCCGTTCTAGACGAACGGCAGCGATTTTTTCCCCAAAGGGTGCCCGATGATCATTGCCTTCCCCGCCGTCGCCGATGCCACCCCCCATGTCCTGGTGGTCCTCGCCGGCCCCGACGGCATGATGAGCGCCGCCGCCACCGCTGCCGACACCGCCAGCGCCGGGCAAGTCACCCGCGCCCTCAAAACCGGCCGCTTCGAAGGCGAAGCCACCGCCGTCGTCGAAATCCTCGCCCCCACCGGCCTCGATGCCGCGCGCCTGCTCATCATCGGCATGGGCCCGGCTGAAAAAGCCACCGCCGCCACCTTCGAACGCATCGGCGCCACCATTGCCGCGCGCTTCCAGTCCTGCGGCGAAACCCGTGTCACCGTCGACGTTGCCGGCATCACCGCCGCCATCCCGCTCGCCACCGCCGCCGCCCACCTCGCCCATGGCGCCTCGCTGCGCAGCTATCGTTTCGACAAATATCACACCACCATGAAGCCCAAGGCCAAGCCCACCCTCACCCATTTCGACATCATCGGCGCCGACGGTGCAGAGGCCGCCCATGCCAGCCTCGCCGCCATCGCCGCCGGCGTCGTGCGCACTCGCGACCTCGTCTCCGAACCCGCCAACATCATCTACCCCGAAAGCTTTGTCGCCTCCGCTGCCAACCTCGCCGATCTCGGCATCGAGCTTACGGTGCTGGGCGAACCCGAAATGCTGGCCCTCGGCATGGGCGCCCTCCTCGGCGTGTCACAAGGCTCGCGCCGCGCCCCGCGCCTGATGGCCATGCGCTGGAACGGCACCGGCAACCCCGATGCAAAGCCCGTTGTGCTCGTGGGCAAGGGTGTCACCTTCGACACCGGCGGCATCTCCATCAAGCCCGCGGCCGGCATGGAGGACATGAAATGGGACATGGGCGGGGCAGGGGCCGTCACCGGTGCCCTCCACGCGCTCGCCGCCCGCAAATCGAAATCGCACGTCATCGGCGTCGTCGGCCTCGTTGAAAACATGCCCGATGGCAACGCCCAACGCCCCGGCGATGTCGTCACCAGCATGAATGGCCAGACCATCGAAGTCATCAACACCGATGCCGAAGGCCGCCTTGTCCTCTGCGACGCCATCTGGTGGGCGCAGGAGCAATTCGCCCCCGAAATCGTCATCGATCTCGCCACCCTCACCGGCGCCATCATCGTCAGCCTGGGCCATGAATATGGCGGCATGTTCGTCAACGACGATGGCCTCGCCGCGCAACTGCTGAAGGCCGGCGAGACATCGGGCGAACGCCTGTGGCGGATGCCGCTGGGCGACGCCTATGACAAGCTGATCGACAGCCCCATCGCCGACATCAAGAACGTCGGCCCCCGCGAAGGCGGCTCGATCACCGCCGCCCAATTCATCAAGCGCTTCGTCAAACCCGGCGTCAAATGGGCCCATCTGGATATCGCCGGCATGGTCTGGGCTGCCAAGGCCGGCACCCTGCATGACAAGGGCGCCACCGGTTATGGCGTCCGCCTCCTCGATCGCTTCATCGCCGAAAATTACGAAACCGAATGATCGACATCAACTTCTACCAACTCGCCACCCGTCCGCCGGAGGCGATCCTCACCCAGCTCGTCCCCAAGGCCCTCGCCGCCGGCCACCGCATTGCCATCCGCAGCGCCGACCTGGCGCTCCTCACCCGCATCGACGTGGCACTGTGGAGCACCCCGGCGGACAGCTTCCACCCCCACGCCATCGACACCGACGCCCCCGATCGCGCCGCCAGCCAACCCATCCTCCTCACCGCCGCACCCTTGCCCGCCGCCAACGCCGCCGATTGCCTCGCCCAAATCGGCGACGACCTCCCCGATGACCTGACCGGCCTCACCCGCGTCTGGTTCCTGTTCGATGCCGACAGCGTCGAAACCGCCCGCTCCCGCTGGCGCACCCTGTCCAAATCCGAAACCGTCCGCCCGGTCTATTGGCGCGAAACCGAAGACGGCCGCTTCGAAAAAGCCGCCTGAAATTCTTCCCTCTCCCGTTGACGCGAAGGCGTCGCCTACGGCTGCGGGAGAGGGCGACTCGCCAAAGGCGAGCGGGGTGAGAGGGGCAACTTCCTTGCCATCCCCACCCCACCCCGCTAACAGCCCCCCCACTTCCCCAAAATCAAATTCCGGAGTCCCCCCGTGGCCATCACGCGCACCTTCTCGATTCTCAAGCCAGACGCCACCCGCCGCAACCTGACCGGCGCCATCAACGCCATGATCGAAGGCGCCGGCCTGCGCATCGTCGCGCAAAAGCGCCTGCACCTCACCAAGGCCCAGGCCGAAGGCTTTTACGCCGTGCACAGCGAACGCGGCTTCTTCGGCGAACTCGTCGCCTTCATGATTTCCGGCCCCGTGGTTGTCCAGGTCCTCGAAGGCGAAAACGCCGTCCCGACCTATCGCGACATCATGGGTGCCACCAACCCGGCCAACGCCGATGCCGGCACCATCCGCAAGGTCCACGCCGAATCGATCGAAGCCAACTCCGTGCACGGCTCCGACAGCGACGAAAACGCCGCCATAGAAATCAGCTACTTCTTCGCCCAGACCGAAATCGTCGGATAATCCTACTACTCCCTCCCCCCTGTGGGGAGGGCGACTCGGCCCCAGCCGAGCGGGGTGGGGGTACCCACCTCCCCAATCAAAGCCTCCAACCTTCGCCAAACCCCTCTCCCGCAAAGCGGGAGAGGGAGGGGCCCACCGCAAAGCTGTGGATGGTGAGGGCAGGACCGCCCCGAAGACGCCCACGGGCACTATGCCG
>JANPEP010000258.1:0-7218 GCA_031422995.1 Polymorphobacter sp. | reverse complement strand
TGGTCGCTTTCCCCAAAAGGTCCTGTTCGTCAGACTTTGCCGATATCGCGCCGATAAAAGCCACCGTGCCAGCGAATCTTTCTGATAGCCGCATAGGCCAGCGACCGGGCCTCGCCGAGATCATGGCCGAGCGCCGAAATGGCAAGCACCCGGCCACCAGCGGCGACGAGCTTTCCGGCGTCGGTGCGGCGGGTGCCAGCGTGGAACACCTCGACGCCAAGGGCTTCGGCAGTTGCGATTTCTTCGATGATGGTGCCGGTAATCGGCGCCTTGGGATAGCCCATGGCGGCATAGACGATTGCGACGGCGGTTTCGGAGGACCAGCTCGCCGCCGCATCGTGCAGGCGGCCTTCGGCACAGGCGAGCAGGATCTCGACAAGATCATTGTCGAGGCGGAGCATTAGTGCCTGGCATTCGGGATCGCCAAAGCGGCAGTTGTATTCGATGAGCTTTGGCCCTTGCGCGGTCAGCATCAGCCCGGCGTAAAGCACGCCGGTATAGGGGGTGCCAGCATCGTTCATCGCCTTCAGCGTCGGCTTGATGATCTCGGCCACGGCGCGGGACAGCAACGCATCGGTGAGGACCGGCGATGGCGAGATCACGCCCATGCCGCCGGTGTTGGGTCCGGTGTCATCATCGAACGTGCGCTTGTAATCCTGGGCCGAGGGCCAGATCGAGACGGTCTTGCCGTCGGTGAGGACGAACAGGCTGGCTTCGGGACCGGTCAGACATTCCTCGATGACCACCGGACCATCGATTTCAGCCAGGGCAGCAAGGCCTTCCTCGTTGGTTTCGGCGACGGTGACGCCCTTGCCGGCGGCAAGGCCATCGGCCTTGATGACGACGGGCAGCGGGTGAACAGCGACATAGTGATGGGCATCGGCAGCCGACGCAAAGCGGCGATAACCTGCGGTGGGGATGCCGGCGGCGCGGGCGAGATCCTTGGTGAAACCTTTCGACCCTTCAAGCCGGGCGGCGGCCGCTGTCGGCCCGAATGCGGCAATGCCGGCGGCGCGCAGGGCATCGACGACGCCGGCGACCAGCGGGCCTTCCGGGCCGACGACGACGAGGTGGATATTGTGCGTTCGGGCGAAGGCGGTAACGGCTTGCGGGTCCATGATGTCGAGATCGACGCAATCGGCAACTTGGGCGATGCCGGCATTGCCGGGGGCACACAGCAGCCGCGCGGTGTGGGGCGACTGGCGGAGTTTCCAGCACAGGGCGTGTTCACGGCCGCCGCTGCCGAGGACGAGAATGTCGAAGGGAGTGGGCGCGTTCATGGGGAGGCTCATAACAGGGTCAGCGCAGGCTTCAACCTGCCCTTCCCCCTGCGCCGCACACATTCTATGAGACAGGGGTGAGCGAAGCCCCCTCCCCCGCCGACACCGGTTCAGAGCCCGGCCCAGAACCCGGTGCCGGCAACACGCCCGAATATTCGGTGAGCGAGATTGCCGGCGCCTTGAAACGCACCGTCGAGACAGCGTTCGGGCAGGTGCGTGTGCGCGGCGAGTTGACCGGGTTCAAGCGCCATGTCTCGGGCCATTGGTATGGCGCGATGAAGGATGAGCGCGCCGTCATCGACCTGGTGATGTTCAAGGGCCATGCCGGGACGCTGACGTTCCGGCCCGAGGATGGCCTGGAGGTCATTGCCACCGGCAAGCTGACGACATTTCCGGGGCGGTCGAAGTATCAGATCGTCGTCGAACGCATGGAGCCCGCGGGGGTCGGTGCGCTGCTGGCACAGATCGAGGCGCGGCGGTTGAAGCTGGCAGGTGAAGGCCTGTTCGACGCCGCACGCAAACAGCCATTGCCCTATATTCCGCGCGTCATCGGCGTGGTGACATCGCCGACAGGGGCGGTGATCCGGGACATATTGCACCGGCTGGCAGACCGGTTTCCACGCCATGTGCTTGTGTGGCCGGTGGCGGTGCAGGGCGAAGCGTCCGCAGGCCAGGTGGCGGCGGCGGTGCGCGGCTTCAACGCGATTGCGCCGGGCGGCAAGGTAGCGCGGCCGGACCTGATCATCGTGGCGCGCGGTGGCGGCTCGATCGAGGATCTTGCGGCGTTCAACGAGGAAATCGTCGTGCGTGCCGTGGCCGAAAGCGCCATTCCGGTGATCAGCGCGGTGGGGCACGAGACCGACACGACACTGGTGGATTTTGCCGCCGATTGGCGCGCGCCGACCCCCACCGCCGCCGCCGAGCGCGCCGTGCCGGTGTTGGCGGAATTGCGGGCGGCGCTGGCCATGCAGGCGGCGCGGCTGGACCGGGCGGCGGCGCGGGCCATCAGCCAGCGGCGCGAGCGCGCCGAGGCCGTGGCGCGGCGCTTGCCCCAGGCGCGGGCCTTGCTGGCCTTGCCGACACAGCGCGCGGATGAGGTGTTTGACCGCCTGCCGCGCGGCCTGCGGGCGACAGCGAGTTTCTGGCGCGGCCGGGCCGAGCGCGCCGGCGCGGCACTGCGCCCGGCCTTGATTGCCGGACGCCGCGATCTGGCGCGATCGGCACTGGCGGCGGCGACAACCGGCCTTGATCGCGGTGCGCGCGGTGTGGCGGGCCGGGAACGGGCGCGGTTCGACACGCGGATTGCCCGGCTGCGACCGTTTCTGGTCACCAATGCCACGGCACGGGCGCAGGCGCGGCTGGACCAGGCCGGGCGGTTGCTCGGCTCACTGGGGCCGGATCAAGTCTTGGCGCGCGGCTATGCGCTGGTGCTGGCGCCTTCGGGAAGGTTGGTCGGCAGTGCCGCGGCGGCAAAGGCGGAAACGCGGCTGACGATCAGGTTTGCGGATGGCGAAACGCCGGTGACAACGGGTTCGCCCGTGCAGGGAAGGTTATTCTGATGCTCGATACTTTGGGACGGCCGGCGCGTTTGCGCTATCTTTCCGGCTCTTATCACGTGCTGGCACCGGGGGAGTTCGTGACCTGTGCCGTCACGGGCAAGCGCATCGGGCTGCCGGCGCTGCGATATTGGAGCAGCGAGTTGCAGGAAGCCTATTTCGACGCGGCGGCCGCGACAAAGCGGTATCAGGAGCTGCGCGAGAAGGGCCGGATTTGAAGCGACTGGCGGCAATGCTGCTGATGGTTGCGGTTCCGGCGGTCGCCGAAACCGCGCCAGCCGGCATGGTGGCCGAACAGGGCGGCATCGTGCGGGCACAGGCTCCGCAGCCCGGCGGGAAGCTGACCCTTGATGGCAAACCCGTGCCGATGACGCCGGCGGGGGATTACATCATCGGCTTTGGCCGCGACGCGCCGGCGTCGGCAACGCTGGTGTGGACGCCGCCGGGGGCGGCAGCGCTGATGAGGACGCCGCCGGGGGCGGCAGCCGTGCAAACCTGGCCTGTAACGGTGACACCGCGCCAATGGCGAACCCAGAACCTGCCGACACTGCCGCTGCGGCCGGTGCCCGATGCCGAGTTCGAGGCGCGGCGGCCGGGCGAATTGGCCAAGGTTGCGGCGGCACGGGCCGAGGTGTCGACCCTGCCCTATTGGCGGCAATCCTTCATCGCGCCGGCCAAGGGCCCGGTGACCGGCGTGTTCGGGTCGCAGCGCATTTATGCCGGCACGCCATCCGCGCCGCACGCCGGGCTGGACATCGGCGCGGCGGCGGGCGCACCAGTTGTGGCACCGGCGGCAGGCGTGGTGCGGCTTGCCGAAGGGCCGTTCACGCTGGAGGGCAATCTGGTGATGATCGACCATGGCTTTGGGCTGGTTTCGGCGTTCCTGCATTTGTCGCGGATTGATGTGAAACCGGGCGATGTCGTTAAGCAAGGCCAGCAAATCGGCGCGGTGGGGCGCACCGGGCGCGCCACAGGTCCACATTTGCACTGGGGCGTCAGTTGGACCGATGTGCGGGTGGACCCCGCGGGTTTGTTGAAAACAGGGAAGCATGACGATGGCCGATGATCCTGCCGCGCTGAATTCGGCGGGGCTGCGCGCGCTGGGGCAAGGCGATGCAGCCACGGCGGCGGCGTTGCTGGCGCGGGCGGCGGCGGCCGACCCTGTATCGGCATTGCTTTGGTATAATCTGGCGACGGCGCATGGCGCGGCGGGTGATGGTGGCGCAGAGATTGCGGCGCTGGACCGGGCGCTCAATCTCGATCCCTATTTCGACCATGCGTTGCTGTGCAAGGGCCGCGCACTCGAAGGGCGCGGAGACATGGCAGCGGCGCTGGACTATTATCAGCGACTGGTGGCGGCGACCGACCCCCGGGCGCAAAATGGCCCGGGGTTCTCCGCCGGGCTGGCCCATGCCCGCACCGCACTGGCAACGGCGAATGACCGGCTTTCGGAACGGCTGGACGCAGCGCTGGCGCCATCATTGTCGGGCATGGGCGACGATGATTCACGGCGCTTCCGGCATTTTGTCGATGCGTCGCTGGGGCGGCGGCGGCTGTATCAACATCAGCCACTGGTGATGAATTATCCCTATCTGCCGGCGGAGCAGTTTTTTGCCCGTTCGCATTTCCCGTGGCTGGAACAGCTCGAGGCGGCGACGCCGGCGATACGCGCGGAACTGCAGGCGTTGCTGGCGGCGGGCGGCGAAGGTTTTGCCCCTTATGTGGCCTATCCAGCGGGGGCGCCGGTCAACCAATGGGCGGACTTGAACCACAGTGACGCCTGGGCAGCACAATTCCTGATTCAACACGGCATCAACCAGGATTCGGTGCGGGCGCGGTGCCCAACCACGGCGGCGGTGCTCGATGGGTTGCCGCTGTTCGATCTACCGGGGCGCGGGCCGGTGGCGTTTTTTTCCCTGTTGAAGCCGCAAACCCGGATTCCGCCCCACACCGGCGCGACCAACGTGCGGACGATCATCCATCTGCCGTTGATCGTGCCGCCAGAGTGTGGCTTTCGCGTTGGCAACGAGACGCGGGCGTGGGTGGAAGGCGAGGCGTTCGCGTTCGACGACACCATCGAGCATGAGGCGTGGAATGGCTCGGACCAATTGCGGGCGGTGTTGATCATCGACACCTGGAATCCGCATATCGGCATCGCGGAGCGTGGGCTGCTGGCGGATTATGTCGCGGCGCTGGATGCGGCAGGTCGCGGATTGCAGGGCTTTGAACCGGGGTGATCCTGCTGTCACGGGACAGACGCCGCGCTGTTGCCAAGCTGCAACACTAGTCATTGGAATAACGGGCGGGTGCGCCTTCGGCTTTACAGCGCGGCCATGGTTGGACGAGAGAGGCCGGTAAGGCCGTCATGGCTGGAGCGGTGCGCTGCTGAGGGGCAGGGTCAATCGGCGAATCGGGTGCCATTCTTGGGTGGTGGGCGGTTGCGTCGGTCATCGCGCAACAATTTTTACGTAAAGGAACCAACCTGTGATCTCTGCGAAGTCCTCGCTCAACCGGGCTGCCCTGCGGGGTGGCGCTGCCACTTTCGTGCTCGCCCTTCTCGCTTCGCCGGTCGCCGGCCTGGCGCAGACTGCTGCCGGCACCACCACGGCTGCTGCCGCCGTCGCTGAAGACGAAGGCACGATCGTCGTCACGGGTTCGCTCATCAAGAACCCCAACCTGGTTTCGTCGGCGCCGATCACGGTGACCACGGCCGACACCATTCAGTTGCGCGCTTCGAACGTCGCTGAAGAAGTGCTGCGCGACATTCCCGGTATCGTTCCGAACATCGGTTCGGCCGTCAACAACGGCAACGGCGGCGCTTCCTACGTCGATCTTCGCGGCATCGGTTCGACCCGCAACATCGTTCTGCTCGATGGCAACCGCATCGCCCCGTCGGGCCTCGCTGGTCGCGTCGATCTTAACAACATCCCGCTGGCCCACGTCGAGCGCGTTGACGCGCTGACCGGTGCAGCCGTGACGACCTATGGCGCCGATGCCATCTCCGGGGTCGTCAATTTTGTAACCAAGCAGGATTTCTCCGGCGTTGATCTTCAGTTGGGCACCGGCCTGACCGAGCGCGGCGACGGCCAGTCGGTTCGCGCCGATCTGACCATTGGTGGCAATTTCGACGAAGGCCGCGGCAACGCAGTCCTGTCGCTGGGTTATCAGAAGACCGATCCGGTTTATCAGGGTGCTCGCGATTTCTCGATCACCGGCCTGTCCAGCTTCACCGGCGGCCCATCGGGTTCGGGTACTTCGATCCCGTCGCGCTTCTCTGGCACGCGCCCGATCGATGCTGCCACCGGCTTGCCGAGTGTCAACCCGGCGACTCCGAACGGCAACCTTCAGTTTGATCCGGCTCGCGGCACCGCACGTGCGCTTTATGCACCGTTCAACTTCAACCCATACAACATCTTCCAGACGCCGTTTGAACGCTTCAACATCTATGGCGCTGCCAAATATGATGTCAGCGACAACCTGCAGTTCTACACACGCGGCATGTTCTCCAAGAACAATGTGAAGACGATCATCGCTCCGTCGGGCGCCTTCGGCACCCCTGTCGTGATCAACCTTAACAACCCGTTCTTGCCCGCCGGCCTGCGCGGCCAGTTCTGCGCCGCCAACGTCGGCGTGCCGGTGGATGGCAAGCCCACGTACAAGGCACGCTTCACCGCAGCCGAGTGCGCTGCTGCTGCGACCGCAACTGGAAAGGCTGATCCGAACTACCGTGAAGTCAGCCTGAACCTGCAACGTCGCACGATCGAAGTCGGGCCGCGCATCAGCGACTTCTCCACGACGATCTTTGATTATCGTGCCGGTCTGAAGGGCAAGCTGACCAACTCCATCGATTGGGACCTGTCGGGCTCCTATGGTGAATCCGAGAACCGCCAGACCCTGCAGGGTTATGTGCTCGCTTCGCGCGTTCGCAACTCGCTGCTGATCAACGGCACCTCGACCAACCCGGTCTGCCAGACCGCTGGTTGCGTCCCCATCAACTGGTTCGGCCCGGCGGGTTCGATCAGCCAGGCTGGTGCAGATTACATCCAGGGCGAAAGCACCACGACCAACAAGTCGTCGCTGGCGCAGGTCCGCGGTGTGGTTTCGGGTGACTTTGGTGTCTCCATCCCGATGGCTTCGGATGCAATCGGCTTTGCCGTTGGTGCCGAGTATCGCAAGTATCACGCAGAACAGCGTTCGGACCTTCTGGCCCAGACGCCGGGTGAACTGGGTGGTGCCGGCGGCGCTGCTCCGAACATCACCGGTGGTTATGAAGTCAAGGAAGTCTATGGCGAAATCATCGCCCCGCTGATCCAGGACAAGCCTTTCTTCGAAAGCCTGACCCTGGAAGCCGGTGCGCGCTATTCGGACTACAAGGTCGATGC
>JANPEP010000257.1:0-1842 GCA_031422995.1 Polymorphobacter sp. | reverse complement strand
GTCAATGTGCTGCTGGTGCGATTGCCGGGTCATCTGGTGCTGGTCGACACCGGCTATGGCGGCCCGCGCGGCATTATGCTTGCCAGCCTGGCCAAGGCCGGAGTCGCACCTGATGCCATTACCGATGTGCTGATCAGCCATGGTCATGGCGATCATGTCGGCGGGCTGGTCGGTGCCGATGGCAAGCCGGTGTTCGCCAAGGCGCGGGTGCATATGGCGGCGGCGGAATGGGCGGCGATCCAGTCGGCGCCGGCCAACGCCAAACTGGTGACCGGCATCAAGGACCAGGTGAAGCCGTTTGCGCCGGGTGTAGTGCTGGTGCCCGGCGTCACCGCGGTTGACCTCCATGGTCATACGCCCGGCCACAGCGGCTATCAGATTGCGTCGGGCAAGGCCAAGTTGCTCGCCATCGGTGATTCGGCGCACAGCTATATCGTTTCGCTGGCCCGGCCAGATTGGGTAATGGGGTATGACAAGGATGCCGTGGTCGGCGCACAGGCGCGGCGGGCCGTGCTGACGCGGCTGGCGGATGGCGGTGAAACGGTGTTTTCGCCGCACTTCCCCTATCCGGGTGTCGGCAAGGTGGTTCGCGCTGGCGACGGCTTCAAATGGCAGCCGGGTTTGCCGCGGTAGATTCTTGCCCCTTACTCTGGCATCAGGCGAGGCCATGCAGCCCTTTACCACCCTCTCCGGCACCGCCATTCCGTTCGGCGCCGAAAATGTCGATACTGATGTCATCATTCCGGCGCGGTTTCTGAAGACCATCACCCGTACGGGCCTCGGCAAATCAGCGTTCACGGTCATCCGCCAGGACCCCGACAATATTTTCGATACGCAGCGCAACAAGGGCGCGCCGATCCTGATCGCCGGGGATAACTTCGGCTGCGGCTCCAGCCGCGAGCATGCGCCCTGGGCGCTGGCCGACATGGGCATCCGCACGGTGATCGCACCGTCGTTTGCCGATATCTTTTCGGGGAATGCTTTCAAGAATGGCATGCTGCTGGTGGTGTTGCCGCAGGACCAGATCGACCGGTTGCTAACTGTGGCCGCGACCGATGCCATTACCGTCGACCTGGAGAATCAGGTGGTGACGACGGGATTTCAGGATCGGTTCGCCTTTCCGATCGATCCGTTCCGCAAGCATTGCCTGGTCAACGGGTTGGACGAGATTGGCCTGACAGTGGCGATGGATGCCGATATTGCCGCGCATGAAAAGCGGCTGGCCGATGAGCGGCCGTGGATCGGTGGCGCCGCCACGCGCGCCGCCTGACACTCGTAGAAAAGTAAATAGCCATGACCAAGACTCTCCTGCTGCTTCCCGGCGATGGCATTGGCCCCGAAGTGACGGCCGTGGCGCGGCGGGTGGCCGGGCGGTTGATCAGCCAGGGGCTCGATCTGGCGATTACCGAGGCGCGTTTCGGCGGCGTGGCGATCGATGCGGATGGCGTGCCGTTGACCGAGGAAACGCTGAGCGCAGCCAAGGCATCGGATGCTGTGTTGATGGGCGCCGTGGGCGGGCCGCAATGGGCGGGGCAGCCCTATGACAAACGCCCCGAGGCGGGGTTGCTGGCCTTGCGCGCCGGCATGAATGTCTATGCCAACCTCCGCCCGGCGCGGTGTTTTGCGGCGCTGGCCGAGGCGTCGTCGCTAAAGCGCATCTTTGTCGAAGGGCTCGACATCCTGTTCGTGCGCGAATTGACCGGCGGGGTGTATTTCGGCGAGCCGCGCGGCATCGAGACCCTCCCCGATGGCCAGCGCCGCGGCGTCAACACCCATGTCTATACCACCAGTGAAATCGAGCGCGTGGCGCGCACGGCCTTCGAGCTGGCGCGCGGCCGCAAG
>JANPEP010000256.1:0-2912 GCA_031422995.1 Polymorphobacter sp. | reverse complement strand
TCGATCTGGACGTTCCAATCATCGAGCCATGAGAGCAATTCGGGGTGAATGCCCTGGACATGATAGGTTTCGTTGAAGGCATCGACACTGGTTTTCCAGTTGCAGTCCCAGCGGATGGTTTTCCAGTCGATGAGCTTCATGGCCTCGAATTTATAAGGGTCGAGGTGTTGGGGGATGACGCCCATATATTCGCGGAACGAGGCACCGTCCTTGTTCATGGTGAACCAGACGAAGCCGCCCCATGACTCGGTGCGGACTTCCTTGAGGCCGAGTTTGCAATTGGTGTCGGGGGCCTGGAGCTGCGGGAAGGTTTCGCGATCGGGGATGTTCTTGAGAGCGCCATCGGTTTGCCATTCCCAATGGTGGTAGCCGCAGCGGAAACTGTTGGAAAAGCCCGACGCATCCTTGGGGACGAGGCGATTGCCGCGGTGGGGGCAGACGTTGAAGAAGCCCTTTATGGCGCCGTCGGGTTGGCGGACGAAGATGAAGCTTTCGCTGCCGACTTCATGGCTGAGCCAGTCGCCTGATTCGGGGATGAGTTCCTCGCGGCCGCCGAGCAGCCAGACCTTTGACCAGAGGTTGGTCCATTCACGCTTCATGTATTCGGGGCTGGTGTAGCGGGCGGCGGGGATACGATCGGTGCCGAGATCGGGATCGGGGAATTTGCCGGCGGGGGTGCCGGTGGGATGATCGGGGGCAACGCGTTGCAGCGGGCGTTGTTTCCAGTCGAAGGCGGTGGCCATGGCCTTAGGCTCCTGACAGACGGGCGGTCCATTCGCCGCAATAATCGGCGGCGGCGGTGATGGGCCAGAGGACGTGGCGATGGCCGCTGCCGACGCTGGGATGGGGGGCATAGCGTTTGCATTCGCCCTGCGGCGGGGAGCCGGGGATGCCCGGAACGCCGGGGCCTTCGACGCGAGTCTGGGTCCAGAATCGGCAGGTTGTGCAATATTGGTCGGTCATCCGTGCATCCTTTCCCTTGCGCGGCATTGCGGGAGCGCCGCGCAAAGACTATTCTTTGCATTCGTCCGATGCATCCTAGGCCCGGGAGGGGCCAGCGCGACACCGCTCATTTGTGGGAAGTCGCGCCGCCCGAAAGAGGCTGTGCAAAGGGCTTTCCTGGGGAGTTGCCGTGATGGATCTGTCTGCCGATCTCGCCGCCGTTTCGGTTCGGACGCTTGATGACGTGCGGCCCGCCGCCGAAGCGTTACGCGAGATTTCCAAGCGGCTGGGGGATTTGCGGGTCGCGGTTTGCGACAATATCGCATCGAAGCAGACGATGCTGGATGCCGAGGGCAATGTGCTGGCGGCCGATGTGTTCGGCTGGACCGGCGAGGGCGAGCGTTGGTGGGCGGATACGCGGCTGGCGCTGTCCTCGCCATTGCCGCGGGCTTGCCGGTATGAGTCCGAGCCGTTCTGGGTGAATGCGCAGGGGTTCCACACGCGGCAGCCGAACCGGTATCTGGACCAGATCGGCCTCGATCATTTCGAGAAGCGGGCGTTGACGCGCTGTGCGATCGTGATTCCGATTCATTTGCCGTTCGGGCAGATCGGCGCGGTGAGCTTTAATGGCTGGGACAAGACACGCGACGATCTTTCGGTGGAATATGAAGCGCATGCCGACATATTGGGGCTGTTGTCGCATCGGTTCGTGGCGGGATATACCAAGGCCCACCGGACGCGGCAGTGGTTGCCGAGCGATACGCAGCTGACCAAGCGCGAAGTCGAGTGTTTGCGCTGGGCGAGCATCGGCAAGACCGACAAGGAGATCAGCCTGATATTGGCGCGCAGCCATGCGACGGTGCGGTTCCATATCCAGAATGCGGGAGAGAAGCTGGACGCGGTGAATCGGTCGCAGACGATCTTCAAGGCGGCGCAGTTGGGGTATTTGGGGGCGGCCGCTTAAGGCGCTCGCGCGCAGCGAAGCCGCGCGGAGACGCCGTAGCGCGGCCGGCGGGGCGGCGCGGGCGAAGCGCGCCGAACCCGTCCGACGGCGTGGGCTTTGCCCACGCTACTTCCTGCCACTTGCGCTTCCGTTCATTGCGCCGAAACCCATGCACCTCCATTAGGGCCGCATGATCAAGATTTTGCCGCTCGCGCTCCTGCTCGCAGCCTCCCCTGCCCTTTCGGCGCCGATCGACGATGTTGCGGCATCGTTGAAGGCCACCACCAGCCTGTCGGCGGCGTTCACCCAAACCGGCGCCGATGGCAAGGTGTTGACAGGGCGGATGATTTTGGCGCGGCCGGGGAAAATCCGGTTTCAGTATGACAAGGCCAAGCTGCTGATTGTCGGCAATGGCCGGACGCTGACGTTTGTGGATTATGCCGTGAACCAGGTGTCGCAATGGCCGGTGAAGTCCACACCTTTGGGGATTTTGCTGGCGTCGGAGCCGGATCTGTCGCGGGTGGCGAAGGTGGTGGCGAGCGATGCCAATGGCGTTGTTGTCGAGGCGCGTGACCCGAAGCGGCCGGAGTTTGGCACGCTGGCGATCAGTTTTCGGCGCGATGCGGCGGCGCCGGGGGGACTGGCGCTGGCGGGATGGGCGGCGCTGGACGCGCAGGGCGGGCGCAGCGCGGTGCAATTGTCGGGGGCAAAGTATAATGCCGATCTGTCGAAGGCGGATTTCGGGTTTCGGGATCCGCGGCGGCCTGTCACCCGCTAGTTGGTGCTGCGGAGCAGTTCGCGGGCGGTGATGACGCGCATGATTTCGTTGGTGCCTTCGAGGATTTGATGGACGCGGAGGTCGCGGAAGATGCGTTCGACGGGGAAGTCCATGAGATAGCCATAGCCGCCGTGGAGTTGCAGGGCGCGGTCCGCCACGCTCATCCCGGTATCGGTGGCGAGGCGTTTGGCCATGGCGGCGAAGCGGGTCTTGTCGGGGGCGCCCGCACTGACCTTGGCGGCGGCCTGG
>JANPEP010000255.1:0-7830 GCA_031422995.1 Polymorphobacter sp. | reverse complement strand
GTCACAGCAACGCCCTTCACGGCCGCGCCCGCCGCGTGCCCAGGACGAAACCATCACCACTTCGCGCCGCGAAGCCGATCGACAGGAGTCGCAGGCCGATCGCCGCCGCCACATCCCCGGCGGCCGCTTGCCCAAAATTCCCGGCAGCGCACCCAAGGCCCTCGCCCGCCCGCCACGCGCCGGCCGGCCATCCCCCCGCTCCAACCCCGCCGCCTTCTCCCATCTGCCCCCCAATGCCCCCACCGGACGCCGGGGGCGCGGCGATGCCCGCGTCGCCGAACGCCAGGCCGCGCGCACCAATCCCAACGTGCCCGTCGAACCCCAGCGCATCGCAAAACTGCTTGCCCGCGCCGGCATTGGCTCGCGCCGCGACATCGAACGCATGATCGCCCAGGGCGAAGTCGCGCTCAACGGCACCGTCCTCACCACCCCGGCCATCGTCGTCAACAGCCTCGAAGGCATCACCGTAAAGGGTGATCCCGTCGCCGCACTCGAACCCTCGCGCCTGTTCCGCTTCCACAAGCCCGCAGGCTTCCTCACCACCGCACGCGACCCCGGTGGCCGCCCGACGATCATGGACATCCTGCCACCCGGCCTCCCCAGGGTCGTGCCAGTCGGCCGCCTCGACATGAACACCGAAGGGTTGTTGCTGCTCACCACCGATGGTGCCCTCAAACGCGCCCTCGAACTGCCCACCAGTGGCGTCCCCCGGCGTTATCGCGTCCGCGCCTATGGCGAAATCTCGCAACCCGCCGTCGAAAGCCTGATCGAAGGCCTGACCATCGACGGCATGCGCTATGGCCCTATCGACGCGGAAATCGAGCGTCGCACCGGCCGCAACCTGTGGCTGACCATGACCCTCACCGAAGGCAAGAACCGCGAAATCCGCCGCGTCCTCGAACATCTTGGCCTCCAGGTCAGCCGGCTGATCCGCGTTGCCTATGGCCCCATCGAACTCGGCGACCTCGATCCCCGCGATGCCGATGAAGTGCCCGATGGCGTGGTTGCATCCTTGCGCAAATCACTCTCCCGAAGCTGAAAATGCGCATTATTTCAGGTCATTGGCGCGGTCGTGCAATCGTCGCGCCGCCGGGCCAGGCCACCCGCCCCACCGCCGATCGCGTCCGCGAGGCGCTGTTCTCGATGCTCACCAGCCGGCTCGGCAGCTTCGAAGGCCTGCGTCTCCTCGATGGCTTTGCCGGCACCGGCGCCCTGGGCCTTGAAGCGATGTCCCGCGGTGCCGCCCACGCGACCTTTGTCGAAAGCGACGCCGCCGCGGTCAAGGCCCTGCGCACAAACATCGCCGGCATGAAGGTCAGCGCCGATGTGATCCCCGCGCCTTTCGAAACGCTGGGCAATGCCCCTGCCCCGTGCCACCTCATCATGCTCGATCCGCCCTATGCCTCGGGCCTCGGCGAAACAGCTTTGGTTCGCCTTGCTGAACGCGGCTGGATCGCCCCTCACGCCCTCATTTCGGTCGAAACCGGCCGCAAGGAAGCACTCGCCACCGATCTGGAAGTGCTCGCCGTCCGCGATCACGGCAAGGCGCGCCTCCACCTGCTGCGCGCGCCGGGTTAGGCCGTCCGCTCCCGCACCCGCGGATATGTCCCCAGCACCTTCACCCATTTCGTGTGAAAGCGCAGCTCCTCCATCGCCAATTCCACGCCCGCATCGTCGGGCGAGCCGACAATCTCGGCATAAAATTCCGCCGCGGCGAAGGAACCATCGCGCAGATAGCTTTCCAGCTTGGTGATGTTGACACCATTGGTAGCAAACCCGCCCAGCGCCTTGAACAGCGCCGCCGGTACGTTGCGCACTTCAAAATTGATGCTGGTCATCGCCGGAACGCCAGCCGGCACGGCCACCGCGTCGCGCGTCAGCACCACGAACCGTGTCGTATTATGGTCGGCGTCCTCCACCCCTTCGGCAAAGATCTTCAGCCCGTAAAGCTCCGCTGCCAGCTTTGAAGCAATCGCCCCGACCAGCGGCGATCCTTCGCCCGCCACCTGTGCCGCCGCCGCTGCCGTATCGAAATATTGCACCGCCTCAATGCCCAGCCCGCGCAGACGGTTCCGCACCTGCCCCAGCGCCTGGGGATGGCTGATGACCTGCTTCAGGTCGCCGATGCTGCCGGTGCCCAACAGGCAATGCCGGACCCGCACAAAATGTTCGGCAATCACCGCCAACCCGGATTCGGGCAGCAGGAAATGAATGTCCGCCACCCGCCCGTGCAGCGAATTTTCGATGGGAATTACCGCCCGCCCGGCGCGGCCGGTCTGCACCGCCTCGATGGCATCTTCAAACGAAGCACAGGGCAATGCCGCCGCATCCGGAAACAATTCCCGCACGGCCTGGTGTGAATAGGCACCGGGCGCCCCCTGAAACGCCACCGCCGCCGCCGGATTGGTTGCGGCGCGCGCCGCCATGTCACGAACAAGGGCATCGGCAAGGGGGGGATAGCTGCTCATCGCAGGTGCGTTAGAGCGAAATCGCCGCGCGTGGAAGTCGCACCGACACGCTATGCCTTGCCGATATGGCCCCCCCTGCTATAGCACCGCCGCAATCACCCTTCTTGCAGGGCGCTTTTGTGCCGGCCTGCCTCGCGTTTCAGGAGCCACGACGTGGACAGTTTCGAATTCAACAAGATTGCTGGCTGGGTGCTCGCCGCCTGTGTTTCATTGCTCGGCATCAACATCATCACGGGCGCCATGTTCCGGCCGCACCTGCCTGAAAAGCAATCCTATATTGTTGAAGGCGTTGTCGCCGAGGCCGAAACCGCGGCTCCTGTCGAAGCAGCGAAGCCCATCGCTTTTTATCTCGCATCCGCCAGCGTCGAAAAGGGCGAGGCGGTCTTCAAGAAATGTGCCGCTTGCCACAACAATGAAAAGGGCGGCGCCGCCGGCATTGGTCCTAATCTTTATGGCATTGTCGGCGATGTGCATGACCATTCACCAGGCTTTGCCTATTCCGATGCGTTGATGGCGATGAAGGGCAAACCCTGGACCTGGGACGACCTCGATCATTGGCTGGCCAGCCCCAAAACCTATGCAGCCGGCACCAAAATGGCCTTTGCCGGCATCAGCAAGCCCGAAGATCGCGCCGCGGTGCTGGTGTATCTCAATTCCAAGAGCGACAAGCCCCTGGCGGTTCCACCCGTCCCCGCCGATGCCGCTCCTGCCGAAGCAGCCCCTGCTACGGCCGAAACCGCTCCAGCCGAGGCGCCTGCCGAAGCACCTGCCGCCTAAAGCCCAAAGCGTTCCGAAACAATCGCCCAGCCTTCTTCGGCGGTTTCGACAATGTGGAACAGGTCGAGATCGCCGCGCGCAATCACGCCTTCGTCGGCAAGCGCCTGGAAATTCACCACTTTGGTCCAGAATTCGCGGCCATAAAGCAGGATCGGCAACGGCGCGACTTTCCCCGTCTGCACCAGCGTCAACAGCTCGAACATCTCGTCGAACGTGCCAAAGCCGCCCGGAAATACCGCCACCGCCTTGGCGCGCATCAGGAAATGCATCTTTCGCAGCGCAAAATAGTGAAACTGGAACGACAGCCCCGGCGTCACATAGGGGTTGGGCACCTGTTCAAACGGCAGCACGATATTCAGGCCGACCGACGGTGCCCCGGCATCAGCGGCACCGCGATTGGCCGCCTCCATGATCGATGGCCCGCCGCCCGAACAGACCGTGAAGCAGCGTTCGCCATCGGCGCCCTTGCACGAAACCAGCCGCGCCAGTTCGCGCGCCACATCATAATATTTCGATTTCGCCACCAGCCGCGCTGCAATCGCCCGCTCGTCCTCGGTCGTCGCGCGGTCAAGCACGCCCTGCGCTTCTTCGGGCGAGGGGATGCGTGCCGAACCATAAAACACGAACATCGAATCGATGCCGGCCTCGGAAAGCGCCAGTTCGGCCTTGAGCAATTCCAGCTGGAACCGCACCGGCCGCAAATCCTCACGCAGCAGGAAATCATTGTCCTGAAATGCCAACGCATAGGCGGGGTGCTCGGTCTGCGGCGCGCTGGTCGGCGCATTGGCAACCTTGGCCTCCTCGCGGGCGCTGGGGAAAATACGGGGCGGAACAGTGTGGGGAGGGTTCATCATGCGGCGACGGCAGGTAGGCGACCGGCCGGCAAAAGTCACCCCCGAACGAAGCATCATTGCCTTTCGCTCCGGTTCCCCTATCTCCAATCCGGCACGTTCAGGACCTTTTCGCGATGCTCACCACCACCATCGACGATCGCGGCATCGCCCGCGTCACGCTCGACCGGCCAGACCGTCACAACGCCTTTGACGAAACGCTGATCGCTGCCCTCACCGCCGCCTTTACTGCGCTGGGCAGCAACAGCCAGGTGCGCGCCATCATCCTGTCGGGCAACGGCAAATCCTTCTGCGCCGGTGCCGACATCGCCTGGATGCGCCGCGCCGGCGAATGGACGGAGGCGGAGAATCACGCCGATGCGATGAAACTCTCGGCGATGCTGCTTGCCATCGACACCTGCCGCAAACCCGTCATTGCCCGCGTTCATGGCGTTGTTGCCGGTGGCGGCGTCGGGCTCGTCGCCTGTGCTGACATGGCGGTCGCCATCGAAGGCACGCAATTCCGCCTCTCCGAGGTCCGCCTCGGCCTCACGCCCGCCACCATCTCGCCGTTCGTCGTGGCGAAAATCGGCCCCAGCCAAGCCCGCCGCTGGTTCCTCACCGCCGAAGGCTTTGGCGCCGCCGAAGCCGAACGCATCGGCCTGACCCATGAAACTGCCATCGACGATGCCGCCGCCGATGCCGTCATCACCAACTGGCTGGCGCATTTGTCCAGCGCCGCCCCCGGTGCCGTCGCCGATGCCAAGGCGCTTGTCGCCGATGTCGCTGGCCAGGCCATCACCGACGACTTGCGCGCCCTCACCGCCACTCGCATCGCCTCCCGCCGCGCCTCCGCCGAAGGCCGCGAAGGGCTGGCGGCGTTCTTCGACAAGCGCAAACCGGAGTGGGCCGCATGATCCGCACCCTCGTCATCGCCGCCCTTTTGGCGTCTCCCGCCGCAGCCCAAACCCCCGGCGCAGCGTATGCCGAAGTCGCCGCTGCCCTCGCCGCGCTGATGACCAGCATCAACACCAACGATGCCGATGGCTTCCTGGCGCTGCAACAGCCCGGCACGCTGGTGCAAATAAAGCGCTTCAAGCCCGACGGCAGCAGCAGCCTCGACATTGTACCCGCCGCCGATTTCGCCACGCGGATGCGCGCCCGCAAAGGCACCGCAGTCGACGAACGGCTGGTCGACCCACAGATCCTAATCACCCGTGATTTCGCTCACGTCTGGGCGCCCTACTCCATTGATATCGCCGGCAAACGCAGCCATTGCGGCGTCGATTCGTTCGGCTTCATCAAGAATGGCGGCAAATGGCTGCTGACTTCCCTTGCCTGGACTGCCGACCCCATGGGCTGCCCGAAATGAGCACAGCAAATGCATAAACTCCTCATCGCCAACCGCGGCGAGATTGCCCGGCGCATCATCCGCACCGCGCACGCCATGAACATCGCCACCGTTGCCATCTATTCGGATGCCGATGCCGCCAGCCCCCATGTGCGCGAGGCAACGCAATCCGTCGCCATCGGCCCCGCGGAGTCTCGCCCTTACCTCGATGCCGCCGCCATTATCGCCGCCGCCAAACGCACCGGCGCCGATGCCATTCACCCCGGCTATGGTTTCCTGTCCGAAAACGCCGATTTTGCCCGTGATGTGCGTGCCGCCGGGCTGATTTTCGTTGGCCCACCCGAAAACGCCATGCGTGTCATGGCGTTGAAGGATTCCGCCAAGGCCGCGATGAAAAAGGCCGGCGTCCCCATCACCCCCGGCTATCAGGGCACCGACCAGTCGCTCGTCCGCCTGCAACGCGCTGCCGAAGGCGTCGGCTTCCCGCTGCTCATCAAGGCGGTCGCCGGCGGCGGCGGCAAGGGCATGCGCGAAGTCCATGCCGCATCGGAACTCCAAGATGCCCTCATGGCCGCCCAGCGCGAAGGCCAGAGCAGTTTCGGCAACGCCGGCGTCATGCTCGAAAAGCTCATTCAGCGTCCCCGCCACGTCGAAGTGCAGGTGTTTGCCGACCGCCATGGCAACGTCGTCCACCTGTTCGAACGCGATTGCTCCCTGCAACGCCGCCACCAAAAGGTCATCGAGGAAGCGCCCGCCCCCGGCCTGTCGGACCGCCTGCGCCATGTCCTTGGCGTTGCCGCCGCCACCGCCGCCCATGCCATCGGTTATGAAGGCGCCGGCACTGTCGAATTCATCCTCGATCTCGACGCCACCGACGCCAGCGGTGACCCGCTGTTCTACTTCATGGAGATGAACACCCGCCTCCAGGTCGAACACCCGGTCACCGAAGCCATCACCGGGCACGACCTTGTCGAATGGCAACTCCGCGTCGCCCGCGGCGAAATGCTCCCGGCCAGCCAGGATGCACTCACCTGCACCGGCCATGCGGTGGAAGCGCGGCTTTACGCCGAAGACCCTGACAGCGGCTTCCTGCCCAGCACCGGCACGCTCAGCCGCCTCGAATTCGGCACCGGTACCGGTGTTCGCATCGACACCGGCGTGGAAACCGGCAGCGCCATCGGCCTCGATTACGACCCGATGATCGCCAAGGTCATCGCCTGGGGCCCTGATCGCGCCACCGCCATCGATCGCCTCGTCGCAGCGCTCGGTGGCACCATCGTCGAAGGGCTGAAATCCAACCGCGGCTTCCTCGCCCGCCTCGCCGATCATGCCGAATTCCGCGCCGGCAATGTCGATACCGGCTTCATCGCCCGCCATGCCGACGATCTCGCTCCGGCCACCAACGTCCCGGACGACGCGCTGCTTCTCGCCGCCATGGCGCCGCTGCTTGCCGAGCCGACGGCCGCTGCCTCACCTTTCGCCCGCAGCGGCTTCCGACTGAACCTGCCCGAGGAACGCAGTGTCCGCTTCTGGAGCGGCGACAGCGTCCACGCCGTCACCATCCGCCCTGTCGGCGGCCGTTACCGCGTCGCCGGCCTCGACAGCATCGGCGAAGTCGGCGCCACTCGCAGCGGAACCACCATAACCGCCGACGTCGCCGGCCGCACCCTTGCTGGCCATGTCATCGAAACCGCCGCAAACGTCGAAGTTCGCCTCGCTGGGCAGACGTACATTCTCGCCCGTCGCGCCCCGCCCAAACATCATGCCGCCGGCATTACAGACGGCCGCATCACCGCCCCCATGCCCGGCCGCGTCCTCGCCGTCGACGTCACCCCGGGCCAGGCTGTCAGCGCCGGCGACCGCCTGCTGGTTCTCGAAGCCATGAAGATGGAACACCGCATCACCGCCCGCGCCGATGGCACCGTGACCACTGTGCACATCGCCGAAGGCGACCAGGTCGCCGACGGCATGCTGCTCGTGGAGATCGCGTAAGCAAGCTCCCCCCTTCCCCCTCTCCCGCAACCAGCCTAAACTTCCCGAATGTCCTATTCCCAACTCCGCTTGCCAGGAATCCGTTGATGTACGCTCCGCTTCGCTACGCCCATGGCGAAACCATCGACATGCTGCGCGACAGCGTCGCCGCCTTCGCCGCCGCCGAAATCGCGCCGCGCGCCGCCGAAATCGACACCAGCAACCATTTCCCGATGGACCTGTGGAAAAAACTCGGGGACCTCGGCCTTCACGGCATCACCGTTCCGGAAGCGGACGGCGGCCTCGGCCTCGGTTATCTCGCCCATGTCATCGCCATCGAGGAAATCAGCCGCGCCTCAGCCGCCATCGGCCTCAGCTATGGCGCGCACAGCAACCTCTGCATCAACCAGATCGCCCGCTGGGGCACCGCCGA
>JANPEP010000254.1:0-31014 GCA_031422995.1 Polymorphobacter sp. | reverse complement strand
GACGAAGCCGAGATCGGAGTCTTCGGCCATGACTTGCGCGATGTCGCCGTTGTATTCGACGATGATGTCGACATCGCCGGCGGCGAGCAGGTCCTGGCCTTCGTCGTGGTGGAAGACCTTTATGTTGGGTTTTTGGCGGATAAGCATGTCGACGACTTGGCGGGTGACTTCGGGGGTGACGCCGCGGACCGAGTGGCCGAGATATTTGGCGCCCAGTCGAATGATGTCGTCGGATTCGGAGAACAGCCCGATGCGGCCGGCGTAGCGATCGGAGTCCATGACCCATTTCCAGCTGTCGGGGATGCCGTCGATCTTTGACTTGCGGTAGCCGAGGCCGAGGACGAGCCAGGTGTAAGGGATGGAGTAGCGGCGGCCGCGATCGAAGGGCACGTCGCGGAATTCGGGAAGGAGATTGGCGAAATTGGGGATTTTGACGTGGTCGAGCGGCTCGAGCATGTCGGAGATGCGCAGGCGGGTGACGAATTCATTCGAGGGGACGATGACATCGAAGCCGGGGTTGCCGGCCTTGAGCTTGGCGAAGAGCTCGTCATTGTTGCCGTAGAGGCTCATTTTGACGTCGATGCCGGTGGCGTTCTTGAAGTCGGCGAGGGTGGATTCGCCGGTATAGGTGTCCCAATTGTAGAGGTTGAGGCGGAGTTCCTCGCCATTGGCGCCCGTTGGCCATTTGGTGCCACAGCCGGAGAGGGTGAGGCCGGCAGCGAGGCCGCCGAACAAGGTGCGCCGGTTAAGCATTCCTGAGGTACCAGTCGTAGTCCAGCGGCGAGACGACTTCGAAGAAGCGCTCCTGCTCGGTGCGTTTGACGCTGGTGAACATGGATTGGAAGCGGGTGCCGAGATAGTCGGCCATGATGGGGGAGGCGGCAAAGGTGTCGACGGCGCTGAACCAGTTGGAGGGGAGTTTGATGCCGGTGGTTTCGGCCGCGGCATAGCCATCGCCGACGGTGGGGGGTCCGGGGTCGATATGGTTGGTCAGGCCGTGGTGGACGCCGGCAAGGAGCGCGGCGAGCGCCAGATAGGGGTTGGCATCGGCGCCGCAGACGCGGTGTTCGACGTGGCGGGTGGCGGGGGCGCCGGCCGGGACGCGGAGCGAGACGGTGCGGTTGTCGACGCCCCAGGTGGGGGAGACGGGGGCGAAGCTGTTGGCACGAAAGCGCCGGTAGCTGTTGGCATTGGGAGCGAAGATGGCGAAGGCGTCGGCGAGGGTGGCGCGCATGCCGCCAATGGCGTGGCGGAGGGCGGAGCTGCCTTCGGGGGATTCTGAGGCGAAGATATTGGTGCCGCTGGCGTCCTCAACGCTGACGTGGAGGTGCATGCCGCTGCCGGCGGAGGCGGCGAAGGGCTTGGCCATGAAGGTGGCGTCCATGCCGTGTTTGCGGGCGACGCCCTTGACGAGGCGTTTGTAGAGGACGGCTTCATCGGCGGCGCGCAGGGCGTCATTGCGGTGTTTGAGGGTGAGCTCCATTTGGCCGGGAGCGTATTCGGAGATGGCGCCTTCGACGGGGACGCCCTGGGCATCGGCGGCAGACCAGAGATCGCGCAGGAAGGCATCGGCATCGGCGAGTTCGGTGAGGCCGTAAGTGCCATGGAGAGTGGGAGGCGAGCCGCCGAGGCTGGCGATGCTGGGGGCAGAATTGGGCGCGCGGGTGGCGTCGAGGAGATAATATTCGAGTTCGCAGGCGACCACCGGGGTGAGGCCATCGGCAGCAAAGCGGGCGATGACGGCGGCGAGGACGGCGCGGGGATCGAGGTTACTGACCTGGCCGTCGCGTTCGTGGAGCGAGAGCATGACCTGTGCCATGTCGGGGCCGAGCCAGGGCGCGGGGACAAGGGTGCCGGGGACGGGGCGGGCGGTACGGTCGCTGTCGCCTTCTTCCCAAACGAGGCCGGTATCGAAGCAATCCTGGCCGGTGATGTCGGCGACGAGGATGGAGACGGGGAGGAAGCGGCCATTGTCATAGACCGGCAGCAGTTCGTGGCGGCGCAGGCGCTTGCCGCGAGGGACGCCGCTCATGTTGGTGAACATCACCTCGATAAAGGCGATTTGCGGGTTGGCGGCGAGGAAGGCTTCGGCTTCGGACCGGTTGGCGATGGGGATGAGAGGAGTGATCATGGGGCTTAATAACGATAGGAGACCCAGACGCCAAAGGTGCGGGGGCGCAGCGTCTGGGCTTCGAACAACAGGGTGTTCGAATCCTGGTGGGTGAGCGCCAGTTGCGGCCGGCTGTTGAGCAGATTGTCGACAAAAGCCTGGACCTGGACGGCGCCAAGGGTGACGCCGGCGCGGGCCGAGACCTGGTGAGTGGCGGGATCGTTGACGAGCGCGGTGTCGCTGGTGGCGTTCTGCGGATCCTGGCCGGGGGTGAGGCGGCCATTGCGGCTGGCATATTGGTAATCAGCGCGGACATAGGCCTGCTTGCCGCCGGCGGTGAAGTTGTATTGACCGCCGAGTGCGACAGTCCAGGGCGCGACGCCGGGGATGCCATTGCCTTCGGTCACCAGCGAGGGCGAGCCGGCGCCGCCGGTGAGCGTGGTTTTCGAATAGCGGGCGTTGGTGTAGCCAGCGGCGATATCGACCGTCAGGCTGTCGGTGAGGGCGGCCTGGACCTGGATATCGAAGCCGGTGCTTTTGGCTTCGCCGAGGTTAGCGGTGTATTGAAAGCCGCAAGAGGACAGGTAATTCGCCTGTTGAATGTTGTTCCATTTCAGGTGGAAGGCACTGGCGGCGACGGACAGCCGGCGGTCGAAGAATTTGTTCTTGGCGCCGATTTCATAGTTCCAGACGCTGTCCGAATCATAGCTGCTGGGGACGCTGGTGATTTGCAGCGCATCGAGATCGGCCTGGCAGGCGCTTTGCGGGAACGGCGGGTTGGCGCCGCCAATGCGATAACCCTTGGACGCAGTGGCATAATAGAGCGAATCGGGGGTCGCCTGCCACGCGATGTTGAATTTCGGGGTGAAGGGGTTTTCGCTCTTTTCGCCGGTGCCGTCGCTGGGACCGAGGTTCTGGGGGCCATCGGCAGTGTTGTCGAAGCTGAATTTAGTCCAGGCGTAGCGCAGGCCAACGGACGCCTTGAGCGTGTCGGTGATGGCATAGGTCGCATCGGCGAACAGCGCGAACTGGCGATCGCGGCCGTTGGTGGTGTTGGTGTAGCTGTCGCCGTTGGCGAGCAGATCGGAGCCCAGCGAGAAATCGGGGACGCTGGTGCCGAAGATCAGCGGCAGCAGGGTGGGGAGTTGCGGATCGTTGATGCGTTCGGTGCTGACCTGTTTATTGTTGCTGTAAAAGCCGCCGACCACCCATTGCAGCGCCGCATCGGGATCGTTCGATTGGGCGCGGATTTCCTGGACGAAATTCTGCTGTTTGTTGGTGATGAAGACTTCGGCGACATAGCCGGGCAGTTGCGGCAGGTCGATGCCGGTGGCGGTGAGGAATTGCGTTCCGACCGGGACGACCTGGTTTTCGCTGTTGTCGTCGCCGTTGAAATTGATCGGCGGCGAGCCTTCGGGATCATCGGCGCTGCCGGTCAATTGCTGGAACAGCGACAGATTGTAGAGCGTGCCCGAATAGCCGCCGACAACCTGTTTCCGGTCATAATAGGAGGTGTTGGAGATGACCTTTACCGCTTCCGATTCCCATTCGAGTTTCAAGGCAGGCAGCACGAAACGATCATTGTCGGGCTGGCGATCGGGCGTTCCATTGAGAAAATCGCCATTTTCGCGATCGGAGATGCCGACCCAGAAATTGTTGTTCGTCGCTGCCTTGCGATTCTGGTAAAAAATCGACGGCGTGGCGCGGATGCTGTCCCCGAGGGCCCAAGTCAACGCGCCCTGGATCACATAGGTATCGACCTTGTTCGAATTGGCATCGGTGGTTTTCAGCGTCCGGTAATCGACACGGTCGATATAGCCGCCATCACGACGATACCAGCCGCTCAACCGGAAACCGAGCACGTCCTTGACGATGGGGCCACCAAGGGCGACGCCACCTTCGTAATTCTGGCTGCCCTTTTCGATGATCGAGACTTCGCCGCGGGCGATCGCGCTGAACGTATCGAGGCTGGGTTGGGTGCTGATGTAGCGCACTGTGCCACCTTCGGAGCCGGCGCCGAACAAAGTGCCCTGCGGGCCGCGCAGGATTTCGACCCGATCGAGATCGAAGACCGCCGGCAATGTGTTGTTGGCATTGAGTCCGAGGGCGCGGACCTGGATGGGGGTATCGTCGATGTAGATGCCGGTGGTGCCGGTGCCGGCCTGCGAGGAGATGCCGCGAATCGCGATGTCCTTGCGATCGCGATTGAATGTGACGCCCGGGGTGAAGCGCGCGACATCGGCGAAGGATTTGAGATTGAGCGCCTCCAGCTTGGCGCCGCCAAAGGCGCTGATCGAGATGGGGACGCGGCTGGCAAGTTCGGATTTGCGCGTGGCGGTGACGACGATTTCGCCAAGGCTGGTGGCGGCATCAGCGGTTTGGGCGGGCGCTGCCTGTTGTGCCGTTGCGGGGGCGGTGAGAGCGACAGCGATTATGGCCGTCAGTTTGAACCGATCTCCATTGGCTTTGCGCATTGCCGGACCCTTTTTTGTGATGGCGCAAATGTCCGCTGCACTGCGACAGGCGTCAATAGCTGTGATCACAATTTTTTTGGGGCGTTGCGGGGAGGTCGCAGTTTGGAGACTTGAAGGGCCTCCGGCGGTTGGGGCCGCGGGCCCCAAACCCCATTTTGTGGGATTGTGTGCGGGCGCCTACAGCTTGTGTTTGTGAATGATTGGGATGTGGGGGCGCTTTTGAAGACCGGGGCCCCAGCCGCCGGAGGCGCTTCGAATTCCGAATATGGGACCGGCGCCGCGATGGATGCTGAAATGCGTTCAGCATGACGAGGATGGGGTTATTTGGCGGCGAGCGGGACGGTTTCCCATCCGCCGCCGAGGGATTTGAAGACGGCGATCTGGTTGGTGGTGAGGGTGGCGTCGGCTTGCGCCAGCGCGGCGTCGGCAGTGGCGAGGGTGCGTTCGGCATCGAGGACGGCGAGGAAGTTTTCGGCGCCGGCGGTGTAGCGCAGGCGGACGATGCGGGCGGCCTCAAGGCTTTGGTCGCGAGCGGACGTGAGGGCGGCGTTGCGTTGGAGGGTGCCGGCATAGTCCGACAGTGCGGTTTCGGTTTCCTGGAGCGCGGTGAGGACGGTGCCGTCGAAGGTGGCGAGGGCGGCTTCGGCGCTGGCCTTTGACTGGTTGATGCGGGCGCGGGCGGCGATGATGTTGGGGAAGGTCCAGCTGATGAACGGCCCGATGCTGAAGCCGAAGCCATTGTTGCTGAACACGGCACCCGGCGTGGTGCCTTGCCCGGTGAGCGAGCCGCCCAGGCTGATTTGCGGATAGAGATCGGCGGTGGCGACACCTATGCGGGCGGTTGCGGCAGCGAGTTGACGATCGGCACGACGCACATCAGGCCGGCGTTTGAGCATGGCGGCGCCATCGCCGGCGGGGATGGGTTGGGTGAGGCGCGGCGGGGTGGTGCACAGGGCCGCGCGAGCATCGGGTTGCGATGGCGGTTTGCCGGTGAGCACGGCGAGGCGATAGAGCGCGCTGCGGCGACCGGCGGCGAAGGTGGGCAGGGTGGCGCGGGTCGATTCGAGTTGGGCGCGGGCGCGGGCGGAATCGAGGGGCGAATCGCGGCCGGCGGCGACGCGGCGTTCCGTAAGGTCGAAGCTGTCGGTCTGGAGTTTGAGGCTGCGTTCGGCGACAGCGAGTTGCCGGGCGGCGGAGCAGGCGTCGGCATAGGCGCGGGCGGTTTCGGCGGCGACGCTGATGACAGCGGTGTCGCGGGCGGCGGCTTCGGCCTCAGCATCGGCGCGGGCGGCCTGGATGCTGCGGGTGACGCCGCCGTAGAGGTCGATTTCGTAGCTGGCATCGAAGCCGAGGCGGTAGAATTCGCTGGAAAAGGGCACTGGACCGTTGATGGTGGAGACGGTTTGGCGGGCTTCGACGGCGCTGCCGGAGATGGTGGTGCTGGGCAGGCGGGCGCCGCGCGCTTCGGTGAGGACGGCACGGGCGCGACGCAGATTGGCGGTGGCAACCCGAAGATCGGTGTTGGCGGCGAAGGCCTGCGCGATGAGATCGTCGAGGACGGGATCATTGTAGAGACGCCACCAGGCGTCGGGGGCGGTGGCGGTTGTGGCCGTTTTGGGGGTGGCGGCGGTGAAGGCAGCGTTGCCCGCCGGCGGGGTGGGCGCGGGGGTATAGTCGGGACCAACGGCACAAGCGGCGAGGAGCAGCAGGGAGGCGAGCGGGATGCGGCGCATCATGCCACGGGGCCAGCGGCGGGGGCTGACGGGATTTCGCGATTGCGGTTGCGGAGGTGCGAGAGTTTTTCAGCAGCCCAGCTGGCTATGACGTAGAACACCGGCGTGAACAACAGGCCGAAGATGGTGACACCGATCATGCCGAAGAACACTGCGGTACCGAGCGCCTGGCGCATTTCGGCGCCGGGGCCGGATGCGATGACGAGCGGCACGACACCCAGGATGAAGGCGAAGCTGGTCATCAGGATGGGGCGGAGGCGGGTGCGGGCAGCTTCCTCCGCCGCGGCGTGGCGATCGAGGCCGCGCTCTTCGGCTTGCTTGGCGAATTCGACGATGAGGATGGCGTTTTTGGCGGCAAGGCCGACGAGCACGACGAGACCGATCTGGGTGAGGATGTTGTTGTCGAAGCCGCGCAGATTGACCCCGAGAATGGCGGCGAGGAGGCACATGGGGACGATCATGATGACGGCGAGCGGCAGCACGAGTGATTCATATTGGGCGGCGAGCAGCAGGAACACGAAGACGACGGCGAGGATGAAGACCGCGACGGCGGTGTTGCCCTGGGTTTTCTCCTGATACGCCAGCTCCGTCCATTCATAGCTGAAGCCTTCCGGGAGGAGTTTGTCGGCGAGTTTTTCCATGGCGCCCAGGGATTGCCCTGAGGAGAAGCCGGGGAGGCGATCACCCTGGAGTTCGGCGGCGGGAAAGAGGTTGTGGCGAACGACGCGGTATGGCCCGCTGGCGTCCTTGAGGGTAGCGACCGAGCCCAAGGGGACCATTTCGCCCGAGGCCGAGCGGACCTTGAGATTGGTGATGTCGGTGGGGTCGTTGCGGAAGGGGGCGTCAGCCTGGGCGGTGACGCGATAGGTGCGGCCGAACAGGTTGAAGTCGTTGATGTAGCTGGAGCCGAGATAGACTTGCAGGGTGGAGAACACCTGGGCCGGGTTGACGCCGAGCAGTTGCGCCTTGTCACGATCGACATCGGCGAAGACGCGCGGCGTGCCGGTGTTGAACAGGGTGAAGACGCTGGTGAGGCCCGGTGTCTGGTTTCCTGCCATCATCATGCCGAACGTCGCCTGTTCGAGCGCCTGATAGCCTTTGCCCGAGCGATCCTGGACCATCATCTTGAAACCGCCGCCGGTGCCGATGCCGCGCACCGGCGGCGGCGGGATGACGAGGACGTTGGCGCCGGGGATGGTTCCCATGCGTTGGCGCAAATCTCCCAGGATCGAGGCGCCGGTGAGGCCCTTTTCCTTGCGCAGGGCGTAGCTGTCCATCTGGATGAACAGGGTGCCGGCGTTGGGAGCGTTGGAGAAGCTGGCCCCATCGAGGCCGGCGAAGGCGACGGCGAGTTCGACGCCATTGGTGGCGCGGGCAGTGGCGACGGCCTTTTGGACGATGGCGTCCGTGCGTTCGAGCGAGGAGCCGGGGGGAAGTTGGACGACGGCGATGAGATAGCCCTGATCCTGCGCCGGGATGAAGCCCGATGGCGTGGCGACAAAGCGCCAGGCGGCGAGGCCGAGCAGGGCGACATAGAGGATGAGCACAAGGCCGATGCTGCGCACGGCGCGGGCAGTGATGCGGCCGTAGCGGGTTGCGAGCCAATCGAAACCCTGGTTGAATTTATCGGCGGCCCGGGCGGGATATTTGCGCCAGCCGCTGGGTTCGTGGTGCGGGTCGTGCGGTTTGAGCAGCAGGGCGGCGAGTGCGGGGGAGAGGGTGAGCGAGACGAGACAGGAGATGAGGGTGGCGGCCGAGATGGTGAGGGCGAATTGTTTGTAGAATTGGCCCGAAATGCCGCTGATGAAGGCCGTGGGGACGAAGACCGCGCACAAGGTGAGGGCGATGGCGATGAGCGCGCCGCCGACTTCGTCCATGGTGCGATAAGCGGCTTCGCGAGGGGTGTGACCGAGTTTCAGCTCGCGTTCGACATTTTCAACGACGACGATGGCATCATCAACGACGATGCCGATGGCGAGGACGAGGCCGAACAGCGACAGGTTGTTGAGGCTGTAGCCGAAAGCCGCCATGACAGCGAAGGTGCCGATGAGCGAGACGGGAATGGCGAGGACCGGGATGATGGCGGCGCGCCAGCTTTGCAGGAAGACGAGGACGACGAGGACGACGAGGATGACAGCTTCGACCAGGGTTTCCTGGACGCTGTTGATCGAGGCGCGGACATATTCGGTGGGGTTGTAGGGGATCGAATATTGAAGGCCGGGGGGGAAGTCCTTCTTTGCTTCCTCCATGACCGCGATGATCGAGTCGGCGGTGGCCAGCGCGTTGGAGCCGGGGCGCTGGGTGATGCCGAGACCGACGCCGCGTTGGCCATTCACATAGGCGTTGATGCCATAATCCTGGGCACCGACTTCGACGCGGGCAACGTCGGAGACGCGAACCACGCGGTTGCCATCGGCCTTGATGACGACGGCGCCGAATTCTTCGGGGGTGGTAAGGCGGCCCTGGGTTTGGACATTGAGTTCAAAGCCGGAGCCACCGCGGCCAAACGGGGGCGCGCCGATGCTGCCGGCAGCGACCTGAACGTTCTGGGCGCGCAGGGCGGCGACGATTTCTTCGGCATTGAGATCGCGCGCGGCAGCCTTTTCAGGGTCGATCCAGATGCGCATGGCGTAATCGCGGACGCCAAAGGCATTGATGCCGCCGACGCCATCGAGACGTGCGAGTTTGTCCTTGAGGAGCAGCGTTGCGTAGTTGGAGACATAGTTGGTGTCGAAGGTGCCGTCGGGCGAGGTGAGGAAGACGACGAGCAGGATGTCGGGGGAGTTTTTGCGGGTGGTGACGCCTAGCGCGCGGACCGATTCGGGGAGGCGAGGCTCGGCGGAGGCGACGCGATTCTGGACGAGGACCTGGGCGTTGGCGAGATCGGTGCCGAGTTTGAAGACGACGTTAAGGGTGACACGGCCATCGCCGGTGGATGAGGAGGTCATGTAGATCATGTCCTCCACACCGTTGATTTCCTGTTCGAGTGGCGCGGCGACGGTATCGGCGAGGACTTCAGCGGAGGCGCCAGGGTAGCTGGCGGTGATGGAAATCGTGGGCGGGGCGATTTCGGGATATTGGGCCACGGGAAGCGTGGGGTAGGCGACGATGCCGACCAGCACGATGAGGATGGAGATCACCGACGCAAAGATCGGGCGATCGATGAAGAAGCGGGAAAAGCGCATGCCCTAGCGAACCGGTGCCGACGTGGCGGTGGTCGCTGGCGGTTCGTTGATGGCGGGGGGAATGGGACCGGTGCGGGGGGCGGGCGGGACAATCTTGCCGGGTTTGGGCGAAACCTTGGTACCGGGACGGGCGCGCTGGACACCTTCGATGATGATGCGATCATCGGTTTTGAGGCCGGAGCGGACGACGCGCAGGCCATCGACCAGCGGCCCGAGTTGCAGGACGCGGGGGCTGACCATGCCATCGGGGCCGACGACGAGTGCGACCTTGCGGGTTTGATCGGTGACGACGGCGTCTTCGGGGATGAGCATGCCGTTGTAGGCGCCCGAGCCGATGAGGCGCATATGGCCGAAAAGGCCGGGGGTGAGGAAGCCATCGGGATTGCGGACGACGGCGCGGCCACGGATGGTGCCGGAGCCCATGTCGATGGCGTTGTCGACGAAATCCATTTTGCCACGCCAGCGATAGTCGGTTTCATCGGCAAGGCGGATTTCGACGGCGTTGGGGGCGACGCGCGACGAGGGGCGGGTGCCGGCCTGGTTGGCACGTTGGTATTTAAGGTAGACGGCTTCGGAGCCGGTGAAGACGAAATGGATGGGATCGAGGGTGACGACGGTGGTCATCGGGGTGGTGCCGGCGGAGACGAAGGTGCCGACATCGACGCGGCGATCCGACATGCGACCCGAAATGGGGGCGGTGACGCGGGTGAAGTTCACATCGAGGGCGCGCGCAGTGACGGTGGCTTCAGCCGACGCAAGGGCGGCCTGGGCCTGGGCGAGGGTGGCTTTTGACGTGTCGAATTCTTCGCGGCTGACGGCGTTGAGGCCGAGGAGTTTATCAGTACGGGCGAAGTTGCTGCGCGCGAGATCGGCAGTGGCGCGGGCGCGTTGGGCTTCGGCGCGCGCCTGGTCGAGGGTGGCCTGGAAGGGGCGGGGATCGATGGTGAAAAGCAGATCGCCGGCGCGGGCGAATTCGCCATCGCGGAAATCGAGGCTTTTGACATAGCCAGAGACGCGGGGGCGGACTTCGACGCTTTGCCGGGCCTCGAAACGCCCGATGTAGTCGTCCCAATCGACGATAGGCTTGATGAGCGGCGTGGCGACGGTGACGACGGGGGGCGGCCCGCCGGGCCCGCCGGGGCCGACAGCGCCGTCCTCTTTCTTGCCGCAGGCTGCCAAAGCAAGGCCGAGCAGCGTTATGAGTGCCAGCCGTGTTGCCATATGCCGACCGCCTTTGAATGTGATTGGCGCAAAGCTAACCATGTTGCGCCGCAGCGTCCACGGGACCGATGACAATGTCATTGAACTGCAACACTCTTTCGCTCGCACTGGCGTGCCGGTGGATGCCGGCAAGCGGCCCGATCCGGCGCTTTGGCCTGTCATCGGGAATGCTGGACGACACTGCCATCCTGCGCATATACTATTACGATGAAGAAACTTGATGGTCAAGATACATTGGCCAAGACCGAGCATTTGCAGGCGATCATGACCGCAGGACGCGCGATCCATGGCGCCGTCATCGCGCTGGATGCCATCGTTGCCGACCGCTTGGGGGTGCATCGCAACGACCTGCGCTGCCTGCATCTGTTGAAATCCGGCCCGGCGACGGCGGGTGAAGTGGCGGCCAGGACCGGGTTGACCAGCGGATCGGTGACGGCATTGCTCGATCGGCTGGAAGCCGGCGGCCATATCGAGCGCCAGCGTTCGACATCGGACCGGCGATCAGTCGAGATTGCCATGACCGAATGCCGGTTGCGCGAATTGGAGGCACTTTCGACCGAGATCGAAGCGGTGATCCGCGATCATTTCGGCCACCAGCCGGCGGGCGAGATTGCCGAGGCCGGCAAGGCACTCGGGTCGTTTGCCGAGGCGTTGGGGCAGTGCGCGGAGCGGTTGGAGGTGGGGATGGGGTGTGGGGATAAGGGATAGGATGGGAGTGGGGTAAGGAAGAAACACCCTCATCCGGGCCGCGCCAAGAGGCGCGTCTCTCGCCTTTCCCGCAGGCGGGAGAGGGGTTTGACACTTGGCAAGCGGGCGGCTGTCCCCCATGCAGCGGTGATGCGTTTTGCCATGCCCCGCCGCGAGTTTGCCGTGTTGTTCGCGGTGCTGCTGACCGTGGCGGCGGGCAATACGGCGTTGCAGACGGTGTTGCCGGCGATTGCGCGGGTGATCCAGATTCCCGACATGCTGGTGGCGATCATCTTTTCGTTTTCGGCGCTGTTGTGGACGTTCAGTGCGCCCTATTGGGCGCGGCAGTCCGACATTCGCGGGCGGCGGCGATTGATGGAAGTCGGCGTTATCGGTTTTGGCGTGTCCATGCTTGGGTGCGGCATCGTCATTTATGCCGGGCTGAAGGGGTTGCTGGTGCCGGTGGCGACCTTTGCGTTGTTTGCGGCGCTGCGGTCGCTGTTCGGCATATTCGGTTCGGCGTCGAACCCGGCGGCGCAGGCCTATGTGGCGGCGCGAACATCGGAAGCCGAGCGGACCAACGCGCTTTCGTCCTTGTCATCGGCGTTCGGATTGGGGACCATCATTGGCCCGGCAGTGGCGCCGTTGTTCATCATTGGCGCGGTGGGACTGGCGGGGCCGTTGTTTGCCTTTGCCGCGATTGCGGTTCTCGTGCTGTTGGCGGTACGGCGGTATCTGCCCGATGATGATCCGACGCATTTTCCCGGCCGGATTGGCGCCGGCGTGGATGCGGCGGCGGGGCCCGGCCTGGCGCATGGCGCGCCTGCGAGCGAGCCGACGGTGGGCGGCGGGGCGACGGGCGGCAGCTTGCAGGCGGCTTCGGCAGGGCGGACATCGCGGCTTTCGTGGCGCGACCCGCGGATTTTGCCGTTCATGATATTCGGGTTCTGCTCGGGATCTGTGCAGGCGGCGACGGGCCAGGCGCTGGGGTTCCTGATCATCGACAGGGTTGGCGGCACGCCGTTACAGGCGCAGCAAGAGATTGCCATTGTCTTCATGGCCGGTGCCGGGGCGACGCTGTTGGCGCAATGGGGGTTGATCCCGATGTTCCGGATGACACCGCCGCTGTTGATGCGGTGGGGCACGGCGGTGGCGGCGATGGGTACGGCGGGGATTGCGCTGGCGCCGGATTTCCACGCGTTGGTGGTGGCCTATGCCCTTGCCTCGCTGGGTTACGGGTTTGCCCGGCCGGGGTTCACCGCGGGCGCAAGCCTGGCAGTGGGGCGGGCCGAGCAGGGCGGCGTGGCCGGAGCGGTAACGTCGATCAACGGGTCATGCTTTGTGTTGGCACCGGCGGTGGGGATCGGGCTGTACCAACTGGGAGCGACCCTGCCCTATATGCTGGGCGCGGCGGCGCTGGTGATGCTGTTGGTGTTTTGCAGTTCGAGCCAGGCGTTGCGGACGGAGCGGGTGTTGCAGGACGATTGAGGCGACCGAGGGTGAGCTTGCCGCTGGACCGGGCCGCTGATAGGCTTTGGATAACGAGAAACGATCGGTCGCTGTCCTTTGCCCCAAGGGAGAATGGAAATGCCGCTGAAGTCCGCTCAAATCATGTCTGCCGATGTTGGTGATTTCCTGGTCCGGGCGCGTGAGGCGTTGCGGATTACCGAGGCGTTTCAGAAGCGATTGGTCGATGACGCCGAATTTGCGGCGTTGTGGGATCGCGATTCCGCCGCGGCGTTGAAAGCGGCAGGCATCGACCCGGAAGCGCGGCAAGCGATGGGTTTCGGGCCCTATGACGAAGGCGCCCAATGCAATTGGTGCATCACGCCGAACGGCAACAGCTGCCATTGCTGAGTATTGCGCCGGCGGCTTGACGGCACGTGCGGCAACGAAAAAGGGGCCGCCTGTTTCCAGACGGCCCCTTTGTTGTGTTTCGCGCGATCAGGCCTGGGGTGAAGGCTCGGCAAAGCCGCCGCGGCGACCGGTTTTCGGAATGGCCGAAACGCCGGTGGAAGGACGGGAGGCCGGCGTGCCCGTGGTCGTGCCGCGTTCGATCGGTTCGCCGGCAAGGACCTTCTTGATCTCGTCGCCCGACAGGGTTTCGAGCTCGAGCAGGGCACCGGCAAGGGCATGAAGCTGATCGACATTGTCGGTGAGCAGTTGTTTGGCGCGATCATAGCCGACGGTGACGATGGCGCGGACTTCGGCGTCGATCATCTGTGCAGTCTGTTCCGAGACGTTCTGGGTGCGGGTAACGCTGTGGCCGAGGAAGACTTCTTCCTGGTTGTCGGCATATTTCAGCGGCCCGAGCTTGTCCGACATACCCCATTGGGTGACCATGGAGCGGGCGAGGTCGGTGGCGTAGCTGATGTCCGATGAAGCGCCCGAGGATACCTTGTCATAGCCGAAGATGAGTTCTTCGGCGACGCGACCGCCCATGGAAACCGAGAGGTTGGCGTACATCTTGTCACGGTGATAGCTGTACTGGTCACGTTCGGGCAGGCGCATGACCATGCCGAGCGCACGGCCGCGCGGGATGATGGTGGCCTTGTGGATGGGATCGGACGCGGCCTCGTGCATGGAGACGACGGCGTGGCCGGCCTCGTGATAGGCGGTCATTTTTTTCTCGTCTTCGGTCATCACCATCGACTTGCGTTCGACGCCCATCAGCACCTTGTCCTTGGCGTCTTCGAAATCGCGCATCGAGACGAGGCGCTTTGAGCGGCGGGCAGCAAGCAGCGCGGCTTCGTTGACCAGATTGGCGAGATCGGCACCCGAGAAGCCTGGTGTGCCGCGAGCGATGGTGCGGGCGTTGACGTCAGGCGCCAGCGGCACCTTTTTCATGTGGACGGCAAGGATTTTTTCGCGGCCCTCGATATCCGGACGGCCGACAACGACCTGGCGATCGAAACGGCCGGGACGCAGCAGAGCGGGATCGAGCACATCGGGACGGTTGGTGGCGGCGACGATGATGATGCCTTCATTGGCATCAAACCCATCCATTTCGACGAGCAGCTGGTTTAGGGTCTGCTCGCGTTCGTCATTGCCACCGCCGAGGCCGGCGCCGCGTGAACGGCCGACGGCGTCGATTTCATCGATGAAGATGATGCAGGGGGCGGCCTTCTTGCCCTGTTCGAACATGTCGCGGACGCGGCTGGCACCGACACCGACGAACATTTCGACGAAATCGGAGCCCGAGATGTTGAAGAACGGCACATTGGCTTCGCCGGCGATGGCGCGGGCGAGCAGCGTCTTGCCGGTGCCCGGAGGGCCGACGAGCAATGCGCCCTTGGGGATTTTGCCGCCGAGGCGGTGGAAGCGGGCGGGATCCTTGAGGAAGTCGACGATTTCCTGGAGTTCTTCACGGGCTTCATCGATGCCGGCGACATCATCGAAGGTGACGCGGCCTTCCTTAGCGACGAGCAGCTTGGCGCGTGACTTGCCAAACCCCATGGCGCCGCGACCGGCACCATTCTGCATCTGGCGCATGACGAAGATCCAGATGCCGATCATCAGCACGAAGGGCAGCATGTTGAAGAACAGCTGCGCGACCAGCGAGCGGCTTTCCTCGGGCTTGGCATCGAAGCGGACGTTCTTGTCGCGCAGGCGATCGACAAGCTTGGTATCGCCGGGGTTGAAGGTGCGGAAATCCTCGTCCGAAGCGGTTTTTCCGACGATTTCATTGCCGCGAATTTCAGCCGATTTGATGGCGCCCTCGTCGACCTTTGTCAGGAAGTCCGAATAGGCCATTGTGGTGCCGGCAGCCGACGACCGCGACGGGCCTTGCATGACGTTCACCACGACAACGAGGCCGAGGAGGATGACGAACCACAGCCCGAGATTCTTCATCAAGGGGTTGGGAGGGCGCTTGTTGTTGTCGGCCATTTACGCGGCTTTCCACTTATGAGTCGAACTACAAGATAGGCTACCGGCGCGCGCTTGCAATCAGCCTGTGCGAATCTGCCTCGGTTATGGTGCGTTTTGTCGTCATTTTAACGGCATTTTGCAGCCACGCTGAAGTGCCAGGGGGCGCCACCGCGCGCTTTGACACCGGCAAGCGTGGCAGTGCCGCCAGTATGGAGGCGGGCCATAAGGCGCGTGATGTCGGGGCCGCGCGGGGTGATGACGGGGGCAAGGCAGGTGATGGCGCGGATGGTAAGGCGGCGAGTGATTTCGGCGGGAAGCCCGATGGTGTCGAGATGAATGGCGGACGCTGTGCAGGTGGCGCGGCCGGCCCAGGCGCGATCTGTGGTCCAGGCGAGGGCGGATTCGGCAGCGGCGAGATGCGCGGCGGCTTCGGCGAGCCGGGCAGGCTCGAGCCAGACAGTGGCCGCGAGCAATCGGCGAGCGTGGGTGCGGGCATAGCGCGGATCGCGGTTGGCGGGATCGTCGGCAAGGGCCCAGCCGCTGTCGGCGGCAATCACGGCGAGGGTGGCCCGGCGGGTGGTGAGCAGCGGGCGGACGAGAGCCACCCCCTGCCCCAGGTCGCGGGTGGCGCGGATGCCTGACAGGCCGGCGCTGCCGCTGCTGCGGGCGAGGCGCATTAGGAGGGTTTCGGCCTGATCATCGGCGTGGTGGGCGGTGAGGAGCAGCGGCACGGCGTGGGCGGCGCACCAATCGGCCATGAGGGCATAGCGGGCGGTGCGGGCGGCGGATTGGAGGTTGGCGGTGGGTTTGGGGCCGGCCCAGTGCAGGGTGATGTGGGGGATGCCGGCCAGCGCGCAGTGGTGGGCGACGGTGGCGGCTTCGACCGCTGAGGCGGGGCGGAGGCCGTGATCGACGGTGAGGGCGGTGACGCGTCCGGGGAAGGCGGTGGCGGCGAGGAGGAGGAGCGCGACGCTGTCGGGACCGCCGGAGACGGCGACGGCGAGAGGTTCGGCGGGGGTTAGCGGCCGGTCGAGCGCGGCCGCGAGCAGGGCGGCGAGATCAGGCATATCGGGATCATGCCTCGCATTTTGCCTTGGCGCGCAGGGTCTTGGCCTCGGCTTGCTGGGCGGGGGTCATCTTGGCGCCATAGACCGATTCGAGTTCCCCGAGCACGCGGCAGGCGTCCCGAGGTTTCTTGAGGCCGTTCATGGCGCCGGCGAGGCCGATGAGGCTGTCAGGAGCGCGGTCGCTGCGCGGGGTGGTTTTGTAGAGTTCGAGATAGGCGCGGGCGGCCTCCGCATGTTGGGCGCGTTCGGCATGGCTGCGGCCGAGCCAATATTGCGCCTGGGGAACCCGGGTGGATTTGGGCCAGGCGGCGATGAAGTCAGTCATCGAGGCTTCAGTGGCGGGCCAGTTTTTGGCCAAGGCGTTGGCGTAGGCGGATTTCCATGCCGTGTCGGCGGTTTCGGCGGGTCTTGTGACGGGCTTGGTTCCGGGTTTGGTGGGCACGACCGCAGCGGCGGCGGCGGGCGGCGGGCTTGTGCCGCCACTTTCCAGTGCATTGAGGCGGAATTCGACGTCGCCTCGCAGCTTGGCCTGAGCTTCCTCGAGCTGGCGGAGCTTGAACTGATCGGCTTCGACCTGGCCGGTGAGGGTGCGCAGCTGTGCCTCGAGCTGGCCAACGCGTTCGGCGAGATCGACCAGCGGTTGCGAGGCGGGCGTGCCGATAGCGGCGGGCGGCGGCGCGGTGGGGGCGGTGATTTCGGGTTCGAAATATTTGGGGTCGCCGCCGGGGAAGACCTTGCGTTGCACGGCGCGCATTTCGGATTCGAGCTTGCCGACGCGTTTTTCGACGCGGACGGGATCCAGGTCCTGGGCGGCGGCGGGGGCCAGCGGCAGGATGAGGAGGGACGCAAGCAACAACAGACGCATGATCATCAGGCCCCGGGAATCGTGGCAATCGGCTTGGGCCCGCTGTTGACCGGAACGGCTCCGGCGGTGCTGCGGGCGACGAGATCGGCAGCGGTCAGACTGACATCGCGCACAGTATCGACCGGGCCGCCAAGCGGTGGCAATTGCCGTCCACCGACGCTGACATCGAGCGCGCCGGCCTTGCCGGTCCAGAGCACGAGGCCGGGTTGATCGGCGGGGACGGTGAAGCTTTCGCCGGGCTGCAGGACGCCGATCTTGGCGGTGGCGCGGGTGGCCTTGTCGTAAATCTTGACCCAGACTTCTTCCTTTGCGGTGAGTACGACCGGGCCGACGGCGGGGATGGCAGAGGCACCGGGCACGGCGACCGGCGACTGTGCGCCGGAATCGATAACCGCAGAATCGGTGACACTTGCATCGGTGGCCGTTGCATCGGTGGCCGGTACGGTTTCTGGCGCGGCAATGGCGCTGGGCGGCGCCGGATCGAACAGGCCGGCGCCCCAGGCCGAGAGGCCGGCGATGACAAGGGCGACGACGCCGACGCTGGCCGCGACAAGACCAGTGGAGGGCAGCCGGCGTTCGTCGAGCGGTTCGAGGGTGAGCGGGGCCGGAACGTGTGGCGATTTGGAGGTTTCGGAGCGGAATTGGGCAGCGACGGTTTCGGAATCGAGGCCGACGGCGCGGGCGAAGGCCTTCACGAAACCGATGGCATAGGGCAGCGCCGGCAGATCGTCGTGAATGTCGGCCTCCAGCGCCTTGAGATGGCGCAGCGGCACGCGGGTTTCGCGGGCAACATCGGTCAGTTCGAGACCGGCCGCGGTTCGGGCAGCGGCCAGCATTGCGCCGGTGCGCTTCACGCCGCTATCGAGCAACTCCACGCCGGGGTCTTCCTCTTTGCTTGCGGGCCATGATGGGCCATCTGGGTGCCACGTCCAACGAGAGCGCGGCCTGCGTCTTCGATGCCGGGGGGGCGGACGCAAGTCAATCGAAAGCACCGGTAGTGAACGGGGTGCCGAACGCGGTTTTGCACCGCCCGGACCCCGATTGCAGCGGTTTGCCACAAGGACGACGACGGCGGGAATATCATTCCTTCGCAAGGCAACCTTGTTGCGGCGCATCAAAGCCGCTATGGCCCCGCGCTTGCCGGATGCGGGCAACCCTTGCCCTTCCCACAGGATCTGATTCAATGGCCTTGCGTAATATCGCGATCATCGCGCACGTCGATCATGGCAAGACGACGCTTGTCGACCAGTTGTTCCGCCAATCGGGGACGTTCCGCGACAACCAGCGCGTTGCCGAGCGCGCCATGGATTCCAACGACCTGGAAAAAGAACGCGGCATCACCATCCTGGCGAAGTGCACGTCGATCGAATGGACCGACAAGTCCAACAACGAGACGACGCATATCAACATCGTCGACACCCCGGGCCACGCCGATTTCGGTGGTGAGGTGGAGCGCATCCTGTCGATGGTCGATGGTGTGGTGTTGCTGGTTGATGCCGCCGAAGGCCCGATGCCGCAGACCAAGTTCGTCACCGGCAAGGCGCTGGCGCTGGGGTTGCGGCCGATCGTGGTGGTCAACAAGATCGACCGGCCCGATGCGCGGGCGCAGGAAGTTCTGGACGAAGTGTTCGACCTGTTCGTCATGCTGGAAGCCAGTGACGAGCAGCTCGATTTCCCGGTGATCTTTGCTTCGGGGCGCAACGGCTATGCCGGACGCGATGCCGAAGTGCGTTCGGGCACGCTGGTGCCGTTATTCGAGACCATTGTGGCGCATGTGCCGCCGCCGGCCGCCGACGTGGATGGCGAATTCAAGATGCTGGTGTCGTTGCTGGATCGCGATAGCTTTGTTGGTCGCATTTTGACCGGACGCATCCTTTCGGGGACGCTGAAGCTCAATTCGCCGATTCGCGCGCTGAGCCCGGACGGCAAGGTCGTCGAGGAAGGCCGTGCATCGAAGATTTTTGCGTTTCAGGGCCTTGAGCGCGTGCCGGTCGATGTGGCCAAGGCGGGTGACATCATCGCGCTGGCCGGCCTGACCAAGGCGACCGTGGCCGATACCATCGCCGATGTTTCGGTGACGGTGCCGTTGCATGCCCAGCCGATCGATCCGCCGACGCTGTCGATGACCTTTGCGGTGAATGATTCGCCCTATGCCGGCCGTGATGGCAGCAAGGTCACCAGCCGGATGATCGCCGATCGCCTGATCCGCGAAGCCGAAGGCAATGTTGCCGTGAAGGTGACGGAAAGCGCGTCTAAGGATGCGTTCGAAGTGGCCGGGCGCGGCGAATTGCAGCTTGGCGTGTTGATCGAGACGATGCGCCGCGAAGGCTTTGAACTGTCGATTTCGCGCCCGCGGGTGATTTATGCCACCGACGATGACGGCAAGCGCACCGAGCCTTATGAAGTCGTCGTCATCGATGTCGATGAGCAATATTCGGGCACCGTTGTCGAGAAGATGGCCGGCCGCAAGGGCGAAATGACCGACATGCGGCCTTCGGGCGGTGGCAAGACCCGGCTGACGTTTTCGGCGCCGGCGCGCGGGCTTATCGGTTACCACGGCGAGTTCCTTTCAGACACGCGCGGTACCGGCATCATGAACCGGTTGTTCGAGAAATACGGTCCCTATAAAGGCCCGATCTCGGGCCGTGGCAGCGGCGTGCTGATTTCGACCGAGACGGGCGAAGCGGTGGGTTATGCGCTGGGTTACCTGCAACCGCGCGGTACGTTGATGATCGACCCGGGTGAAGCGGTTTACCAGGGCATGGTGATCGGCGAGAACGCGCGTGACGAGGATCTGGAAGTCAACCCGCTGAAATCCAAGGCGCTGACCAATTTTCGGGCCAGCGGAAAGGACGATGCCATTCAGCTTTCGCCGCCAAAGCGGCTGACTTTGGAGCAGGCCATTGCCTATATCGAGGAAGACGAACTGGTTGAAGTGACGCCGAACTTCATCCGGCTGCGCAAGCGCCACCTCGACCCGAACGAGCGCAAGAAGGCGAGCCGAGCGAAGCGCGACTGAGGCGTTTCGAGCAGGCTGTTTAAGGGCCTCCGGCGGCTATTTAGAGGCCTCCGGCGGCCGTGGCCCCAGACCCCATTCCATCAGACCGGGTAACAAGCCCATAGGTGGGTCTTGGCGCCGAAATGAATGATTAGGGTCTGGGGCCAAGGCCCCAGCCGCCGGAGGCTCTGCTTTGTCAAAAGGCGCGCTTTTGTTTCCGCGGTCTGGAGTCATGGGTTCCGGCCTGCGCCGGGATGACAATGGTATGGGGGGCTGCGACACTTGCGCGGTTGCGTCGTTGCGGCGCTATACTGTCTTGGCTGCAACGCGCGAACACCGCACGCACCTTGGGAGTTGCCTGGCATGGACGATGATGATTTTGGCGTGGCCCCTGCCCCGCATGTCGAGCCGATCCCGCAGGGCGAAGCCGAGGATGCGGTTCGCAAGCTGATTCGTTGGGCGGGGGATGACCCTGACCGTGAGGGTTTGCTGGAGACGCCGGGCCGGGTGGCTCGGGCGTATCGCGAGTATTTCCGCGGGTATCAGGAAGACCCGGGCGTGCATTTGTCGAAGACGTTCGGCGAAGTGGGCGGGTATGACGAGATCGTGATTTTGCGCGATATTCCGTTCCAGTCGCATTGCGAGCATCACATGGCGCCGATTATCGGCAAGGCGCACATTGCCTATTTGCCGCGCAAGCGGGTTGTCGGCATTTCGAAGCTGGCGCGGGTGTTGCAGGGGTTTTCCAAGCGTTTGCAGGTGCAGGAGCGGTTGACCGCCGAAGTGGCGGATTGCATCCAGAAGCATCTGGACCCGGTGGGTGTGGCGGTTGTCATCGAGGCGACACACGCCTGCATGAGCGCGCGCGGCGTGATGACGGCGGGCGTGACGATGACCACGAGCCGAATGATGGGCGTGTTCCGCGAGGACGACCGCAGCCGCAAGGAAGTGCTGTCCTTGATGGGCAAGGGTTAACAAGCGCCGCTGCCGGGCCTATAAGCGACGGCAGAGAATATTAGGGGTCTGTAACGATATGGCGAATATCCTGGGCAATTTGAATCGGGCGCTGCTTTTGGGGGGGGGGCTGTTGCTGCTCGTCATCCTGGTGTTCCATGGCGGCGCGATCGACGGCAACTGGTTCAGCTGGTTCCTGCGTTTTGCCCATGTGCTGTGCGGCATCCTGTGGATCGGGCTGTTGTATTACTTCAACTTTGTGCAGATTCCGACGATGCCCAAGGTGCCGGCCGAGCTGAAGCCGGCGGTTTCAAAGTATATCGCGCCGGAAGCGCTGTTCTGGTTCCGCTGGTCGGCGCTGGCCACCATGGTGCTGGGCATCGCCATCGCCGGGGCGCCGCCTCAGCTTTACCTGGTGCAGGCCCTGACGTTCCAGGCACCGTATCGCTTGATCGGGCTGGGCATGTGGCTGGGCATCATCATGGCGGCCAATGTTTGGATGTTCATCTGGCCGAACCAGAAGATCGCGCTGGGGATTGTTGACGCCGATGCCGATGCCAAGGCGGCGGCGGCGAAGAAGGCGATGCTGTTCAGCCGCACCAACTTCGTTTTGAGCTTTCCGATGCTGTATTGCATGGTGACGACCTACGGATTGGGTCGTTAATCCCGGCACTTCATTCGGGGGGCATTTTGCGGAGGAGTCCGGCATGCGCCCTGAATTTGTTGCTGTTGATTGGGGCACCACGAACCGCCGTATCTATAGCGTGAACGCCGGTGGCGGAGTCTCCGACGTGCGGGCCGATGACCGGGGCGTCCTGTCGGTGACGGATTTCCCCGCAGACGTAGCGGCGTTGCGGCAGTTGGCGGGTGATGTGCCGTTGGTGCTGGCCGGGATGGTGGGCAGCAACCGCGGCTGGATCGAAGTGCCCTATGTGGCGGCACCGGCGGGATTGGCGGATATTGCCAAAGCGATGGCGCGGCCAATGCCGGGCGTGGCGATTGTTCCGGGCGTGATGATTGACGATGCGGTGCGGCCCGATGTGATGCGCGGCGAGGAAGTCCAGGTGATGGGTGCGCTGGCGCTGGGCCTGACGGGTGACGGGCTGATTTGTTTGCCGGGGACGCACACCAAGTGGGTGGAGATCGAGGACGGACATATTGTGCGGTTCCGCACGGTTATGACCGGCGACATTTTGGCGGCATTGACGGCGAAATCCATCCTGTCCGACCTGTTGGTACATGAGCCGGCGTGTGATGCGATGTTCGAGGCGGGGGTGGACCATGCGCTCGATATGCCTGACCTGAATGCCGAATTGTTCAGTGTGCGGGCGCGGGTGGTGACCGGGCGGATGATGCCGGCGGATGCGGCGAGTCGGATTTCGGGGTTGTTGATCGGCGCCGATGTGCGGATCGGACTGGGGCGTGGGCGGGCCGATGTGGTGACGGTGGTGGGGACGCCGGGGCTGTGTTCGCGCTTTGCATTGGCGTTGGAACGCGCCGGGCGCGAGACAGTTGTGGTGGATGGCGAGGCGGCGTTTGTTGCCGGTGCGCAGGCGATTATGGCTGCGAGTTGAGGGGATTGCATGACGGCGGTTGAGGATTTCACGGCGGCGTTTGCGGCGTGCCCGCTGGTGGCGGTGCTGCGCGGGATACGGCCCGAGGAGGTTGACGGCGTTGGCGCGGCATTGATGGCAGCGGGGGTGCGGATCATCGAGGTGCCGTTGAATTCGCCCGAGCCATATGAGTCGATTGCGCGGCTGTCGTCGCTGGCGGCCGGGGGTGCTGTGGTGGGGGCCGGTACGGTGCTTGACTGGGAAGCCGTGGGGCGCGTGGCGGCAGCTGGGGGGACGTTGATCGTGTCGCCGGCGGTGGATGCCGAGGTGATCGCGGGGACGGTGGCGGCGGGGATGGTGTCGTTGCCGGGGTTTTTCACGCCGACGGAGGGCTTTGCCGCGTTGAAGGCCGGAGCGCACGGATTGAAGTTTTTTCCGGCCGAAGCCGGATCACCAGCGGTGTTGAAGGCGATGCGGGCGGTGTTGCCGCGTGATGTGCCGGTGCTGGCGGTGGGCAGCATGACGCCGGAAGGGATTGGCGCGTGGAAGGCAGCGGGGGCGGATGGTTTCGGGCTGGGCGGATCGCTGTATCGGCCGGGGGTATCGGCGGAGGCCGTGGGCGAGATGGCGGCGCGGTTTGTGGCAGCGTTAGACCTTTAGGGGTTTTAGGCCGAAACCGCGTTCCGGGAAGCAATCGGGGAGTTCGGCGTAGCTGGCGCGGCGGCCGTCGCGGCTGATCCAGACGCGGAGTGAGGCGAGTTCGGGGCATGGGCGGTAGCGCCAGCGGAATTCCCAGCCATCGGCCCAGATACGGTCCTCTCGGGGGGTGAAATTGCGGGCCGATTCGCCGCTGCCATGGGCATATTGGGCCTGGAGGCGATCGGCCATTTTCGCCGCGGTGGGAGCATCTATATCGGGGTGGAAGACGCCGAGGCCGATGGCGATGGCGAGCGAAAGGGCAATGCCGGCGAGGATGAGGCGGCGCAGGGCGGTGGGGCTGAGTTTCGACATCGGTCAGCCGCGTTCCGCATAGGCGGCGAGCAGCAGCGGCGAGCCGGTCTGGCGGAGCAGGGCCTGGCGGCGGAAGAAGCGCAGCAGGCCGGAGGCGCCCATGCGCGAGGCACCGAGGCCGGAGAGGCCGAAGCTGGATTTTTCGGCATCGCCGATGATCGAGGTGAGCGAACCATCGTTGATAGACACGGCGCCGGCGTGAAGGCGGACGGCGATGCTTTCCGCTTCCTCTGGCGTGGCGGCGAGGACGGCGGCGGAGAGGCCGAATTGGCTGGCGTTGGCCTGGGCAATGGCTTCGTCGACGCTGTCGAAGGGGATGACCGGGATGACCGGGCCGAAGGTTTCCTCGGTCATGAGTGTCATGTCGGGGGTGAGTCCGGTGATGACGGTGGGGCGGAGCCATTTGCCGCCATAGGTTTCGATATGGCCGCCGGTGTGGATGGTGGCGCCTTTTGCCACGGCATCGGCGAGTTGGGCGGCGACGATATCGGCTTGCGGTGCGAAGATGAACGGCCCGATCTGGCCGAGGTTGATGTTGGGGTGGTTGATGTTGACGGCGGCGGCGAGGGGGATAAGTTCGGCGAGGAATTGGTCGTGGATTTCGCGGGCGACGTACACGCGCTCGATGGATTGGCAGGCCTGGCCGGTGGCGACGACCGAGGCACGCAGGGCGATTTCGGCGGCCTTGCGCGGATTGGCGCTGGCGAGGACGATCATCGGGTCCTTGCCGCCAAGTTCGAGGCTGGCGGGGATGAAGGCGCGGGCGGCAGCCTCCCCCACCTTGCGGCCGGTGGCGACCGAGCCGGTGAAGGCGATATAGTCGATATGGGCGATCATCGCGGCGCCGGTTTCGCCATCGCCTTCGATGACGGCGAACACATCGGCGAGGGCGGGGACGCTGGCGATCGCGGCCATGAGCGGGCCGATGAAGCGCGGGGTGACTTCGCTAGGCTTGACGATGACAGCGCAGCCGGCGGCGAGCGCCGGGATGGCGTCGATCATGGCGAGGGTGAGCGGGAAGTTCCACGGGCTGATGATGCCGACGAGCGGATAGGGGTGGAGTTTTGTGGTGGCGGTGACGGTGGGAAGTGCGGTGGAGGTGCGGGCGTGTTCGATGGCGGCGATGAGCCCGGGGGCCTCGCGGGTCCAGCGGGCGACCATGGATTTTACGCCGTCGAGTTCGATTTCGGAGATGGTGTGGCGACCGGTATCGTCGGTGAGGGCAGCGATGATTGCCGCGGCATGATCGGTGAGGGCGGTGACGAACGCGCCGAGCGCCGTGAGGCGCGATTGGAGGGAGAGATGCGCCCAGGCAGGTTGGGCGGCGCGCAGGCGGGCGGTGAGGGCAGCGACCGCGGGGGCGGCCAAGGGTTCGATGTGATGGTCCGGGAGGCCGGTGCGCGGGTTGGCGACGGCGAGGGTGCGGAGAAGCGGGGTGGAGGCCATTTCGGGAGACGATAGCGGGGGTTGAGTCGCGTGGCGAGGGGGCGGGATGTGGGGATTTTTGATGGCAGGTTTGTGGGCTGCGGCTTTTCATCGCCCTTGGGTTTGCATAGATCGAGACTGCACCCGTGGTGCCGGGAAGGAAGCGAACATGAAATCCGTGTTGAAGTCGTTAAGTCGCTGGAGTTTGGCGCAGGCACTGTTTGTGGCGACCGCTGTTTCGGCGGGCCAGCCGGCGGTGTTGACTGTTGCCGGGACGCAGAAGCCGTTGGCACTGAGCGCAGCAGAGCTGGCGACGATGCCGCGCGGGCAGGCGTTGTTGGCGGTGCATGGCAAGGTGCAGATGTGCGAAGGCGTGTGGGTGGCCGATGTTTTGGCGCGCGCCGGGGTCCCGTCGGGCGAATCAGTACGCGGCGAAGCGCTGTCGTCGGTGGTGGTGATGCAGGGCCTTGATGGGTATCAGGTGGTGTTCAGTCTGGGCGAGGTGGAGCGCAGCCTTGGCAATGGACAGTTGTTGATTGCGGATCGGTGCGGCGGCAACGCCCTGCCGGCGGGCGATGGCCCGGTGCGGATTGTCGCTGCCGGGGAGAAGCGGGGAGCACGATCGGTGCGCGGGTTGGCGCGGATCACACTGGTGCCGGTGACCGACATGGGCGGGAAAGCAGCCGGGACGCGTTGACAGGGGGACGACCTTGCCCTATCGCCCCGCCTTCGCAACGGCATGACCTTCGAGTCTTGTCGCTCTCATGATTTGAAGCCAAGGTTTTAGCGATGTTCGCAGTCGTGCGCACCGGCGGGAAACAATATCGGGTCGCCACCGATGACAAGATTCTCGTCGAGAAGATCGACGGGGAAGCCGGCACGAGCGTGACGCTCGAGACGCTGATGTTCGGCGATGCCGGGGCGATCACCACCGGTGGATCGGTGACGGCGGAAATCGTCGCGCAGACCAAGGGCGACAAGGTCATAATTTTCAAGAAGCGCCGGCGCCATAACTATCGCCGCAAGAACGGTCATCGCCAGCAGCTGACCGTGCTCAAGATCACTTCGGTCGGATAAGAGACAATGGCACATAAGAAAGCAGGCGGTTCTTCGCGCAACGGTCGTGATTCGGCCGGTCGTCGCCTTGGCGTGAAGCGTTTTGGCGGGCAGGAATTGCTGGCCGGCACCATCATCATTCGCCAGCGCGGCACCAAAGTGCATCCGGGCCGCAATGTCGGTTGCGGCGTGGACCACACGTTGTACGCCACGGCGCACGGTGTGGTGGTGTTCCACGAAGGCAAGCTGGGCCGCAAGTACGTCAGTGTCGACCCGAAGCCGGAAGCGATTGCTGCCGAGTAGCCGGTCCGGTTGATACCCATCTGGGTTTGAAGGGGGAGCCGGGCGACCGGCGCCCCCTTTTTCATTGCGCTCGCCCGGCGCTGCCATAGAATTGATATCGCAATGCAGTTTCTCGACCAGGCCAAGATTTTCGTTTCGTCGGGTGCCGGCGGGGACGGGGCCGTGTCGTTCCGGCGCGAGAAGTTTGTCGAATATGGCGGACCCGATGGCGGCGACGGCGGGCGCGGCGGCAGCGTGACGTTCGAGTGCATCGAGGGCCTGAACACCCTGATCGATTTTCGTTATACCCAGCATTTTCGCGCCGGGCGCGGCGGGCATGGCATGGGGCGCAACCGCACCGGGCCGGGCGCCGATGACACGATCATCAAGGTGCCGGTGGGCACGCAGATCATGGCCGATGATGACGAACGGACGTTGCTTTGCGACATGACGCGGCCGGGGCAGCGCGTCGTCCTGTTGCGCGGCGGCGACGGCGGCAAGGGCAATTCGCATTACAAGAGCAGCACCAACCGGGCACCGCGGCAGTTCCAGCCGGGGTTTCCGGGTGGCGAGATGTGGGTGTGGCTGCGATTGAAGCTGATTGCAGATGCGGGCTTGCTGGGCGCGCCGAATGCCGGGAAATCGACCTTTATCAATGCGGTATCGAATGCGGCAGCGAAGGTGGGGGCGTATCCGTTCACCACCTTGAAGCCGCAGTTGGGCGTGGTCGGCCACAAGGGCAAGGAATTGGTGATGGCCGATATTCCGGGGCTCATCGCTGGGGCAGCCGAGGGCGTGGGGATTGGCGACCGGTTCCTGGGCCATGTCGAGCGGTGCCGGGTGTTGCTGCATCTGGTGGATGCCAGTGCTGCGGCTCCGGTGAAGGCGTGGCGGACGGTGCGCGACGAATTGCATGCCTATGGCGGCGGATTGGGCGACAAGCCGGAGATCTTGGCGCTGTCCAAGGCCGATCTGGTGACGCCGGCGGGGCTGGCGGCGAAAAAACGCGCACTGGAGAAGGCCAGCGGGGCGCGGGTGTTCGTGATGTCGGCGGCGACGCGGCAGGGCGTGGACGAGGTTCTGGACGCGCTCATCGAGCTGGCTGGGCGCGATGCCGCGTCGATCGAGGCGGAAGCCCGGGCGTGGACGCCGCTGTAACGTTGCACCCGGTGGAGGCTGCGGCGCGGTTTGCGGCGTTGGCAGAAGCGCAGCGCTTTGCGCCCGGTGTCTGTGCGCGGCTGGTGGTGAAGATCGGGTCGTCGTTGCTGGTCGATGGCGCCGGGGCGGTGCGGCGCGAATGGTTGGCGAGTGTTGTTGCGGATGTGGCGGCGCGGCGGGCGGCCGGGCAGCAGGTTGTTATCGTGTCGTCGGGCGCGATTGCGTTGGGGGCGAAGCGACTGGGGCTGGACAAGGGCGGAAGGGCGAGCCTGGAGGATGCGCAGGCGGCGGCGGCGGTGGGCCAGGTAGCGTTGAGCGCGGTGTGGGAAGCACTGTTGTCGGACGCCGGGATGACGATGGCGCAGGTGTTGCTGACTCTGGGCGATCTGGAAGACCGGCGGCGGTATTTGAACGTGGCGGCGACGGTGGAGCGGTTGCTGGCGCTGGGGGCGGTGCCGGTTTTGAATGAGAACGACACGGTGGCGACGAGCGAAATCCGCTTTGGCGACAATGACCGGTTGGCGGCGCGGGCGGCGCAGGCGGCGGGTGCCGGCGGTGTGGTGCTGTTGAGCGATGTCGATGGGCTTTATACCGCCAATCCGGCGCGGGATGCCGGAGCGCGGCTGGTGCCGGTGGTGGAGGCGTTGACGCCGGCGATCATGGCGATGGCGGATTCGAGGAGTGGGTCTGGCCTCGGATCGGGCGGGATGGCGGCCAAGCTGGCAGCGGCGAAGATTGCCGGGGCGGCGGGGATTCACCTTGCCATCGCCGACGGGCGGGGGGCGCATCCGCTGGCGCGCTTTGGCGAGACCGGGCGGGGCACGGTGTTTGTGGCCGGTGAGGGCGCGCGGGCGAAGAAGGCCTGGCTGGCGGGGCGGTTGACGGTGGCGGGGACAGTGACGGTGGATGCGGGCGCGGCGGCGGCATTGCGGCGGGGCAAGAGCTTGCTCGCGGCGGGGGTGGTGCGGGTGGAGGGACGGTTTGCGCGGGGTGATGTGGTGGCGGTGGCAGGGCCTGGCGGGGTGATCGGGCGGGGGCTGGCGGGCTATGACGCGGCGGATGCGGGGTTGATCTGCGGGATGCGCAACGAAGCGCAGGCGGCGGTGCTGGGGTATGCGCCGCGCGCAGCGATGGTGCATGCCGACCATCTGGTGCTGCTGTGATTGCCGATATGGCGCGCGCGGCGCGGGCGGCGGTGGCGGAGTTGGCGCGGGCGCCGACAGTGGTGAAAGCGGCGGCGATTCGGGGCGCGGCGGTGGAGATTCGGCGGCGGGCGGGAGATTTGCTGGCCGCGAATGATGCGGATGTGGCGGCGGCGCGGGCGGCGGGGATTTCGGCGGCGTTGATCGATCGGTTGCTGCTGGATGCGGCGCGGGTCGAAGGGATTGCAGCGGGACTGGAGACGGTCGCGGGGCTGGATGATCCTGTGAGGCAAGTGACCAAGGCCTGGGAACAGCCGAACGGGTTGCGGTTCGAGCGGGTGCGGGTGCCGCTGGGGGTGATCGGGATTATTTATGAAAGCCGGCCCGGCGTGACGGCGGATGCGGCGGCGCTGTGCTTGATGGCGGGCAATGCGTGTTTGTTGCGCGGGGGATCGGAGGCGGCGCGGTCGAACGCGGTGTTGCTGGACTGCGTGGCGACGGGGTTGGCGGCAGCGGGGTTGCCGGCGGCAGCGGTACAGATGGTGCCCGCCGGGGACCGGGCGTTGGTAGGGGAGATGCTGGCGGCGCATGGATTGATCGATGTGATCATTCCGCGCGGCGGCAAGGGGCTGGTGGCGCGGGTGCAGGCCGAGGCCAAGGTGCCGGTGCTGGCGCATCTGGATGGCGTGAACCATGTGTATGTGGATGCGTCGGCGGATGTGGCGACGGCGGTGGCGGTGGTGGTGAACTCCAAATTGCGGCGCACGGCGGTGTGCGGGGCGATGGAGACGGTGTTGATTGACCGGGCGGCACCGGCGGCGTTGGCGCGAGCGGTGGTGGCGGCGTTGATCGAGGGCGGGTGCGAAGTGCGGGGGGATGCCGGGGTGGCGGCGCTGGATGCGCGGGTGGTTTCGGGGGCCGATTTCGACGTTGAGTGGCTGGATGCGGTGGCATCGGCGGGGCTGGTTGACGGGGTTGGGGGGGCGATTGCGCATATTGCGGCGCATGGATCGGCGCATACCGATGCGGTGGTGGCCGGCGATGCGGTGGTGGCGGAGCGGTTTTTGGCCGAAGTCGATTCAGCGATCGTGTTGTGGAACGCATCGACGCAATATGCCGATGGCGGGGAGTTCGGGTTCGGCGCGGAAATCGGCATTGCGACAGGGCGGTTGCATGCGCGCGGCCCAGTGGGGCTGGCCGAGTTGACGACGTACAAGACATTGGTGCGCGGGACCGGGCAGGTGCGGCCCTGAAGCGCGTTGGCATCCTGGGCGGGTCGTTCAACCCGGCACACGCTGGGCATCGGCATATCAGCGTTGAGGCGATGCGGTTGCTGGGGCTGGATGAAGTGTGGTGGCTGGTCAGCCCGCAGAATCCGTTGAAGGCGGCGGCGGGGATGGCGACGCTGGCGGTGCGGGCGGCATCTGCGCGGGCGGTGGCGCGGCATCCGCGGATCCGGGTGATGGATATCGAGGCGCGGATGGGAACGCGGTTTGCCGTGGATACGGTGGCGGGGTTGCAGCGGCGGCATCCGGATATGGCGTTCATCTGGTTGATGGGGGCGGACATATTGCCGGAGTTTCATCGGTGGCATCGGTGGCGGGGGTTGATGCGTTTGCTGCCGATTGCCGTTTTGGCGCGTCCGCGCTACATGGGAGCAGCTTTGGTCTCGCCTGCAATGGTTTGGGCGAGGCGGTGGCGGCGACCGATCGGGTCGGCTCGCGACTGGACGAGGTGGACGCTGCCCGCGATCATTGTCCTGGACATACGACAGACGGCGCTTTCGGCGACGGCGATTCGCGCCGCCGATCCGGACTGGGCAGCACGCTATGATGGGACGTGAGTTTTGACGAAGACCGAGAAAATGGCCGCCGCTGCGGTTGATGCGCATATCGAAGCGCTGCACGCGATGGTGATGAAATCGCTGGACGATGACCAGGCGCTGGAGGTGGTTTCGATACCATTGGCCGGCAAGACCAGCATTGCCGATTACATGGTGATCGCCAGCGGCAAATCGGGCCGGCAGGTGGCTTCGATGGCGATGAAGATCGCCGACAAGTGCAAGACCGAATTCGGCCGCCCGGCGCGGGTGCAGGGATTGCCGACCGCCGATTGGGTGTTGATCGATGCCGGCGACGTGATCGTGCATATTTTCCGCCCGGAAGTGCGGCAGTTTTACAATCTGGAGCGCATGTGGGCGTTCGACAGCGATCCGAACAAGGG
>JANPEP010000253.1:0-47511 GCA_031422995.1 Polymorphobacter sp. | reverse complement strand
ATCCGCCAAAAACCCAACATAAAGGTCTTCCACCACGACGAAGGCCAGGACCTGCTCGCCGCCGGCGATGTCGACATCATCGTCGAATACAACGGCGACATCGCGCAAGTCATGGCCGAAGACTCCGATCTCGGCTTCGTCGTCCCCCGCGAAGGCACCCTCATCAACTCCGATTGCCTGTGCATCCCGCGCGGCGCCCCGCGTCCGGACAACGCCCATGCCTTCATCAATTTCCTGCTCGATCCGGCCGTCAGCGCCGGCATCTCCAACACCATCCAATACCCCACCCCCAACGCCGCCGCGCTCAAACTGATGCCCGCCGCCTACCGCGAAAACCCCGCCATCTTCCCCCCCGCCGCCGTCATGGCACGCAGCGAATATGGCGATTTCGAAGGCATCGCGCGCACCCGTGCCGTCGACGAAGCCGTCACCGAAATCCTCGCGGCGTGACCACCACCCAACCCTGGCACACCGCGCGCACTCCCTTCGCCATCCTCGCCGCCCCGCCAATGCTCTGGCTGCTGGTGTTCTTCCTCGCCCCCCTCGCCATCATCTGGGCCTACAGCTTCGGTGAAAACACCAGCCTCACCGACATCAGCATCAATGGCACCTTTGCCAATTACGCCCGCGCCACCAATCCGCTCTACCTCGCCATCATCGCCAAATCCCTGTGGTTTGCCGCCCTCACCACCTTGGCCTGCCTTATCATCGGCTTCCCCGTCGCCGTCGCCATCACGTTCGCCCAGCCCCGCACGAAAGTCTGGCTGCTGCTCCTCGTCATGCTGCCGTTCTGGACCAACCTGCTCATCCGCACCTACGCCCTCATGGCCGTCCTCCGCACCGAAGGTTACATCAACACCGCCATCGGCTGGATCGGTCTCGGGCCCTTGGACCTCCTCCACAACAATTTCGCCGTCGTCTTCGGGCTGGTCTATGTGCAGCTGCCCTTCATGGTCCTCCCCCTCTACGCCGCGCTCGATCGCCTCGATCGTTCGCTTATCGAGGCCAGCCTCGATCTCGGCGCCGGGCACCTTTCCACCTTCGCCCGCATCGTCGTGCCCCTGTCGCTGCCCGGCATCGTGTCGGGCATCATCGTCACCTTCATCCCGTCGTTGGGCGCCTATCTCACCCCGGAGCTTCTGGGCGGTACCAACAGCCAGATGATCGCCAACATCATCGAACGCCAATTCAAATCCGCAAATGATTGGCCCTTCGGTGCCGCACTCTCCTTCCTGCTGATGTACATGACCTTCGCCGCCATCGCTTTCCAATCGATGCTCGCCAAACGCCGGGCCACCCCATGAACGGCCCACTCGATTATCTCGGCCGCTGGCCGCTGCGTCTCTGGCTCGCCGGCGTCGGCCTGTTCCTCTACGCGCCGCTGCTCAGCCTGATGGTCTTCAGCTTCAACGCATCCAAACGCACCACCGTCTGGCGCGGCTTCACCCTCGATTGGTATCGCAAGCTCTTCGCCAACGAAGACCTCCTCCTCGCCTTCGGCAACTCCCTCACCATCGCTGCCATCTCGACGCTCATCAGCCTCATCCTCGGCACCGCCACTGCGCTGCTGCTTTGGCGCTTCCGCTTTCCCCTGAAGGCTGGCGTCGAAGGCGCCCTCGCGCTGCCTATCGTCGTCCCCGAAATTTGCCTCGGCGTTGCCTTCCTCGTCTTCTTCACCACCGTCCTGCCCTGGCCCACCGAACTTCCCTGGCCGCTCAACCTCGGCGCCATCACCATCGCCCATGTCAGCTTTTCGTTCAGCTTCGTCGCCCTCGTCGTCCGCGCGCGCCTCGCCAGCTTCAACCGCGACTATGAAGAAGCCGCCCGCGATCTTGGCGCGGGCGAATGGGCCATCTTCCGCGACATTCTCCTCCCCCACATGCAACCCGGCCTCATCGCCGGCGCATTGTTGGCCTTCACCCTCAGCCTCGATGATTTCGTCATCACCTTCTTCACCTCCGGGCCCGACACCGTCACCTTCCCCATAAAAGTCTATTCGATGGTGCGCTTCTCCGTGACCCCCGAAGTCAACGCCGCCTCCACGCTCCTCATCGTCCTCACCGCCGGCCTGACGGTACTCGCGCTGCGCTTGCAGGGTCCTGACATCGCAAAGCATGCCGCATGACGTCTACCGCAGAAAGCACCTCCGGCGGCTGGGGCCTTGGTCCCAGGACCCAGTCATTGGCTGGCGCTAATTGCGATGCCAATGCCAAATCCAAAATATCGGGTGCAGGGCCGTCGGTCCTGCCCGCCGAAGGCACTTCATGAGCCCCATCATCCGCTTCGAAAATGTCACCAAGCGCTTCGGCAAGGTCGTCGCGGTCGATGATGTGACGCTCAGTATCGAGGAGGGCGAATTCTTCGCGCTGCTCGGTCCCTCTGGCTGCGGCAAGACCACGTTGCTGCGGATGCTCGCCGGCTTCGAAACCCCCACGGAGGGCCGCATCCTCATTGATGGCCAGGATGTCAGCCGCGTGCCGCCGAACCAGCGCCCGGTGAACATGGTGTTCCAAAGCTATGCGGTGTTCCCGCACATGACGGTTGCCGACAACATCGCTTATGGCCTGAAGATCGATGGCATCGCCGCCACCGAACGCGCCGCGCGCGTCGAGGAGGCGCTGTCGCTCGTCAAGCTCGAAGGCCTTGGCCCGCGCAAGCCCGATCAACTCTCCGGCGGGCAGCGGCAGCGTGTGGCGCTGGCGCGCGCCCTCGTCAAACGTCCCCGCGTCCTGCTCCTTGATGAGCCATTGTCGGCGCTCGATGCCAAACTTCGCGACGCCATGCGCGCAGAGCTGACCCAGTTGCAGGAGAAAGTCGGCATCACCTTTGTCATGGTAACGCATGACCAGGATGAGGCGCTGGCGATGGCCTGCCGCTGCGCCGTGATGCACAGGGGTCTGTTGCAGCAGGTCGCTACGCCCAGCGCGCTTTATGAATTCCCCACCTCGCGTTTCGTGGCGGACTTCATCGGCCAGGTGAACCTGTTCGAAGGCACGCTCAGCGCCGACGAACCCGATCACGCTATCGTCACTGCGTCGGATCTCGAACTACCGGTGTTCCTCGATCACGGTGTCACGGGAGGGCAGGGGACCACCCTCTGGCTGGCGCTGCGCCCCGAAAAGATCGAGCTCCACAAACGCGGGCCGGAGGCCGATCTCGCGACGCTCGACGATGCCCCCGAAGGCCATAACCACGCCGCCGGCATTGTCCGCCACATCCATTATCTCGGCTCGGAATCGACGTATGACGTCGAACTCGCCAATGGCCGCATGGTCAAGGCACTGCGCTCCAATCTCACCCGCTGGGACCAGGAAGATTTCGATATCGGCGAAAACGTCTGGCTCGCCTGGCACGCCTGCTCGCCCGCGGTGCTGCTGTCATGACGGCACGCCCCGTTCTTGGTATTGTGTGCTGCACCCGCCGCCTCGGCACCGAAACCGCGCAGGCGGTCATCAACCGCTATGTCACCGCCGCCATGCGCCACGCCAATTGCGCGGCGCTGCTCATCCCGGCGCTCCCCGATCTGATGCGCGCCGACGAAGTCGTCGGCCGCCTCGATGGCATCCTGCTCACCGGCAGCCCATCCAATATCGGCCCGGCGCTCTATGGCGATACCGATGGGGACGGCCCGTTCGATCCGCAGCGCGACACCACGACCGCCGCACTCACCCACGCCATGCTGGCGCGCAGCCGGCCCGTGTTTGGCGTCTGTCGCGGCCTGCAGGAATTGAACGTCGCCTTTGGCGGTACCTTGCGCCGCGACACCAGCCAGAACCTCGCACTCATCCCCCATCACGCCCCAGACGATGCCAGCTTCGACGCGATGTTCGACCATCGCCACACGGTCGCTATCACCCCCGGCGGCACCCTCCACCGCGCCTTCGCCCGCGACAGTCTCACAGTGAATTCCGTGCATTTTCAGGGCATCGGCCGCCTCGCCCCCGGCCTCACCATCGAAGCCACCGCCCCCGACGGCCTCGTCGAAGCCATCTCCGCCACGATAAACAACGCCCCCGTCCTCGCCGTCCAATGGCACCCCGAATGGGATGCCGACACCAACCCCGACAGCCGTAGCTTCTTCCACCTTCTCGGCCGCGCCCTGCGCGGCGAAATTCTACTCCCTCCCCCTTGAGGGGAGGGCGACTCGGCGCCAGCCGAGCGGGGTGGGGGTTCGCGCCCTACCCAACCAAAGTACTCACCCTAGGAACGCAAAAATGAACATCCCTATCCGCAACCACGACATCGCCGAACTCCGTCGCCTCGATGTCGCCCACCACCTGCCGGCCCAATCCGACTATGGCCTGCAACAACGCCTCGGCGGCAGCCGCATCATCACCCGCGCCAGCGGCAGCACCATCCACGACGGCGACGGCAACGCGCTGCTCGACGGCATGGCCGGACTCTGGTGCGTCAATGTCGGCTATGGCCGCGACGAGCTCGCCAAGGCCGCCTATGACCAGATGCTCGAACTCCCCTATTACAACACCTTTTTCAAAACCGCCTCGCCGCCGCCCATCCTGCTCGCCACCAAAATCTCCGAATTGCTCGGTGGCCATTTCAGCCATGTGTTCTTCAATTCCTCGGGTTCCGAAGCGGTCGACACCCTCATCCGCCTCGTGCGCTATTATTGGCAGGCCAAGGACGAACCCCAACGCACCGTCATCATCGGCCGAACCAACGGCTATCACGGGTCAACGGTTGCCGGCGCGAGTCTGGGCGGCATGAAGTCCATGCACGATCAGGGCGGCCCCTGGGTGCCCGGCTTCGAACACGTCATGCAGCCGTACCAGTTCGCGGAAGGCTTTGATGAAGACAATGAAGCCTTTGCCGCCCGCGCCGCGCAAGCCATCGAAGACCGCATCCTCGCCGTCGGCCCCGAAAATGTCGCAGCCTTCATCGGCGAACCCGTGCAAGGCGCCGGCGGCGTCATCATCCCGCCGCCAGGCTATTGGCCGCGGGTCGAGGCTATCTGCCGCAAATACGGCATCCTCCTCTGCTGCGACGAAGTCATCTGCGGCTATGGGCGGCTGGGCAGCTGGTTCGGTTTCCAGCATTACGGCATCCAGCCCGATCTGGTGACAATGGCCAAGGGGCTGTCCTCGGGTTACATCCCGATTTCCGCCGTCGGTGTCGCCGATTTCATTGTCGAGGCGATGCGTGCCAAGGGCGGCGATTTCGTCCATGGTTACACCTACTCCGGCCACCCCACCGCCGCCGCCGTCGCGCTCAAAAACCTTGAAATCCTCGAACGCGAGGACCTGGTCGAGCGCACCCGCACTGTCACCGGCCCCTATCTCGCCCACCGCCTGCGCGATCTCGCCCGCCATCCGCTGGTCGGCGAAGCCCGCTCCCTGGGGCTCATCGGCGCGGTCGAGATCGTTGCCGAAAAAGGCACCAACAAACGTTTCGGAAATGAAGGCCGTGGCGGCGAAGCTGGCTACATCGTCCGCGACATCTGCATCGCCAATGGCCTCATGGTCCGCGGCGTCCGCGACTCCGTGGTCATGAGTCCCCCGCTCATCATCACAGAAGCCGAAATCGACTTCATCGTTGACACGATCAGTGCCGCTCTCACCACCGCCGAACCCGCCCTCCGCGCCCTTTAAAAACCCCTCTCCGTCTGGAGAGAGGGTGACTCGGCTTCAGCCGAGCGGGGAGAGGGGCTGCGCGCACGTCTTCGACAATCTTGACAAAAACAACCCATTTGGCGATAAGGCTGCACGCTCGCTGTTTGAATCCGTCAGCCCAAAACCCCTCTCCGCGGCCCGCAGGTCCGTCGGCTCCCCAACACTCCGATTGCGTGACCTTTGTGACTTTCTAAACAGCGTCACGCTGCCAGCCCGCGGCCCCGAAACCATCGCCGATCCTACAGCCCGCTCAACCCGACCAAGCCCATCCCGTCCCCGATGTCCGCCGCAATCGCCGCACGCAACCCCCCGGCGTCCCCCGCCGCAATCGCCTCCAGCGCAATCCGGTGCTGGTCCACCAATCCGGCGGTGCCATAGCCATCATAAACCACCCGCATATACGGCCCGAACTGCAACCACAGCGCCTCGATCGACCGGTTCAGCGTCGGCCGCCCGTTCGCCCGATAGATGCCGAAATGAAACGCGGCATTGGCCTTCATATATCCAATGACATCACCCCCCTCCATCGCCCGGTCGAGCGCCGCATCTATGCCCCGTAATTCGCTCAACAATTCCGGGCCAATATGCGCACATGCCAGCTCCGCCGCCGCCGGCTCCAGCAACAATCGACAATCGAGCAAATCGGCAAACCGCGCCGCCGTCATCGCCGGCACCTCGATCCGCCGTTTTGACCTGATCGCAATCGCCCCCTCCGCCGCCAACCGACTCAGGGCATCCCGCACCGGCATCTGGCTCACGCCCATCTCGGTCGCCAGGCCCCGCGTCGACAAATCTGCACCTGGCATGATCTCCCCATCAATCATCCGCTGCCGCAAAAGGTCATAGATTCCAGCATGAAGGACGGGTCGCGGTATCTCGGCCATCGCTCCCACGCCCTCCTCTTCCGGCTTGACCACCACCACACCAATGCTCCACTCTGCTATCACAGATGCAACAACCGGTAACAGGGGCTTTATGGCCGACATCGCCGAATGGATTCGCAGCCGGGGCATCAACGAAGTCGAATGTCTGATTCCGGACATGAATGGCGTGCTGCGCGGCAAGGTGCTGCCCGCCAGCAAACTGGTGCAAGTCGCCCGCGACAACACGCTGCGCCTGCCCAGCAGCGTTTTTTCCGTCACGATCACAGGCGATTATGCCGATCTCGAAGGTGACGACGAAGCCTTCTCCGATCCCGACATGGTGCTCGCCCTCGATGGCAGCACCCTCTGCGTCGCCCCCGGCTTCAAAACCCCCACCGCCTATATCTTCGCCGATGCCCACCATCCCGATGGCACCCCCTGGGCCTCATCGTCCCGCCACGTGCTCAAACGCGTCCTGGCTCTCTACGCCGAACGCGGCTGGCGCCCACTGATGGCACCCGAGCTGGAATTCTACCTCACCGCCGTAAACCCTGATCCTGATCTGCCGCTCACCCCTCCCGCCGGCCGCTCGGGCCGCGCCGAAACCTCACCCCAGCCCTATGGCCTCGAAGCCATCACCGAGCACGAAGACCTCATCGAGGCGATCTACGAATTCAGCGAAGCCGCCAACCTCAACCTCGACACCATGATCCACGAAGCCGGCACCGCCCAACTGGAGATCAATTTCATCCACGGCGAGCCGGTCCGCGTCGCTGATCAGGTACTGCTGTTCAAACGCATCGTGCGGCAAGTCGCGCTCAAGCATGGCGTCTATGCCACCTTCATGGCCAAGCCGATGGAAAGCCAGCCCGGCAGCGCGATGCACCTCCACACGTCGATCGTCGACACCGTAACCGGCATCAACCTGTTCTCCGGGGACGATGGCCAGGACAGCGAGTTGTTCCGCCATTTCGTCGGCGGTCTTCAGGCCTATCTCCCCGAAATCGCTCCGATGTTCGCCCCCAATGTCAACAGCTTCCGCCGCATGCGGCCCAGCCACTCTGCGCCCATCAACGTCCAATGGGGCAATGACAATCGCAGCTGTGGTTTGCGCGTCCCCATCTCCGACCGTGAAAACCGCCGCATCGAAAACCGCCTGCCCGGCGCCGATGCCAATCCCTATCTCGCCATGTCCGCCGCGCTCGTCGCCGGCTATCTCGGCATGGTCGACCGCATCGAACCCACCGCAAAGGCTGGCGGTAACGCCTATAATTACGAACGCACCCTGCCACGCACCCTTGAAGAAGCGCTCGAACGCTTCAACGCCTGCGACAAGGTTCGCACCCTGCTCGGCGATTATTTCTTCCGTGCCTTCACCGCCATAAAATCGTCCGAAATCGAGGCCTTCCAGGGTGTCATCAGCTCGTGGGAACGCGATCACCTGCTGCTCAAGGTGTGAACGACACCCTCGACATGGCGCGGTCGTGGTATGCGGCCACGGCGAATCCGGCCCCTCGCCATCCGTTACTAGCCGACGAAGTAACCACCGATCTTGTCATTGTTGGCGGCGGCGCTACCGGGCTCTCTGCCGCCCTGCACGCAACCGAAGCCGGCCTGTCGGTTGTCCTCATCGAAGGCGGCCGCATCGGCTGGGGCGCTTCGGGGCGCAACGGTGGCCAGATGATCCCGGGCCTGCGCAAGGGCGCCGCGGACCTTGTCGCGGCCTTCGGCATCGAACGCGGCCGCGCCCTGTTCGATCTCGCAATCACGGCGCGAAACCTTGTCGTGTCGTGCATCGAAAAGCACCGTATCGAATGCGACCTGCAACTCACCGGCCACCTGTACGGCGCCATAAAGCCCGGCCAGATTACAGAATTCGAAACCGAGCTTCGTGCCCTCCAAGACGTCATGCACTACAGCCACACCCGACTTTTATCGGCATCAGACGCCCGTGCCCAGGTTGATACGCCTTATCACGGCGCCCTCCATGATGCCGGCGGCGGGCACTTCCATACCCTCAACTATACCCTTGGCCTGGCCCGCGCGGCCACGGCATCAGGTGCAGCCCTGCACGAAAACAGCCTCGCCACTGCGCTGACCCGAACCGCCCGCGGTGTCACCATCCGGACCGCCGCCGGTGCCGTCCACGCCCGGAACGCCATACTCGCCGGCGATGCGCTGCTCACCGGACTGTCGCCGCGCGTCAACCACCGCATCATGCCCGTTGCCAATTATATCGTCACCACGGCGCCTCTCGCCGATCCGCTTTCCTTCATCCCCGGCAACGCCGCGGTGTCTGACGCCCGCTTCGTCGTCAACTATTTCCGCCGCACCCCCGATGGCCGGCTGATGTTCGGCGGCGGCGAACGCTACTCCCGCACTCACCCCTCCGACATACCGGCCTTCGTCCGGCCGTTTCTGGAGCGTACCTTCCCGCAATTGCGCGGGATTGCCATCGATCATGGCTGGGGTGGCCTCGTTTCGGTCACACGAAGCCGTTTGCCGGATATCGGCCGCGATGGCCCCATTCTCTGGGCGCATGGCTACTCCGGTCAGGGCGCCATCCTTTCCACCCTCGGCGGCGCGCTCCTCGCCGAGGCCGTAACCGGCAATACCACACGCTTTGATGGCTTTGCCGGCGTTGCCCCTGGCGCCTTCCCCGGCGGCGCAGCACTGCGCGGCCCGCTCCACGTTCTCGGCATGCTCTGGTACGCAGCGCGGGACAGGTTGGGATAGGATGCAGGCCATGCGCAACGATGCTTCCCTCGGTATGAACTGCGTTATCGACCGGCGCGATTTTCTCGACGGCATCGCCCTTGGCACGGCCGCGCTCGTCGGCGGTCTCGCGGCACCGGCATGGGCACTTGCGGCGACGCAGGACACGCCCGGCTATTATCCACCACTGTTGACCGGGCTGCGTGGCAGCCATCCCGGTTCGTTTGAAACCGCCCATGCCTTGCGCGACGGTGAAGCCGGACCAAAGACCGCCACGGCGACTGGCGAAACCTACGATCTCGTTATCGTCGGCGGCGGTATCAGCGGGCTGGCAGCGGCCTGGTTCGAACGTCAGGCAAACCCCGACGCCCGTATCCTGATCCTCGATAATCATGATGATTTCGGCGGCCACGCCAAACGCAACGAGTTCAATCTCGGTGGCAAGCTCCACCTGATGAACGGCGGCACGATGATGATCGACAGCCCCAGGCCCTACAGCAAGGTTGCCGCTGGGCTCTTGACGGCACTCGGCATCGATCCGGTGGGGCTGACGGCGGCGTCGATGCGACCCGAAATATACAAGGATTTCGGTATCGGCGTATTTTTCGACAAAGCAAATTTCGGCGTTGATCGTCTCGTCCCAGGCGTGCCCGACGATCGCAACCCCGCCAGCTGGACAGCCTTTCTGGTGCGGACGCCGCTGTCCGCAGTTGTACGCAAGGATGTTCTGCGCATCGAAACCGGCAACACCGATTATCTCGCTGGCCTTGATGACGCCGCGAAAAAGGACCGGCTGTCACGCCTCAGCTATCATGATTTCCTGCGCGATATTGCCAAGGTGTCACCCGGCACCCTCACCTATTATCAACAGCGTACCCAGGGTGAATGGACAACGGGCATCGATGCCATTTCGGCGCTTGATTGCTGGGGCTTTGGCCTGCCGGGCTTCATGGGTCTCAACCTCAAGCCGCAGGCGCATCCACGCATGAGCTTCACGCCGCGCGGTTATGTCGAGGGCGGCTCGGATACCTTCCACTTCCCCGACGGCAATGCGTCGATCGCGCGGCTGCTGGTGCGGGCGCTGGTTCCCGGCGCGATTCCGGGCAACACCGCCCTGGATGTTGTCACCGCTCGCTGCAACTATGCCCGGCTCGACGCCGCCGAAAATGCGGTGCGTATCCGCTTGTCCAGCACAGCCACAAATGTCCGTCATATCGGCAATCCGGCAGCCTCGCGTGTCGTTGAAATCACCTATGATCGTGGTGGCAAGCTGTACAAGGCGCGCGGCAACGCCGTGGTCCTCGCCTGCTGGAACGCCATGATTCCGTATCTCGTCCCGGATTTGCCGATGCCGCAACAGGCGGCGCTGCATGATCTCGTCAAGGGCCCCCTCGTCTACACCACAGTGGCCCTTCGCAACTGGCAGGCGTTTCAACGGCTGGGCGTCTGGCGGGTGGCTTGCCCAGGCGGTTATTTCACCAGCACGATGCTCAACTGGCCCGTCGATATCGGCGGCTACACTGCGGAGCGCGATCCTTCAAAACCGATCCTGCTGTTCCTGTCCCGCACCCCCTGCGCTCCGGGCCTGCCGGAACATGACCAAAATCGCGCCGGCCGCGCCGAATTGCTCGCCACTCCATTTACGACTTTCGAACGCGAAATCCGCGGTCAATTGCAGGCGATGCTGGGCAGCGCCGGTTTCGATCCGGCTCGCGACATCACCGGCATAACCGTCAACCGCTGGCCCCATGGCTATTCACCCGAATATAATTTCCTTTGGCAACCCGACGTCCCGGAGGCACAACAGCCCCACATGATCGGCCGGGCACGTTTTGGCCGGATTGCCATTGCCAATGCCGATTCTGGCGGCGGCGCCTACACCGACATCGCCATCGACCAGGCTTGGCGTGCAGTCGGCGAACTGCATGGTGCATAACCTCGACCCAGACGCCTGAAAGCCCATAAAAGAGCAATCCCGGAGAGAATTGTCCCATGTGCAGAGTCCGGCTGATTGGAGTGCCGACCGATATCAACAGCAGCTTCCTGCGCGGTCCGGCCAAGGCGCCGGCGCGGATACGGGCGTTGCTGTTTTCCGACATGGGCAATCCGGCGGCCGAGAATGGCGGCGAACTCGGCAGCACAATCCCGTTCACTGACATTGGCGACCTGCCGCTGATGGAGGCGCCCGAAGATGACGCCATCATCACCGCCGCAACCGCCGCCGCTTGTGCCGCCGCCGATGTGCCTTTGCTGCTCGGCGGCGATCACGCCATCAGCTTTGCCGCGGTGCGCGGCGTCGCTTACCATCACGGCCCCGTCAACATCCTGCATTTCGATGCCCATTCCGACACTTATCATGATTTTGCCGGCAACCCGCGCTCCCACGCATCCCCATTCGCGCGCATCATGGAGGCTGGGCTGGCGACGCGACTGGTGCAGGTCGGCATCCGTACTCTCAACACGCATCAGCGCGAACAAGCTGCGCGGTTCGGCATCGAAATCGTGTCGATGCGTGACTTTTCACCCGCAAACGTGCCCATCCCTCCGGCGCCGCTCTACGTCTCTATCGATCTCGATGGCCTCGATCCGGCGTTTGCCCCCGGCGTTTCGCACCATGAGCCCGGCGGCTTGTCGACGCGGCAATTGCTCGATGTGCTGGCGCGCATCCAGGGGCCCATCGTTGGCGGCGATGTTGTCGAACTCAATCCCGATCGCGACATCAACGACATGACCGCCATGGTCGCCGCAAAGCTCATCAAGGAACTCGCCGCTATCGCCGTCAGGCCCGGCTGACGCGAAAATCCACCTGCGCCGATAGCGTCGCGCCCGGTGCCAGCCACACCAGTCCGGTTTCGCCCGCCCTGTTGATGGCGTCGGGCATATGGCTCACGGGCTCAACGCAGAAATATCCCACATCCGGCGGCACATACACGTGCGTGAAGCCCAGGCGCTCCGATGGGAAGATGGCCAGCGACAGCCCGCGTTCAGGCCAGACAATGCCAAGCGCGCCATCGCGACCGGTAAAACAAGTGTCGACAGTCCGCGTCATCACCGGCTTGCCGTGCCACCAGTCCACCGACGCTGGCATGGTCTGTAATGTTGCCGGCAACCCGTCCGCCCCGTTTTGCCATTCGCCGCCGTGCAGTCCCCGATATTGCGTCGTCGCATTGCAGGAAAACCAGGGGTGCACCCCAATCCCGGCCGGCATCGCGGTGTCGGCACAATTGGTCACCGCAATCTCATGGCAATAGCCGTCGCCGGCCAATGTGAAAACCTGCACCGCGCGATAGGCCCAGGGCCAGGCATTGGCAGCATGATCATATCGCAGCATCGCATGGTCGATACCGGCGGTTTCGACACGCCAGGGCATCAGCCAGCCCTGACCGTGCAGCGCATGGACTTCTCCGGGCAGGATCGGCAGCTGGACTTGTCGCCCGTCCGCACGGAATGCGCCCTGCGCGATGCGATTGGCAAAGGGCACCAAGGGAATGCACGCGAGTTCGTCGGCCGCTTCGCCGCGCACATCGGCGAACACCGGCTCATGTCCGTGATGAAAGGCCAGCACGCCGCCACCGCGCTCCGGTGCCAGGTCGAGAGTGATGGCGCCGCGCCGAAGTCGCAGCATCAGCCGGCGAAGCGATGCGGCATCACGCCGGCACAGCCCGGTTCGACTTCGAACATCGCCCCGGACAACGGATCGTCCAGGCCCAGGCCCGATGAGGTGACGAACATCCGGTTCAACTCGGCGCCGCCAAAAACAACATTGGTGATCCGCGGCGTCGGCAGCGCGATGGCGCGATCAAAACGGCCATCCGCATCGTAACGGGCGACGCGTGCTCCACCGTAAAAGGCGATCCACAGCCCGCCATCGGCATCACAGGTCATGCCATCCGGGGCGCCATCCTCGCGATCAAAACGCAGGTGCTGCTGGCGTGGCCCCAGGCTGCCGTCGTCTTGCAGCGCAAACCGATAGACGATTCCGCGCGCCGAATCGGTATGGTACAGCACGGCCCCATTCGGAGTGATCGCCGGCCCATTGGCGATGGTCAGCCCGTCGTCATGGGTGCTCACAACGCCATCGGGGTCAAGCCGGTACAGTGCGCCCGTTGCCGGCCATGCCGTCGGAGGACCGTCGCTGACCGGCATCGAACCCGCCCAGATTCGCCCCCGCGCATCGGCTTTGGCATCATTCAGGCGGTTGTCGGGTCGTTCGGGATGCGGATTGGCGATGAGTTCCAGTCCGAAGGGATCGAGCCTCAGCCGATAAAAGCCCGATTGCAGTCCGACAACAAAACCGCCGGCCTCGCGTTCGATGATCCAGCCGATCATCTCGGGCATCGCCCAATGGCAGACCGCGCCATCACCCAGCGACAGCCGCCACAATTTCCTGCCGATGATATCGGTCCAGAACACCGCATTCTCCCGTGTCGACCACAACAGGCCTTCGCCAAGCAGATCGCGTTCGGCGCGGGGAACGGCGTGCCAGCTCATCTCAGTGCCACCTCATCTCAGTGCCACCTCATCTCAGTGGCTGTCCCGCGGCAGGCCGCGCGTCTGCGCAATGCGTTGATACGGAACGGCAGTTTCAATAACTGCCCCGCCCGGATATTGCCCCGTGATGCTGCGATGGATCTCCTGCCACGGCGTTTGCGGCGGCGGAATCTCATAACCGCCGGCGGCTTCAAGCGCGGCACGGCGGTCCGCCAGCTCGGCCTCGGGCACGATCATGTCGGCTGTCCGCTTCAACAGGTCGATCCGTATGCGGTCGCCGGTTCGCAACAACGCCAACCCGCCACCAATCGCAGCTTCAGGGGCGGCGTTGAGGATCGATGGACTGCCCGATGTGCCCGATTGCCGCCCGTCACCAATACACGGCAAGGCATCGATGCCGGCCCGGATCAACGCTGCCGGCGCGCGCATGTTGACAACTTCGGCGCCCCCCGGAAACCCGATGGGACCGACACCGCGAATGACAAGGAAGCTGTCGGCGTCGATGGCCAGCGCCGGGTCATCGATGCGCGCGTGATAATCTTCGGGCCCATCGAACACCACCGCCGTGCCTTCAAACGCCTCGGGATCAAGCGGGTTTGACAGATAACGCTCCCGAAACGCCGGCGAAATCACACTGGTCTTCATCACCGCCGCATCGAACAGATTGCCGCGCAACACCGTCAGTCCGGCGTTGGCCAGCAGCGGGTCGGACAAGGGCCGGATGACCTTTTCATCCTGAATAACCGCGTGATGATTATTCTCGCCCAGCGTGCGGCCATTGGCAGTCAGTGCACTGCCATCCAGCAACCCCCCGCGCAGCAGCTCGCCAATAACTGCCGGAACCCCGCCGGCATGGTAGTAATCCTCCCCCAGATACGCGCCAGCCGGTTGTAGATTGACCAGCAACGGCACCCCGGCGCCATGCGCCTGCCAATCATCCAGCGTCAGTTCAACACCGATATGCCGCGCGATGGCGTTGAGATGGATAGGAGCATTGGTTGATCCGCCAATGGCACTGTTGACGCGAATGGCATTCAGGAACGCTGCCCGGGTCATGATGTCCGAAGGCTTGCGATCGGCAGTAACCATTTCCACCACGGCAAGCCCCGTCTCGTACGCCGATTGCGCCCGATCCCGATACGGCGCCGGAATCGCGGCCGACCCGGTCAACGACATCCCCAGCGCTTCGGTCAGCGAATTCATCGTCGTCGCCGTGCCCATGGTGTTGCAGAAACCGGTGGAAGGCGCCGACGAGGCAATCAGCTCGATAAACCCCCGATAATCGATTTCGCCCGCAGCCAGCATCTGTCGCGCTTTCCAGATGATTGTGCCCGAACCCGTGCGCTCGCCCTTGTGCCAGCCGTTCAGCATCGGTCCGACCGACAGCGCAATGGCCGGAATATTCACCGTCGCCGCCGCCATCAGGCACGCCGGCACGGTCTTGTCACACCCGATGGTCAGCACCACGCCATCAAGCGGATAGCCGTGCAGGACCTCCACCAGCGACAGGTATGCCAGGTTGCGATCAATCGCCGCCGTTGGCCGCTTGCCCGTTTCCTGAATGGGATGGACGGGGAATTCGATGGGAATGCCGCCCGCGTCGCGAATGCCATCCCGCACCCGATCGGCCAGCACCAGATGGTGGCGGTTGCACGGCGCCAGGTCGCTGCCGGTCTGGGCAATGCCGATGATCGGCCGGCTGGATTGGAGCTCTGCCACCGACAGCCCGAAATTGAGATAACGCTCCAGGTACAGCGCCGTCATGTCCGGATTGGCAGGATTGTCGAACCAGGCGCGGGAACGAAGCGGGCGAATGGGCGTATCGGTCATCAACCAATACTAGGCCGACGGCGTGTGACACGCTAGCGGTGCATCATGACCCGTCCCATTCGCCTCGCCCTGATTGGTATCGGCAAGATCGCCCGTGATCAGCATCTTCCGGCAATTGCCGCCGATGCCGGCTTCGAACTCGTGGCGGCCGTCAGCCGCAACGCCCGTGTCGATGGTGTCGACAATTTCCATGATATCGCGGCGCTGGTCGCCAGCGGCCTGCCTGTCGATGCGGTATCGATCTGCACACCGCCATTGGGCCGCCACGCCATAACTTCGTCAGCGCTCGCCGCAGGCTGGCACGTCATGCTCGAAAAACCCCCCGGCGCGACACTCTCGGAGATGCACGCCCTGGACGCCGGGGCGTTGACCCTGTTCGCCAGCTGGCATTCGCGGCAGGCGGCGGGGGTTGCTGCGGCAAAGGCCTGGCTGTCGCAGCGGCAGGTTCTGAGGGCGCGGATCGACTGGCAGGAGGACATCCGCGTGTGGCATCCGGGGCAGGACTGGATTCTGGACGCCGGCGGCATGGGTGTATTCGACCCCGGCATCAATGCCTTGTCGATCGTCACCGACATATTGTCGAGGCGATTGCGGGTGGAAGCCGCCACGCTGATGTTTCCAAAGGGTCGAGGCGCACCGATCGCGGCATCACTGGCGCTTATGCATGGTGACGCGCCGGTGCTCGCCGAATTCGATTTCCGTCAAACCGGCCCGCAAAGCTGGGACATCAAAGTCGAAACCGATGCCGGAACGCTGTTGCTCCGCGATGGCGGCAGCACATTGTCGATCGATGGCCTGGCGCAACCGACCACAGACTCGGGTGAATATCCGGGGCTTTATCGGCGCTTTGCCAGTCTGATCATGGCGGGCGCCAGTGATTGCGACCTCGCTCCGCTTGAACTCGTCGCCGATGCATTCCTGATTGGCGAGCGAACAGAAACGACAGCGTTCCAGTTTTGACTTTGCGACACAGCGCCCCATGCGCCGCGAGCATATTCGCTCATCCTGCGCGGGTCCGCCAGATCGCCAGATCGCGCGGGGCAACGGTTCGGCTGCCAAGCAGGAATTCGGCATCATCAGGGGCCGGCGTCGTAACGGCCGTCTCGCCATAGTTGATGGCAAAGCGCAAAGGCCCGCGACTGCGCAGCCGCAGCCCCCCCGAAACCGGTGAGATGGCAATGCCGGCTTCTTCGCAAAGGCTGGTGAAAAACGCTGCCAGGAAGCTGCTGTCGGTCAGCGTCGCCAGGTAATGGGCGCGGCCGTGGCGGACCAGTGCCGGGGTGCCGTCCTCGTACCGGCCCAGCACGCTGCAATCGCCGGGGTCGAGACTTTCGCGCCAGATGCCGCTGTCGAAATCACCGCCTTCAAAAGCGATGCTGCCGGCACAATCCGCGCGCAGCGTTTCAACCGCCAGTATCCGTATTGGCAGGATCGCCCGTAATGGACCCGGCGCCAACCCATCCGGAATGGTGACGTCACGGGTCTTGGCCCCGGAACGCGGCCCAAGCACCGTCAACGCCGGTGTATCGCGCAAACGCGCAACAACGTCAGACCCGGGCATGGCGAGGCAGGGCGCAAGAACGAGTTTATACCCTGACAGATCGGCACCGGGAGCAACAAAATCCACGTCCAGACCAAGCCCACGCAATGCGCCATACCAGGTGTGCAGGATGGCCGTGTAATCATATCCCCGCCCCTGTCGTTCGATCCCCGACAGCCATTGCGCCTCGATATCGACAATCATCGCAGTGGCAGCGGGCGTCGGTTCGGGCAACATGATGCCAGCCAATTCGGCCGCAAGCTGCTGGATTTCCGGCCAGGCTTCGGCTTCGCTCGAATCCGGTCGCAACAGCCCGGCGTGCATCTGTTCCTGTGCAAACGGCGCCTGCCGCCAACGAAAGAAGCTCACCACGGCGGCACCATGGGCAAAGGCTTCCCAGCTCCACAGGCGGACCATGCCCGGCGCCGGGCGCGGATTGTGCCGCGCCCAGTTCACCGGGCCAGGCTGTTGTTCCATGATCCAGAACGGGCGTCCCGTCAGACCACGCGTCTGGTCGAACAGCACGGCCTGGAAATCCGGATGGCCCGTGCGCATCCACGGGCGAAAATCATCGGCGCTGGCCTTGGCCATCTGCAAATCGGTGCGGCCCAGCGGGTAATTGTCATAGGCGGCGAAATCCAGCGGTGCCGCCAGTGCATGATTGTCGACGCCGGTTTCATGCATCGGAATGAAATTATGGGTGATGAACCGTCCCGGCGCATGGGTACGCAACACCGCCACTGTCGCATCATGAAACCGCACCACCATGTCCGATGCAAAACGCCGCCACGCCATGCGATGCGCCGGGCTGGTCTCGGTCACGGCTCCAACGGGCAATTCGATTTCATCGAAGCTGCGATATTCCATCGACCAGAACACATTGCCCCAGGCCGTATTGAGCACATCGACACTGCCATAGCGGTCGGCCAGCCAGCGCCGGAATCCATCCCGGGCCGCCGGTGACGCACTCAACGCCGTGTCGTGACAGCAAAGCTCATTGTCGGTCTGCCAGCCAACAACGTGCTGGTTGCCGCCATAGCGACGTGCCAGAACCTCCGTAATCCGCAACGCTTCGCCCAACCAAAGGCCACTGCTGAAATCGCTGTGCCGCCGCGAACCAAAGCCCCGCGTCCGCCCGGTTTCGGGATCGACCGGCAATATCTCGGGATTCGCATCGACCAGCCATTTAGGGGGTGTCGCTGTCGGCGTGCACATCACCACTTTCAACCCCGCAGCGCCCAGCACTGCAATCGCACGGTCCAGCCATCCGAAATCATATACCCCCGGTTCCGGCTCCATCCGGCTCCATGCGAACTCGGCGATCCGCACATAGGTCAGGCCCAATCCGGCCATGCGCGCGGCGTCTTCGGCCCACCAGCTTTCCGGCCAATGTTCGGGATAATAGCAGACGCCGAGCATTTATCTGTCCTCGTTGGGGTCGGCCACCCTTGCACCGGATTGGGGTTGCGGCGAAACCCTTGACGATGGAATCCGTCCTGCCTGAATTCGTTCGCCTCGATGGCAAGTACGTGACGCTGGTCGCGGCGACGGCGGGCGGTGTCCCGTCCGTCCTCTATTGGGGGCCGCGGCTGGCGCATGACACCGAGCCCGCGTCACTGCAATTGCTCGCGGCGCGCGGCACCGCCCCCGCCTCGCCCGGGCCCGCCGTGACTCAGGCACTGACACCACAAGCCGGGCAGGGTTGGCCAGGCCGGCCAGGGCTGGCTGCTCACCGCGAAGGGCAGGGCTGGGCCAGCATGGCGCTGCTCGAACGGGTCGAAATCCTGCCCGATCACCTGCTGTTCGAAGCGCATGATCGCGCCCATGGCATCGCCCTGACCCACGAACTCGCCATCGACGGCGATGTCCTTGTTGCGACGACCATCCTCCGAAACACCGGCAACACACCGCTGGCGGTCGAATGGCTGGCGGCGCCCGCACTGCCCATTCCCGGGTTCACCACCGACATCATTGGCTTCGAAGGCCGCTGGGCCGGGGAGTTCCAAACGACACGCCAAACCCGGCACATGGGCGCCCATGTCCGCGAAAACCGCCGCGGACGCACCAGCCACGACGCCTTTCCCGGCGTCATCGTCACCGAAACGGCAACCACCGAAGCCGATGGCCTCGCCTATGGCTTCCACCTTGGCTGGAGCGGCAACCACCGCCTCGCCGTCGAAACGCTGAACGACGGCCGCGGCCTCGTCACCATGGAGGCACTGCTGCTCCCCGGCGAAGTCCGCCTCGCGCCCGGCGAAAGCCTGGCATCGCCCGCGCTCTATGCGTCGGTATCGGAAGCCGGCCTCACCGGCCTGTCGCAAGCCTTCCACCGCTATCTTCGCTCACGCCCCCAACACGCCCGCCTCCGCGCCAAGCCGCGACCGGTCCACTACAACAGCTGGGAAGCCGTCTATTTCGATCACGATCCCGCCGTCCTGATGGACCTCGCATGTCGCGCCGCTGCCGTTGGCGCCGAACGCTTCGTCCTCGATGATGGCTGGTTCCTCGGCCGGCGCAACGATCGTGCCGGCCTCGGCGACTGGACCGTCGACCGAACCATCTACGCCAATGGCCTGGCGCCGCTCATTGCCCATGTTCGCGGCCTCGGCATGGAATTCGGCCTCTGGATTGAACCCGAAATGGTCAACCCCGACAGTCACCTGTTCCGCGCCCACCCCGATTGGGTGCTCGGCGTCGCCGGTGTGGCGCAGCTCGATTTCCGTCATCAACTGGTTCTCGATTTCGGCCGCGCCGACGTCCGCGATCACCTGTTCACCGCCATCGACGCGCTGCTCCGCGAACATCCGATTTCCTACCTCAAATGGGATATGAACCGCGATCTCAGCCATCCCGGCGGCGCTGGCGGTGGTGCCGGCGCCAACGCCCATATGCTTGGTGTCTACGCCGTGCTCGATCGCCTGCGCGCGGCGCATCCATGTGTCGAAATCGAAAGCTGCGCCTCTGGTGGTGGCCGTGCCGACTATGGCATCCTCGCCCATACCGATCGCATCTGGACCTCGGATTCCAATGACGCCCTTGATCGCCTCGCCATTCAGCGCGGCTTTTCGCACTTTTTCCCCGCCGAACTCATGGGTTCCCATGTCGGCCCGGCAACCTGCCACATTACCGGCCGCCGCCTGTCGATGGCCTTGCGCGTCGCCACCGCCATGTTCGGCCATATGGGCCTGGAACTCGACCTGCGTGATCTTGACGAACCCGCCGCAGCCGATCTCGCCGCCGGAGTCGCCCTCCACAAACGCCACCGTGCGCTCATCCACTCGGGCAATCTGCATCGGCTCGATGCCCCTGAAGGTGTCAACGCCTTCACCATCATGGCCGCAGACCAGTCCGAAGCGCTGCTGTCCTTCACGCTGCTCACCGAACCGCGCGCCACATTCCCCGCATCCCTGCGCCTCAAGGGTCTTGATCCAGCGGCGGCCTATCGCGTCGAACTTGTGTGGCCCCCCCGCCTCACCACGGATTGGCCCCTTGCCGCCGGCGCCACAATCTGCGGCGACGCCCTCATGCGCGCCGGGTTCCAGCCGCCACGCCTCCACCCCGGCACGGCCTTCGTGCTCCACCTCGTCAAACTGTGACGATGTCCCGCAACGCCGCGATCAAGCCATCCACCTCCGCCGCGCTGTTATAATGCGAAAGCCCGATGCGGATCGCCCCCGGCCCTTCACGCAAACCCAGCACCGTCGCTGGCTCCCAAGCGTAATAATAGCCTGACCAACAAAAGAAATTGCGATCGGCCAGCGCCTGCACAACCGCCGTCGCGTCATGGCCAGCGATGGTAAACGTAAAGGTCGGCACCCGCGCCGCCAGCCGGTTGGCATTGCCGATGCCGTGCAACGTCACCCCGGGTAACGCCATCAGGCCCGAAAGGAACTGCCGCATCAGGTCGGTTTCATACCGCGTGATCGCATCGAAACCCGCCACAATCCGCTGCCGCAACGCCGCTTCCGCTGCCGCCCCGCCGAACCGTACACCCAGATCGGCAAAATGCGCGATGGCCGCCAGCGTTCCCGCCTGCGCCTCGAAACTCGGCGTGCCTGGCGAAAACCGCGTCGGCATCGTCTCCACCGAAGGTCGGACTTTCCACGGCCGCAACCGCGCCTGCATGCGGCGTGACAGGAACAGGATCGCCGCGTGTGGCCCAAAGAATTTATACGCCGAAGCGCACAACAGGTCGCATCCGATGGCCTTCACATCAATGGCGATATGCGGCGTCGATTGCACCGCATCAACAACGCTGATCGCCCCTGCTGCCCGCGCCGCAGCGCACACCCGCGCCACATCGTTGATGGTCCCCAGGAAATTGCTGGCATGGCCGACCGCTACCAATTTCGTGCGCGGCCCGATGATCTCGTCCAGCGTGTCATACCGGAACTCGAAACTTTCCCGGTCCCACTCCAGCCAGCGCACGGTCACGCCCTTGTCGGTGGCGGCCTGCAACCAGGGTGACACATTGGCGTCATGGTCCATCCGCGTCAGCACGATCTCGTCGCCCGGCACCCAATCGCACGACAGCAGCGCCGCAAATTCAAAGAACAATGATGTGGTGTTGAGGCCATAGACAATCTCGTCTGGGTCGCAATTGAACAACGCCGCTGCGCCTTCATGCGCCGCCACCACAATCGCACCTGCGGCTTTCGAGGTGCGAAACGCCCCACCATCATTGGCGCACGCCGCGATCATCGCGTCGCGCATCGCATCGATCACCCGCCCGGCAACCTGCGTTCCGGCCGGCGCGTCGAAATAGCCGCGCTCCACCCCGTCATCGGTGATGGCCAGGGCCGGGAATGCGCTGCGAACGCTGTCGATGTGCCACGAATTTGTCATCTACCAACGCTAGGCGAGCACAGCCCATGCTGGCAACCGATGTCGCACCGCCGACGTTTCGGGGGATTGGGACAGCCAGGCGCGTTATGCAAACGCCAGCGTTCCGAAATTCGGCAAAAGGACTTTTGTGACTCATCGTTCCGGCAAGGCCAGCAGGGCCGCACCCCCGCTCTGGCTGCTGGCCCTTGTCGCGGCCCCCCTGCACGCCCAGCAAGCAGCGCCGGCGCCTGTGGTTGATGCCGAGACCGAGGACACCATCGTGGTCACTGCCAACCGTGATCGCGGCAAGGTGGCGGGCGACATCGCCCCGGAAATTCAGCTTGGGCCACAGGACATTCGCGCCATCGGCGCCGGCAGCATCGAAGAATTGCTCCAGGAACTTTCGCCACAAACCCGCAGCGGCCGGGGCAGGGGTGGCGATGCCCCCGTCGTGCTCATCAATGGCAAGCGCGTTTCTGGCTTTGCCGAAATCCGCAACATCCCGCCCGAGGCCATCGAACGCGTCGATATCATGCCCGAGGAAGTCGCCCTGCGCTTCGGCTACCGTGCCGATCAGCGTGTCGTCAATTTCGTGCTGCGGGAACGCTTTCGCGCCGTCACCACCGAACTCGAACTGGGCGGGCCCAGCGCTGGAGACCGCACCAGTGCCCAGGCCGAGGCGAATTTCCTGCGCATCCGCAACGGCACAAGGCTCAGCCTCGAAGCCGAATATGCCCATGATTCAATGCTGCTTGAAAGCGATCGCAACATCACCGCGACACAGCAAGGCCGGCCTTACAGTCTTGGCGGCAACGTCACGGCACCAATATTCGGCGCCGAAATCGATCCGGCCCTCAGCGCCCTCGCGGGCAGCGTCGCCACAGTCGCTGCGGCGCCCACATCTGCGGCAACCACCGCGCCGCGCCTCGCCGATTTCGCCTTGGGCGCCAATGCCGCCAACACCACGAATATCGGTCCCTATCGCACCCTTCTCCCTGAAACCCGCGCGCTGAAACTCGGCAGCAGCTATGCCACCACAATCTTCGGCGATGTTGCGGCAACCCTCAGTACGGGGTTAGAAAAGACTGACAGTGAATCGCTGCTCGGACTCCCTGTGGCGAACCTCACGCTCCCCGTCGGCAACCCCTATTCGCCCTTTGGCGCCGAAACCGTTCTCAGTCGCTATGGCGAAGGCGCGCTGGTCCGGGCCAACAACAGCTGGAACGGCCGCATAGGCCTCGCTTTTAACGGCCGTATAATGCCTTGGGCATGGGGCCTGACCGCAAACTACAGCCATGCCGAAAACGACACGCTCACCGATCGCGGCATCAGTGTTACGGCCGCACAAGCCCGGCTGTCGGCCGCAGACCCGGCCTATAACCCCTTTGGCCCCGATGCCTTGGCCGGCCCGCTCATCCAGGATCGCGCGCAAAGCAACACCGAAACCGGCGATGCCCAGCTCGTCACCAATGGTGCATTGTTTGCATTGCCGGGTGGTGACGTCGCCGCGGCGCTTAAGGCCGGCATCCAGACACGGCGTCTGTCCTCGCAATCCCGCCGCCTCGGCTTTGTGCGATCGGCGGACCTGTCGCGCACCCAGGGCAATTTTCAGGGCAGCTTCGATCTGCCCATCACCAGCGTGCGCAACGATGTCCTGGCCGGTCTCGGCAACCTTTCGGCAAATTTCAACATCGCCATCGATGAACTTTCTGATTTCGGCACGCTGACAACCCTGGGCTATGGCTTCAACTGGGCGCCGGCCGACGCCGTGCAACTGATTGTCTCGGCCACCAACGAAGACGGTGCACCATCGATCCAGCAACTTGGCGAACCCGCCGTCATCACTCCCAATGTCCGCGTCTTCGATTTCGTCACCGGCGAAACGGTCGATATCGCGCGCATCGATGGCGGCAATGCCGCGCTTGTTGCTGACAACCGCCGCGTCCTGAAATTTGGTGCCACCGTCAAACCAGTGCCCGGTGCCGACCTGACCCTGACGGCCAATTTCATTGACAGCCGCACAACAAACCCGATCGCCGCCTTCCCCACCGCCACGGCCGAACTGGAGGCTGCCTTTCCCGATCGGTTCCGGCGCGACGCCAACGGCCATTTGTTTCAGATTGACAACCGGCCCGTCAATTTCGTCAGCAGCAATCGCCAGGAACTGCGCTGGGGCATCAATTTCTCGGAACCACTCGAACCGACAAAAGCCGATCGCGCCGCTGCCGCCGCCCGTCGCGCCGCCGCCGAAGCCCAGCGCGCCGCCGGTACCGTGCCGCCAGGATCCGTCACGTCCGGCGCGCCGGCACAAACCGCAGGTAACGCCCCGCGCAATGGCGGCGTTGGCTTTGGTGGCCAAGGCGGCGGCTTTGGTGGCCAAGGCAGCGGCCGCGGTGCGCGCGGCCTCGAAGGCCGGTTGCAATTGTCGCTTTTCCACACGTGGCACCTTCAGGATCAGATCGTCATCCGTGATGGCTTGCCCGTGCTCGACCTGCTGAACGGATCGGCCACGGGCAGTCGCGGCGGCCAGCCACGCCACGAGATCGAAGCCCGCGCCGGTATCGGCAAGAACGGCCTTGGTGCTCGCATTAACGTCAACTGGCAAAGCGGCACCAGCGTTCTGACGGATCCAACCGGCGCCACCACGTCACCCGGTGACCTGTTCTTTTCAGACCTGGCAACGGTCAACCTCCGGCTTTTCGCCGATCTTGGGCAACGCCGCACGCTGGTGCGCCGCGCACCATGGCTGCGCGGCGCCCGCATCAGTCTCTCGATCGACAATATGACCAATGCCAGGCTGGGTGTCCGCGATCGTGGTGGCGATGTGCCGGTCGGCTATCAGCCCGACCTTGTCGATCCCCTTGGCCGCACCCTGACGCTGTCGTTTCGAAAGCTGTTTTTTTGACGCCACAGCCGCCCCCAAAGCCTCGGGTCGGCATTCCGCATGGGCATTTCAGTGGTTTTCAGGCGGATCCAAAATAAAATTTCCAACCACCGCACTGCAACAGCAATTCCGTTGCCGGCGAAGCGACATAAGCAACCAAATGGGAACCCCGATCATATCCGCACGCCTGGAATAGAGAGTCGGTTGAACCAGTTGGCTCCGAATCGGCTTCATCCGGGGTTCAGTTTTCCCGTCTCGGAAAACCCGTCAAATGACCGATTCGCACGTCTTAAGGCGCCAGTTCGGTACATTTCGCGATTGGTCGCTGGTTCGTCGGGGAACCTCTGCCACAGGCGTTTGCGGTTCACACAAAATATGCGTTTTCCCTATATTTATCAGTATTTTATATGTGTGAGTTAGCACCATTTGTGCGAGGGTCTTAACCCTATCAAAGGTAATGCGAAATCTTAGGATTGTAAGCCAAACCATTTTTAATGTTGTTGCTTTTCCAATTCTTTGCTAATCCAACAACAGGGCTGTCGCGTGGGGGCGATGACAGGGGGTTTTCACACCCTCGAGTCAAATTCACCGTCGGTCTCGCCTTTGTGGCCTGGAGTCGTCCAGTCCGTATTGGCTTTAAACGGCCTCGGCCGAAAACAGAGGGAATTGTCTCATGACGAAGCTTTTGAACGCTCTGAAGAACAGCAAGTCCGGCGCATCGGCTGCTGAATATGCGCTGATCATCGCGCTCGTTGGCGTTGCCATCATCGCCGGTGCCACCCTGCTCGGGACGAACATCAACAACCGTCTCACCAGCACCGCAACGACGATTGCTGCTACCCCCTAAGCGACGTGCATCCAGGGTTCGCGCTCACACGGGGCGCGAACCCTGGAAACGTGCTCGTCATTCTGCGTGCCTTTCTTCGCCGGTCTGGCCGGTTCGATTCAGACGCAAGTCTGATGGACATGCTGCCCGGCAAGCCAGTGAGGCTTCTTGGCGCGGAGTGGTGGTTGCACCTTGGTTGTCAAGCAAGGAGACATTGACATGAAGACTCTTTTGAACGCTCTTCGGAGCAGCAAGTCCGGCGCTTCGGCGGCTGAATATGCCTTGATCATCGCTCTCGTCGGCGTTGCCATCATCGCTGGCGCGACTTTGCTCGGCACGAACATCAACAACCGGCTTACCGACACTGCGACCACGATCGCTACGCCGTAATCCGTGTCTCCAAGGGATCGCGGCACTTTGTGGCCGCGAGCCTTTGGAAAACGGGGTCTCGCCGGTTGTTCCAGGGCGGGCGGTTTTCGGCACCGCTTCTGCGGAGTTCGATAGCACTGCCCCATCCTATGGCGATTTGCGATTCCGATTTGCGGTTGACCTCATGGCCATCGGCCACAAGGTGAACAGGGGGACTTAAAAATGACCAATTTCATTCGATCGTTCAAGGACAACAGGTCCGGCGCATCGGCTGCAGAGTATGCGCTGATCATCGGCCTGGTTGGTGTCGCTATCATCGCGGGTGCGACGCTGCTTGGGCAGAACATCAATACCCGGCTCAACGATACGGCGGTTCTTGTCGCCACACCTTGAGCTTGGTGGTCATCGATCTGGACATGCTTTTGACAGGCTGGGCCTGGCGCGCTGAAACTGTGCCCAGATCGTCACCATGTTGCCTAACTGTCACAGTCGTTGAAGCTTTGTGTTGAAAATCTTGTTTCTCAGGTGACACTTCAACGCATTTACCCATAGCATGGGATTCATGGGGTTTTCTGAACCAGACGTTGTGCTTCCTGGCAAGGCGCCAGGCTGCGCAGCACGAAGGGGAGGAGCGGCAGACGCCGCAAACAGGGGAGTGTCGATCATTTTCGGATCCACACACAACACGCGCCTGAATGTCGCTGGCAATGCTGCCGCGACTTCCAAGGCATGGGCATTGCGCGGCAAGGCCCAGACGGTCGTGTCGCAAATGATGTTGCCCTCACACGCCATGAACGGCGTTGCCGGAAACACGATATTGGGGGGCCCCGATGCGTAAATCATCCATCATCATGCTGGCCGCCGCGATCCTGCTCGGCCTCATGGCCGTCGTTTTCGCGCGTTTTTTCCTCTTGCCATCGAACAAGGATGCCACGCCGAACGAAGCGCCCACCGTGGCTGCCGTTGTCGCGGCGCAGCCTTTCGCCTTTGGTGACAAGATTACTGCCGACAAGCTCAAGATAGTCCGTTGGCCGGCTGCGGGCATTCCCGCTGGCACCTTCCAGCGCATTGCTGATGCCGTGGGCACCGACGAACGTGTCGCCCTGCGCGCCATCGACACCAACGAGCTGCTCACGGTCACGGCCATCTCCGGCAAGGAAAGCCGGCTCAGCGCATCGGCGCTCCTCGGCCCGACTATGCGCGCCGCCTCCATCCCGATTTCCGAAGCATCCGCTGCCGGCGGCTTCATCGCCCCGGGCGATCGCGTCGATGTCTTCCTCACCCGCCAGCCGGATGAGGAACAATTGCCCTACGCCGACCTGCTGATTCAGAACGCCCGCGTTCTTGCCGTCGGCCAGGACAGCAACATCGCCAAGGACAAGCCCGAAATCGTCCGTACCGCGACCATCGAGGTCACGCCGCTCCAGGCACAGAAGCTGGCCCTCGCCGCCAATGTCGGCACCCTGTCGCTTTCGCTCCGCAACATCCTTGATGAAAGCCATGTCCGCCTTGAAACCGCGCAGTTGCTCGATCTCAATGACGGCACGATCACGCGCATCCTGCGCAAGGTAAAGGCCAGCGCCGCCCCACCTGCCGCCGCCGGCCCTCCCGGCGCCCCCGGCAGCGGCCCGCCGCGCCCTCGCGGCCCATCGGTCGAAGTCTTCCGCGGCACCGAATCCACGCACTACGCCGTGCCTTCCGGGTCATGATCACCATGCACAAGCAATGGGAGTCTCCAACCTTGGCCACGACCGCCGCCATTCTGACGCTCCTCCAGCGCTGGGGGGTGCTGTTCGCCGCGCTCTGGTCAATGGTGCTCGCCGAACCGGCGCACGCCCAGCAAACCATCAGTAGCTACAACGACGCCCGCTCAGGTGCCGTGATGACCGTGCCGGTCAACAAGTCGCAGACACTGCGCGTTGATCGACAGCTCTCAAAGGCAGTCGTTGGCAATCCGCTCATCGCTGATGTCGTCCCGGTCTCGCTCACTTCGGTCTACATCCTGGGCAAGTCCATCGGGTCAACAAACGTCTCGCTGTTCGATCGCAAGGGCGGCATCATCGCCGTCGTCGACGTCGTCGTGGCTCCGGATTCGCAAGGCCTGAAACGCAAACTCGCCGAACTCATGCCCACCGAAGCCATCGGCGTCACCGTCTCGAACGATTCCGTCGTGCTGGATGGCCGCATCAGCAGCCCGGCCGCATCCGAACGCGCCGCCAGCATCGCCGAAACTTTCGCGCCCAAAAAAGTCATCAACATGATGTCGATGGGCACGCCGCAACAGGTCCTGCTCGAAGTGCGCTTTTCCGAAATGTCGCGCGGCACCGTCAAGCAGCTCGGCATCAACAGCGTCTCCTGGAACGGCAGCGGCTCGGCCGGCATCATCGGCTCCCCCGGTCTTGGTGACACCAACGCCTTCATCGGCTCCTTCGCCTTTCCCGGCGGCTTGCAGTTCCGCATCGACGCGCTTGAACAGCAAGGCCTGATCCGCACACTGGCCCAGCCAAACCTCATCGCCCTATCAGGCGAAACCGCCAACTTCCTCGCCGGCGGCGAATTCCCGATTCCCACCGGCGTCACCCAGAACGGCCAGATATCGATCGAATTCAAACAATTCGGCGTCAGCCTGTCGTTCACGCCGACCATCCTCGAAGACGGCATGATCAACCTGCTCGTCGCTCCCGAAGTCAGCTCGTTGGATCGTGACGCCGGCATCACACTGCAAGGCGTTGTCATTCCCGGTCTCAAGACCCGCCGTGCCCGCACCTCGCTCGAACTGCGCGATGGTCAATCGCTGGCCATCGCCGGGCTCATTCAGTCTGACTTTGCTGACACGGTTCGCGGCGTGCCCTTGCTCGGCAAGATTCCCATCATCGGTGCGCTCTTCCGCTCGACTGATTTCCAGCGCAGCGAGACCGAACTCGTCATCGTCGTCACGCCGCGCATTATTCGTCCGGTCGCACCGGGGTCGATCGTCTATCCGTCCGACCGGGTGCGCGAACCCAGCGACGTCGATCTGTTCATCAACGGCCAGTCTGAAAAGCGCGTGCCGATGAAATCCCTCGTCGGCGCGCCCAGCGCCAGCGTTGTCAAGCCAGGCGGCGTTGACGGCGACTTTGGCCATATCGTGAGGTGAGCATGCGCAAACCGAACCTGATTATCCTGTCGCTGCTGACGTTGGGAGCCTGTGCATCCGATCCCGAATTCGGTGCGACGGTAAACCACAATGTCGTCGCCCAGGTGGTTGATATGAACCCGCAATATGCTGGTGTCGTTACCGAAGGTGGTGATGGCACCCGTGCAGCAGAGGCGCAACGACGGTTCCTGAACGGCAATATCAAGCAATTGATGAAGCCCGATGGCAAATCCGGCTTTGTGACGATGGACATCACACCACCGCAAGAAAAGCGCCGCTGACGCCGTAATTATGTAGTGTAGAGGAAGGGCAAGTGAACTGTGTTGGGTAAAACCGTGGTTCCTGCACGCGAAGAAGCAACGGCCGCAACCGGGCCTGTGCTGAAGGTCACCATTGTGCTCGACGCCGCAACCGCCGCGATGCTCGATGCCACGCGTTTGGCGCTGCCCGATACCGATGTCCGCGTCCACGCCGGAACACTGCAAAGCTTTTCGGCGGACATCGCGCTCCTGCGCTCTACCGACGTGCTCATCGCCCATCTCGACCCCAACAATCCCCGCGAGTTCGAAGAATTCGAACGCTTTGTATCCGAACACCGCGATCGGATGCCGGTCGTTGCCGCCGTGCGCGAATTGTCGGTCGCCGTCACGCGTCGCGTCCTGCGGTCGGATGCGATCGACGTGCTGGCGCTACCCTTCACGCCTGATGAGCTTCACCAGGCCATCGAAACCGGTCGTCACCGCATCGCGCGGTCCCGTCCGGTGGAGCGTTCGCGCGCCGGTCGCGTCGTCACCTTTCTCGGCGCTCTCGGCGGGGTCGGCACATCGGCAATCGCCACCCAGGCCGGAATGTTGTGGGCGGACCAGCAAAGCGTCTGCCTCATCGATCTCGACCTGCAATTCGGCAACGCCGCGCTCTATCTCAACCTGCGGCCCCAGCTCAATCTTGCCGATCTGCTCGATGCCGGCGAAAGGCTCGATGCCGAATTCCTGCGCTCCGTCGCGGAAAAGCATTCCTCCGGGCTCAGCGTCATCGCCAGCCCGCCAGATATCATGCCGCTCGATGCGCTGACGCCCGAATTCGTCGATTACTTGCTCGATCTCGCGGTCCAGACCTATGATGTCGTGCTCGTCGATCTGCCCGGCGCCTGGGTTAACTGGTCTGTCAGCGCCCTCAACAAATCCAGTGCGATCTGCCTTATCACCGGCCTCTCGGTTCCCGGCGTCCACCAGGCCCGCCGTCAACTCGAAGTGCTTGAAGCCAATGGGCTCAGTGAACGCGTCCGCATCGTCCTCAATCGCGTCGTCAACCCGCTGTTTGGCCGAGCTGACATGACGGAAGCCGAAAAGGTCTTGCGACACAAGGTCGATTTCCCCGTTTCCAATGATTATCAGACCATCAGCGCTGCCATCGATGAAGGTCGTTTGCTGTCGACGATCAAAGTCAAGTCGCGCGTCGAAAAGGACCTGCGTCTGATGGTCAGTGAATTGACCAGCATGATCAGTATCCAGGATATGGGCGGGACATGATCTGGCCAACCCGCAAGGGCGGCGCTGCCGCACCAACGCTTGTGCCGCCCTCGGCGACGCCGGCCCCCGCTGACGCCGCGGCATCTCCGCCCAAGCCAGCACCCAAGCCGGTTTCATCGACGGCGACGACTGCCTCTGCAACCGCCGCCGACGCCCGCCGCCTCGATCAATACACCGATCTCAAAGTGGCCATGCACCAAAAGCTGATCGAGCGGATCAACCTTGCTGCGCTGGAAACCATGTCGCGCGAACAGGTCGGGCGCGATATCGGCGACATCGTTCAGGAAATGCTCAAGGAGATCAACCACGCGCTCAACCTCACGGAGCGCCGGCAACTGGTCGAAGACATTCTGGACGAACTCCTCGGCCTGGGGCCGCTGGAACCGCTGCTCAAGGATCCGACGATTTCCGATATCATGGTCAATTCGGCCAGCATGGTGTTCATCGAACGCCGCGGTCGCATCGAACAGGTCGGTACGCGCTTCGCCAATGATGCGCACCTGCTCAGGATTATCGGCAAGATTGTCAGCAACGTCGGCCGCCGCGTCGATGAAAGCTCGCCCATGGTCGATGCCCGGCTTCCCGATGGCAGCCGCGTCAACGCCATCATCCCGCCGCTGGCGCTTGATGGCCCCTGCATGTCGATCCGCAAATTCTCCAAAACACCAATCGACATGGACAAGCTGGTATCCTTTGGCTCGATGCCACCGGAATGCGCCGAAGTGCTGCGCGGTGTTGTCGCCAGCCGCCGGAATGTGCTGATTTCGGGCGGCACCGGCTCGGGCAAGACCACCATGCTCAATGCCATGTCGGCATCGATCGAGCCGCACGAACGCGTCGTCACCATCGAGGATTCGGCCGAACTTCAGCTGCAACAGGCGCATGTTGTCCGTCTCGAAACCCGCCCGCCAAACGTCGAAGGCCGCGGCGAAGTCAACCAGCGTGACCTTGTGAAGAACGCACTGCGGATGCGGCCCGATCGCATCATCCTGGGCGAAATCCGCTCGGGTGAAGCCTTCGACATGCTCCAGGCGATGAACACCGGCCATGATGGCTCGATGACCACCGTCCACGCCAACACCCCGCGTGATGCGCTCAGCCGCGTCGAACAGATGATCGGCATGAGCGGCATCGACATCTCGCCGAAATCGGCGCGCTCGCAAATCGCCTCGGCGATCCATGTCGTCCTGCAACTCGAACGGCTCAGCGACGGCCGCCGCCGCCTGACCTCGATTGCCGAAGTGACTGGCATGGAAGGCGAAATCGTCTTGATGCAGGAAATCTTCAAATTCGTCCGCGAAGGCGTCGATGCCGACGGCAAGGTGCTCGGCGAAATGCGGCCGATGGGCATCCGGCCCAAATTCATGGAAGTGCTCAGCGCGCGCGGCATCAACCTGCCATCCAGCCTGTTCGACCCCTATCGCAAGTCCGGCACCTGATGAGCAACTATTTCGACGCACAACTGGCCTTTTACGCCATCGTATTCCTGGCGGTTGTCCTGCTTGCCGAAGGCGCGTTCCTCTATTGGCGCGACGTCAAGGGCCCCCGCGCCCGGGTCAACAAGCGCATGCAGCTCATCGCCTCTGGCGCCAGCAACGAGGAAATCATCGCCAATTTGCGCCGCGAAACCTCCAAGGCTTCGGCGTCGATCCTGCCTTCGGTGATCAACTATCTCGAAACCCGGCTTACTCAGGCCGGAATGCGGATTTCGGCCAATCGAATGTTGCTGCTGATGGTCGGCACAACCACGATCATCGGTGTGTTGTTTCCGCTGGTCGGCGGCATCGCCGGGCGCATAACGTCCTTCGGCGCCGTGCTGCTTCTGGTGCTCTTCGCCGTCGCTATCGGGGTTTTCCTGCCGGTGATGTTCATCAATGTGCAGGCGACAAAACGCATCAAGCTGTTCGAGGCACAGTTTCCGGTTGCTCTCGACATTTTCGTTCGCGGCCTGCGCGCCGGCTATCCGGTCACCAGCGCGCTGGAACTGCTTGTTACCGAAGTCCAGGATCCGGTCGCCTCGGAATTCGGCCTTGTCGTCGCTGAAATGAACTACGGCTATAATTTGCGTGATTCTCTCGCCAATCTTGCCCGCCGTGTGCAGACGCAGGATGTCCAGATGTTCGTCGTATCAGTGGCGATCCAGTCCGAAACCGGCGGCAGCCTCGCCGAAATCCTGGAAGGACTGTCAAAGGTCATCCGCGATCGCGCTTCGATGGTGCTCAAGGTCCGCGCTCTGGCCAGCGAAGGCAAAATGACCGGTTTCATGCTCAGCGGCCTGCCGGTGTTCGCTTTCGTCATGACCTTTGCCGGCACACCGGCTTTCTATCTCGATGTGGTCGACGATCCATGGTTCGTGCCCGGCGTTCTCATCGTCCTCACCATGTACACCTGCGGCATCCTGCTGATGCGCAAGATTATCGCCATCAAGGTCTGACACACCATGCCGCTAACCTTTGTCTCGGTGATGATCATGGTGATGGTCTTTGCTGCCGTCGTGCTCGTCGTCATGGCGATGGCACCGCTGTTTGCCCGCAAACTCGATCTTGATGCACGCCTGTCCGGCCAACAGGTCGTCGAAACCCGTGGCGGCAACAATTCGTTGCGTACCGATCAGACGGCATCACTTTGGGCCAAGCTGGTCATGGAAGTCGAACGCCGCGGGATGTCTCTCACGGACACAAAGGGCGACGCGCTGGCCGAAAAGCTGATGCTCGCCGGCTATGATCAGCCTTGGGCCGTCCGCGCTTTTGTGCTGCTGCGTACGGTCCTCACCATCGCCTTGCCACTCGTCGCCCTGCTGGTGATGGCGGTCCTGGACAGCTGGCCGTCGCCCATAAAGATGTACATGATCCTGTCGGGCATGGCCGTGGCCGGTCTCTATCTGCCGAATATCGTTATCGGGTCGCGTGCGGACAACCGGCGCCAGGAAATCCTCAACGGCTTCCCCGATACGCTCGATCTCATGCTGGTCTGCGTCGAAGCCGGGCTTGGCATCGATGCTGCCTTCAGCCGTGTCGGCAATGAAATCGTCACCTCGCACCCCCTGCTGGCGCGGTTGTTCGCCACCGTGTCGCTCGAACTGCGCGCTGGCCGCACCCGCGAAATGGCGCTGCGCACCCTGGCGCGCCGCACCGCCATTCCCGAAATCGGCGCGTTCGTCACCCTCATCATCCAGTCGGACAAGCTGGGGGCCAGCGTCGGCCTGGCACTGAAGATCTATGCCAATGAAATGCGTGAAGCGCGGCGGATGCGCGCCGAGGAAAAGGCCCATCGGATCCCGGTGCTGCTGTCCATTCCCCTCGTGGTTTTCTTGCTGCCGACCATGCTCGCGGTGCTGATGCTGCCGCCGATCATCAAGATGAAGAATGCGAACTTTGCCGATCAATCGGGGAGCCCGAGCAGTGCGCCACCACAATAGCGCCCACCCGTTTGGCAAGGCACTTCTGCAGGGAACGGCGCTTGTCGTCGCCCTGCTCGAAGCGTTTCCGCTCCACGCGCGCCCCCTTGTCATCGATGGCCTGCGACTCAACACCCGCAACACGCCCGAACCCGCCGGCGATGCCTACCAAACCGGTCGCAGCCTGCTCTCGCTCGGCGATGTGACCGGCGCACTGGCGGCCTTCCGCCAGGCCGTGCTCGAATCCCCGCAGTCGATCGACGCCCTCAACGGCCTCGCCGTCTGCTACGATCGTCTCGGCAATTACGAAATGAGCCGCAGCTATTATGATGCCGCGCTCGCCGTCGACGCGGGCTCGCCGCTCGTCCTCAACAATCTGGGCTATTCGCTCTATCTGCAAGGGCAATTGCAGGCGGCGATTCCGGTGCTGCAACGCGCCATGGTTTCGGCCGACCCCGCCATCGGCGCCACAAGCCAGCGCGTTCTCACGCTGATTGCAGCCAAACTCCGTGACAACAACGCCCGTGCCAGCACCGCCGTCGCGCTTGCCGAACTGCACAGTCCCAGGGCGCGTGTCGAACTCGCCGCCAGCGGTGAACAACGCCTGGTGTTCGGCGCACCAAAACTCGATCGCGCCCTCGCCGCCAGCCTGGTCGCCAATCTCGGCGAAGATGCCGCTCTCGTCACCGTCGCCACACCCGAACGCCAAGGCCGCGCTGCACAGCGCCGCGAGGCTCGGCAGGACTCAGCAACCGCAGTTGCTGTTTCCTTCGCTGCCATCCCCGAAAACGCTGCACCCATCACCCGCGCCACAGCCGCGGCAATGGTCCATGTCGTTGCACAAACTGTCGCCCAAACCGTCGCCAACGCCGATACCGGCCCCAAGACGGTGTATTTCACCACACCCGACGACGTTGTCGCCACCGCGTCCGCGGCCCCAATTCCCGCCGCAGCACCCTTGGCCATCGCCAGCATCGCCCTCCAGGACCGTGACGTCGTCGTCGGTCGCCGCCAGCGCGGCCCGGCCCTGCCGCTCCCCACCTTGCCCTTCACACCGGCCTTCGCTGCACGCGCCAACCCGGCGCAACCTGCCGGCACCCCGCTGCGCCCCCTTCAACCGCCCGCCGAACACCCCGTCGCCATCGCCGCGGTGCCCCGCGTCACCCCACCCGCCCGCTCGCTTCAGGCCGCCAGTATCGACATCTCCGACGCGCCGGCTTGGCTCCTCGCCTCGCGCCGTGTCGAAAAATTCAGCCTCGGTGTCACCACCGAAACCCGCGGACCACAGCAAAATGATGCACTTGCCGCCTTTGACAGCGACGATCCCATCCTGAATGCCTTCGCCGCCCGCATGCGCGGCGATCACCCCGCCGCCGCTAATGACGACGAAACCAACCCAATCATCACAAAAGCCGTCATCATCGCCAGGCTGGAGGCGTTACTGTCCCGCGTTCGCCCGGCATGACAACGGGCCAACGGCCTCTAAACTCCCGTATAACCACTATAATCTGCCGCATTGCAGTGTCGTTTCTATGCTTTGCACCGGTCACGGTTCTCGCCAAACCAAGGCTGGCAGCTCCAGCGGTTGCCGCAACCGCGCCTGTCATGCCTGCCGCTATGCTGCCACCGGCACCATCTCTGCTGGCGCTTATCGACGTCGCAATAACCGAATCGCGATTTGATTCCGCCAATAACCTGATCACGCGCGCCCGCCCGCAATTTGATGGCGGCCAACTTCAACTGCGAACCGCCGAACTCGCAATGGCCAGCGGCGACGTACCCGGTGCCGCCACGGCATTCTCGGCCCTGGTCGCCGATCCCGATGTCGCCGCGCTGGCGCTTCAGGGTCTTGGCATCGCGCGCCTGCGCCAATCCGATCTCGCCGCCGCCAAAACGGCGCTCGATGCCGCCCTTGTGCAGGATCCGGGGCTGGCACGAGCCTGGAACGCCCGCGGCGTCATTGCCGACCGGCAGCGGGAATGGGATCGCGCCGATGCCGCCTATGCCCGCGCCATCGCCATCGCCCCAGATTCTGCCATTGCCTACACCAATCGCGGCTATTCGCTGCTCCTGCGCGGCCGTCATGCCGATGCCGAACGCGATCTGGCGCGAGCCGTCGCACTCGATCCGGCCCTGTCGACCGCCCGCACCAACCTGCGCTTCGCCCGTGCCATGCAGGGGCACTATACCGAAGCGTTCGACGGTTCGACCCGCAAGGAACTGGCCGCCGACCTCAACACAGTGGGCTTTGCTGCCATGACGCGCGGGGACACCATCACCGCCGAAACCTATTTCAACCGCGCGCTCGCGATCAACAAACACTTTGATCGAACCGCCTGGAACAACCTCATGTACCTGAAACAGCAAAGCGACGCCGAGCCCGATCCCGATGCCATGGCCGCTCGCGAAACAGAGCGGTGATCCTTACCCCGTCCCTTGTCTTCGCCATCATCGCCCTGGGCTGTGTTGCTGCTGCGCCCATATTCGACCTCTTGCGGTTTGAAATCCCGGACAGCCTGTCGATCGTCATCGCGCTCGCCGCCGTCGCCTATGCCATCGCGACACCGGGTTTCGGTTGGGTTTCGCACCTGGCATCCACAGGGCTGGTCTTCGCTGTCGGCCTGCTGGCCTTTGCCCGCGGCTGGATGGGCGGCGGCGATGTAAAGCTGTTGACCGCGATTGCCGCCTGGACCGGGCTTGCCGGCCTCCCCATGCAACTCATTGCGACAGCCGTTGCTGGCGGTGTGCTGGCGCTGGTGCTCATCATGACCCGCCGCGGCCTGGCGCTGGCCGGCGTCGACCTGGAACGGGCGCCGCGGCTGTTTCAATCAGACGCGCCCCTGCCCTATGCGGTGGCCATCGCGGCCGGAACATTCTGGTGGGCGGCGCGCGCCTGGCCGCTGACATGACGACGCTGGGAACCAACCGGGTTGTTTTACGATTCGCACTTTGTGCCGGATATGAATCGTTGGCACGCGGGAACATTCCGGCATCGAATCGTCAATCCACTGTTGCTATTGACTCATTCGATTCGAGTCAGTATTTTATACACAGGTTGTTTACCTTTTGGTCACAACCGCGTGTGGGGCGTAAACAGGAAGCTTATCGTGATTAATCGAGTCATCGATAAAACAGGCTATCGGCGTTTTGCAATTCTGCGCGATTCGCGCGGCTCCATGGTCGTGGAATTCGCACTTCTCGTGCCAATTCTGCTCGGGATGCTGTTCGGAATCACCGAATTCGGCGTCGCCATGTACAACAAGATCGAAATCACCGACGCTTCGCGCATCGCCGCGCGAGAACTGTCGATCGGGCGCAGCAACGCCAATGTCTGGACGGACACCAAGGCGCGTTTCGTCGCCGCGTCCCCGGGCGTTCCCGCTGCTTCGGTAACCCTGGTTCTCAAGGTCAACGGCGTCACCTGCACCAGCAATACGTCCTGCCAGACTTTGCTTGGCACATCGATCGGCAGCCCGGCCCTGGTGTCGGCATCGCTGCCGTGCCGTTTGTTCACCACCTACAACATCCTGCCAGGATGTACCCTGGTCTCGTCAACGTCAGCGAGGGTTGAGTGATGCGTATGTTTGAAACCATCAAAGACAAGGCCGCGCGCCTTCGTTCCGATCGGCGTGGCGCAATCGCGGCCATCGCCGCCATTACCATGCTCGGTGCCATGGGGCTCACCGCCGTGGTTGTGGATGTTGGCAGTGCGCTCGTCGTGCGGACCAGCATGCAGGCCGCTGCAGATGCCGCGGCTCTGTCCGGTGCCGGCGTGCTCGCCGCTTCCGGCCCCAGCGGCGCGACCACCACGGCAAGCTCCTATGGCGCGCAAGCCGGCTCGAAAAACGCATCCGCCAACATAACAGTCACCAATGCATCGGGTTATCCGACAACGCGCTGCCTCACCAGCATCGGCGTGTCCTGCACCGGTACGCCGGCTGCAAACGCGGTCGTTGTGCGCCAACAGGCGGCCGTGCCCACCTATTTCACCCGGCTGTTCGGCTTTGATCATATCGACGTCAACGTCATGTCGACGGCGGCAATCGCCGGCGGTGTAACCAAACCGGTCGAAGTCATGCTTGTTGTCGACACCACGGGTTCGATGAACGATAATGATACTGCCTGTGGAAAAACTAAGATCACCTGTGCGCTCGAAGGCGCGCGCACTTTGATGTCGGGCATGGCGCCCTCGTCGACCAAGGTCGGCATGATGAAGTTTCCGCCTATGACGTCGGCTTCAGAAGCGTCCAAGACCTATGATTGCAACGCGAGTACGGATGCTGCCGTCACAACCTACGGCAGTGCCACCGCCGTTTACGACGTGCTGCCGCTCGGCAATGATTTCCGCACCTCGGACACCTCGCCCGTGGTCCCCGGCGGCAACAACCTCAACGGCAACTCCAACGCCGTAAAGGCCTTTGGCGGCAAATCGGGCTGCGCCGGTATGGGCGCCGTCAGCCTGCCGGGCACCTATTATGCCGATGTCATGAACCAGGCCCAGACCAAGCTCGCGACGTCCGGCGCGTCGGCTGATACGCAAAAGGTCATCATCCTGCTCAGCGATGGTGATGCCACCGCCGTCAAGACCGCCACCTCAAAATGGCCAGGCGGCACGATCACCGCTGCCAAATATGACAACCAGTGTCAGCAGGCCGTTGACGCTGCTGCTGCCGCAAAGGCTGCTGGCACCTGGGTTTACAGCGTGGCCTATGGCTCGTCGTCAACCAGTGGCTGCAACAGTGATGCCGGTCGCATCCGCCCCTGCGCGGCAATGTCGAAAATCGCCTCCGATCCGAGCAAGTTCTTCTCCAGCGCTTCAGGCACCGGCTGCACCTCCGCCGCCAACCCGACCACGGCGCTCAGCTCAATTTTCTCGGCGATTGGTCAGACGTTCCGCGGCACGCGACTGGTCCCCAACAGCACCACCTAGCGTTACGCACGATCAAACGAACATATCCACCCCGGGAAGCTACGCTTTCCGGGGTGTTTGTTTATGCACAATGCCGCCCCCAAATCCCGCATCAGGCGCTGCTCAATTCAGGCTGCGGTTCGGCGGCAAACGGTCCGACGCTTCGGCAATCGCCACATAGATCTTGCCGATATCAGACGACAGCATCGTCGCCGCAAAGGCCTCGCCGTCCCGGTCTCCCAACAGACGCTGGATCAACGCCTCGAATATATCGAGATAGCGCGCGGCTTCCTCGCGAAACGCCGGATCATGCTGGAACATTCGTGCAATCCGGCGTGAGGCCTCGCGGTCGAGCTGGGGCGCCATCGCATGGGCAAACACACTGCGATCCCCCCTCAGATACTGCGCCCAATCCTCGTCCTTGATCGTCAACGCCATCAACCGCGTCACATCGATCAACGATTCGTGCAATTGAGCCACCAGCCGCGCCGATCGCGCCGCCAGCGAATCACGCTCGCGAACCGCAAAGCGCGTGTCGACTTCCCCCACCCGCGCATCGACCATGGCGACCGTTTCGACCAAATTCACCATATGGGCCGCCAATCGTTCCGCCGCCACCTTGCCCGCCGTCCCTGCACGTGCGGTTGCGTCCTCGATCGCCGCCAATTGTGCCCGCACCGGTTCTGCCACAGCTTCGGACTGCACGGCCGCCGCCTCATGCAACGCAGCGATCCCCTCGTCGATAACCGTCGTCAACAAAACCCGCATCTGATTGGCGGCAGCCGCGGTGGCAACTTCGATCCGCGCCAGCTCGTCACGCATCGCCACTACACCCATCGTCGTCGCCTCCGCCGTTCCCGCCTGAATATCGGCCAATGCATCGCGCGCCTTGTCGAAATGCCCCTCCAGCGCGGCTGTCATCCGCTCGATCTCCGATCGCTCCCGCATCAGCCCTGCCGCTGCCGCACCAACCAGTTCCGACCCTTGCACCACGGAATCGTGCAACGATGATACCGTATCGAGCATGGCGTTGGCCTCGTCTTCCAACTGCCGCATTGCCATCCGCGTATCGGTAACGCGTTCCGTCAACGCCCCCTCCACATCCGCCACTGTCCCCCGCAATGCCAGCGACTGCCCGTCCAACCCGTTCATCGCTACCTGCGTGGCCGCCAGCGGCGCCGACAGCATCAACAGGCTGGCCTCGACAGCGGCAGTTCCCGCCGCAATATCCGCCATCGCCGCCGCGCCCGCCGAACGCACCTCGGCAAGGCGTTGCATGATGTCCGCAGTCTGCGTTGCTGCGGCATCGCGCACATTTTCATCAATGCCTGCGACCTGCGCCCCTATGTCCGCCACCGCTGCTGTCGCCGCAGCGCGTACCGCCACCACCCTCGCCTCGAAAATGGTCATCTGTGCTTCAGCTGCCTCCCGCAAAGCCGCATCCATCATGCCGATGCGGTCACCAATGGCATCCACAGCCGCGGTCCCCGATGCCTCAATATTGGCAAACCGCTGCTCAAGCTCTGTCGCCCGCAGCTCCGCCGCCGCGCGCAAAGTATCATCAATATCCGATGCCCGGTTGCCGATTTCCTCCATAACGCTGGCCCCGGCGTTCTGCACATCGCCCAACCGCGTCTCGATCTGTGCAAAATTTGCCGCCGTTGTCGCGCCTAACGTCTCGCTCACCGCCGCGCTGGCCCGTCCAACATCGCCAAACCGCGCTTCAAGTGCCTGCAATTGCGCCTCCATCACGCCTTGCAACCGCTCCGCCTCGGCCTCATGCGTCGCAAACTGGCCCTTCATCGCTTCCGACGCGCGCAGCAAGGCCTCCAATCGCTGGTTGAACAACCGGGTGCTGTCATCGCCCAGAAACGCCATCTGCTTGCCCGAAGCCTCAACACCGCCATGCAAGGCTTCCAGCCGGGCTTCCACCTGCTCGCGAATATGGTCGACCGTCGCCACCGTCCTTTGCAGCACACCGTCGACCGCCGCATCCAGGGCATAGGCACGCTTTGACAAGGCAGATGTGCTGCGTGTCGATGCTTCATCAATCCGCGCCAGCAACTCGCTCATGCTGGCAATCGCCGTATCGGCTTGCGTCATCGCCTCACGATTGCGCGCCTGCACCGCTGCCACCATTGTTTCCACCGCCCGCAACTGCACACCACTGTCGGTGCTCACCCCGCGCAGCGTCGAATCCACCACGCCGATGGCCTGTGCGATTTCGGGCAGGCTTTCCCGGAAATGCTCCGTAAAGCGTCGCGTGTCCTCCCCGCCGGCGATGATTTTTGCGGCCGCCGCTTCCATCGCTGCGGCACTTGCCGACAATCCCCCGGCGCCTGTTAATGCCGCTGCGACCAACTTCTCGGCGCGCCCCGCTGTCGAATCCAGCAACCCGTCGACATCTACCAGGCGTGCCTGCAAATCGCTCACTGCCTGGTTCGCCTCCGCCAGGCGGCTCTCCACCTCTGTCATCGCCACCGCGCGGCCTGCGCCCGGCAGCAGCGCGCCAACCAAAACCGCCACACACAACGGCGGCAACAATGCGAGCGCCATCGCTCCGACATTGCCCGGCTGATGCGCCGAAACTTCAAATCCAGCCGCCACCAGCCAAGCCAGCGCCAGCCCCAGCACAGCCCAGAGCGGCCAGCGGCGCTCCAGCCGAATCGACAATGCCAATGACTCCAACGTTCCGTCCCCCACGAAATCTGGTGCGGAGACTAATAACCCGCCGCCAACAAGTCATCGCCTTTTAACGGCCTCAACCGCCGCGAAACCGCGCCGTCGTCGCCCCGGCAATCTCCAGCACACGCCCGCGCAGCGTATCCGCCATTGCCAGCGACGCGGCAATGGCCACCGATCCCGTCAGCATGATAAACCCCAGCCACAGCCACCGCCCGGCATCCGGTGCCGGCCGCACCAGCCACGCCAGCGCCACGGCCACTACCGCACCGACCAACGGTGGCAACACATCCCGCAGCCACCACCGCCGCAACGCTCCCGGCAACAATCTGCGGTGCACCAACGGCATCCCGATGATCAGGAAAAAACTGTTGATCAATGTCCATAGCGCCGCCGCCGCAATCGGCCCCCATATCGGCACCGCCCAGAACAAACCGACGACCATCACCACCAGCGCCACCAACTGGATACGCAGCGTCAATCCCGTCCATCCGGCGGCCAATTGCAGCTGCATCGGCACCTGCCACAGCCCATTCATGAAAATCCCTGCCGAAATCATCGCCAGTATCGCCGCCGCACGCGCCGCCAGCGCCGCATCGCCACTCCACGCAAACAACACGCCAAACGGAAATACCATCATGATCAGCGATGCCGGCGCCAACAACACCGCGACCAGTTGCGACGCCTTGTGGTATGTCACCGATAATTGCGTTTCGTCACCCGCCTCGGTCAACCGCACCAGCACCGGCGCCACCGCCAGCACAACCGGCGCCCCCACCAGCCACAGCCCGCCTGCAATCGTCGCTGCCAGCATGTAATAGCCAAAATCGGTCAACCCGATCAGCCGCGACAGCAACAGCTTGTCGATCTGCATCAGCATCATCGACAATATGGTGATGCCGAACACGCCGCCGGCAAACCGCCGCACCGTCGCCAGCGACGCCAGCGAAAACCGCGCCGGCCTCGGCGCCCGCGGCAGTGATCGGTGCAACCGCACCATCATCGCCCCCAGCGACAGCACCGAAATCAGCCCTTGCCAGGCAAAGAATGCCTGCACCGTCGGCGACACCATCGCCAACACCCCCAGCGCACCCAGGCTGCGCGATACCGCCACGATTACCATCATCGTGTTGATCCACACCTGCTGCTGCAATCCCATCAGCGCGCTGCGGTAAATCCCCTCGCAAAACCGCAGCGCCACCACCACGCCAAGCATGGACAGCGCCCCGATGACCACTTCCACCGGCAGGCGATCGATGTTCAACCAGTGCCGAGCCAGGAAATCCGCCGCCCAGGTCAGCGATAACGCCACCAGCGCGGCCATGCCCAAATAGAGTGTCTCTATACTGCGCAACAGGTCGCGGATCGCCTGCACCGTCACCGTGCCGGCGGTAAACCGTGCCATCTCGCGTCCCAGTGTCGGCGCCATCCCGGCGTCCAGCAGGGCCATCCACGCCTGGATGACAGCAAACAACCCGACCAGTGAATAGGCTTCGATACCCAGGTAACGAATATAAACCGGCACCAGCGCCAGCGACAAAAGCGACGCCACGCCCTGCCCGACATAATTGGCCGCTATGTTGCGCTTGATCGAAACCGGCGCCGGAACATTATCTCGCACAGGATCAACCATCGCTCAGCCCGCGTCGGGTTCGCGCATCCGCCGCATCGCCCTGCCGCCCAGAATGGCAGCCAGGACCCCGCCCAGCAACAATCCGGCAACCGCTGCACCGGCCAACAACGGGATCGCCCGCGGCTGCGTCGGTTCGGCAGACGCAGTCGGCACATCAAAGGGCTCGGCGGCATAAGGCGCGTTGCTGTACACCAACATCGCCTGGCGCTCTTGCTCCGCCAGCGCTGTCACCAAGGCCTGGCGTTGTTCGGACAAGGTCACGGTCTGCAACTTTTCCGACAGATACCGGATATTCTCGCGCGTCCGCAGCGATTGCTGCTCGCGCAGATACCCATCGACCGTCGCGTGCAACCGCTCCAGGAAATGCACCGCAAACACCGGGTCTGGATGGCTGTATCCAATGCCGACAAGCGGCGATTTCACCGATTGCCGCACACTCACCTGCTTGACGATCAGGTCTTGCAACCGCGCCGCACCGGGCGGTTGCCACGCGACCTGCGGTAGCCCGAACATCCCGGTGATCCCGCGCCGCAACGACCCCGCCAGGCTTGGCGGCTGTCGCCACATCCGGCGCTGGGGGTCCCATTCGGCCACGAACAACCGGTGCATCAACCTGTCGTCGTGCGACAATCGTTCGGCGACTTCGGCGGCATATATCCCATCCAGATAAAATCGGAACGGCGACACCTGCTCGCTGGCACCGCCCAGCCCGGTCAAAGCCGCCAACCCGCCCAGCGCCGATGTTGGCCGTGTGCCACTGCTGCTTGGTGCCGCATGAACCCGCAATTCCGCGCTGTAACGATAATCCGCCTGCCTCAGATAAAGCGTCGTCAACACTAGCGCCGCCAGCAACATCGCCGGCATCCACCACCACTTCATCCGCATCGCGACCATGACATCATGCAGCCAGGCACGCGCGCCGATCCTGCTTGCGCCCTCCGGCGCATCTGCGCTGTCTGTGGTTTCGCCTGAAATGCTCATCCTGCCCCGGTCAAACCTGTCGCAACGCTCGCGCTCCGGCCATGGCACAGGGCGGTCCGCTCGTCCATCACAGCAGCCGTCACAGCGTCAGCCGGAACCGCGTGCCACCATCACCGCCGGGCTCGCATACCAGCGCGCCGGCATGCGCCAGCGCGATCTGCCGCGCCAGGCTCAACCCCACCCCCGTGCCTTCGGCCTTTGTCGAAAAAAACGGCAAAAAGATATCCTGGCGCAAATCGTCGGCTATGCCCGACCCATTGTCGACAACATCAATGGCAACCCGCCCGCCCTTCAGCGCCGTTGCCGACAAACCGACCTTGGGCTCCATGGCGTCAACCCCCACTGCCTCTGCCGCGTTCCGCAACAGATTGATTAACAACTGCGCCAACAAGTCAGGATCTGCGTCGATTGTCAGATTCGGCGGATCGATTTTCACCAGCAGCGCCAGTGTCGGCCAATCGCTCTCGAACAACCGTTTCAACTCGGCGAACAAACCCGCCACCTCCAACCGCCGGCGCCGCAATTCGGGCGGCCGCGTCAACTGGCGATAGGTGCGCACGAAATGCATCACCCCTTCGGCCCGCCGCGCCACCGTCTCGATTGCCGCCCGCGCATCGCTAATCGCGGCATCGTCGCCCTTGTCCGCCGCCGCCATCAACGTCGCCGCCGTCGCCGACAATGATGTCACCGGCGTCATCGAATTCATGATTTCATGCGTCAACACTCGCACAAGATCGGTCTGTGCTGCCAATTCGGCGCGGTCCAGCTCCTGCTGGATCGGCTGCACCGCCACGATCCGCATCGCTGCCCCACCTGCCTGCCGTACCTCGGCCATCGACAGCAGCGCCGCCGTCGGCATCCCCGAAACCAGCATCTGCGTCGATCGCCGCTCGCCGGGTCGCATCGCTGCCACATCGGCGGCAAACCCGTCGCCATGCGCCACCAGATCCGCCAGCCGTGCCCCCGCCGCCGGCAACAGCCGCCGTGCCGCCTTGTTCAACAGCGTCACACGGCCTTCGCCATCCACCGAAAACAACGGGCTCGGCACATCTTCGATCAATGCCGCCAGAAACCGGTTCTCATCCTGTGTCGCCGCGCGTTCGCGGCGCAACCCGGCAATGGCGCCATCAAGGCTGGCACCCAGCGTGTCAAAGCCACCGCCGCTGATACCGCCGAAACCCTGTGTGAAATCGCCATGGGTCATGGCCTCGACAAAGCGCGCCACCGCCATGTTGGTTCGCCGCAAAAACAGCCACATTTCGGCCAGGGCCGCCCCGGTCACAACGGCGGCCAATAATGTCGTCGCATACAGGCCAGGCCGTGTGATGGCCCAGGCCAGCGCCGCGCCCGCCACCAACAACACCGCAATGCGCAACGCCAGCCCGATTTCAAAGCGGCGGCCAAGGCTGGAAAATTTCAAAGCCCGTGCTTTTCCATGCGCCGATACAGCGATCCGCGCGTCAGCCCCAATTCGCTCGCGGCATAGGAGATATTATAGGAATGCTTCTGCAAAACCCGCTCGATGATGCGCTTCTCGCTGCGCTCCAGGTTCATGTCGCCTTCTGCCGCGTTCATGGCCACCGCCGGCAGGTGAGGGGCCAGGCGCGGCAACGGAAAATCCTCCGCCGCAAACGCTGTCCCCGTCGCCAGGATGACCGCGCGCTCGGCTGCATGGCGTAACGCCCGCACATTGCCCGGCCAGTCGTAATCCGTCAGCGTCGCCGCCAGCGTTTCGGGCAACACCGGCAGGACCTTCCCATATTTCTTCGCATACAGCGCCAGATAATGCCCCAGCAACTCGCCCACGTCGCCGCGCCGCTCGCGCAGGGGCGGCAGCAGAATCTCCACGGTATTCAACCGGAACAGCAGGTCGGGCCGGAACCGCCGCTCATCCGCCAGCATCGCTGCGGACATGTTCGTCGCCGCAATCACCCGCACATCGAACGGCACGGCCCGGTTGCTGCCCACCGGCGTCACCCGCCGCTGCTCCAGCGCAGTCAGCAATTTGGGTTGCAGATGCAGCGGCAGATTGCCGATTTCATCCAGAAAAATCGTCCCGCCGTCCGCCGCCTGGAACCGCCCGATACGGTCGGCTCGCGCATCGGTAAACGCACCCTTGGCATGGCCGAACAATTCGCTGTCGAACAAGGTTTCGGCCACCGCGCCCAAGTCGACTGACAGGAACGGCTGGTCTGCCCGCCGCGACCGGGTGTGCAATTCGCGGGCAATCAATTCCTTGCCGGTGCCATTTTCACCCAAAATCAGAACATTGGCATCGGTCGGCGCCACCCGGTCGATCAACGCCATCACGCTGCGCATCGCCGCCGATGTGCCCAGCAACGGACTCTCCGGCCGCGCCGGCGTGGCAATTTCCGTGACCTTGCGTAGCGCCGTCGCGGCCTCGCGCCGGCTGGCCCGCAACGCCGCAGCGGTCTGCACCGTCGCCACCAGGCGCTCATTGTCCCATGGCTTGGTAACGAAATCGGTTGCCCCGCGCTTCATTGCCTCCACCGCGATATTCACCCCGCCATAGGCCGTGATGATGACGACAACCACATCCGGGTCCGCCGCCCGTATGGCCTCCAGCGCCCGAAACCCTTCGGCCCCGCTGCTCTGCCCGCGCGCAAAATTCATGTCGAGCAGCACCACATCGGGCTCATGCGCTGCCAACAACGCCGGGATTGCCGCCGGATCATGCGCCACCACCACCGTGTCGAACACCGCGCGCAACAGCAGCCGCGCCGACAGCGCAACATCGGCATCATCATCCACAATCAAGGCAGTACCGAATGTGGCCATCATCCCTCCAACTGTCCGGATTCGTACAGCATCTGTCCGGAAGTGAACAGTAGCCAGCAAAAACATTTTCGCGATGCCAACAATATCAATATCTTAAAACTTGGCACGATCCCTGCAAGGCATTTGGTGTGGCTGCCCCCCGCCACATCGAAAGGACCCCCGCCATGTTTACCAATCTCCTGCGCTCCACCCTCACGCTCACACTCTCCACCGCTGCCACCGCAGTCGTCGTCGCCTTCAGCGCCGCCCCGGTGCAGGCGGCCCAGACACCCCGCACCATTAATATCCATACGCAGGGCATCGATCTCACCAGTCCTGCCGGCCGTGCCCTTGTCGACGCCCGCGTCCGCCGCGCCGCGCGCGCCGTCTGCGGCGCCAATGATCCCCAGGCATGGCGCACGGCTCCCGCCATCCGCGCCTGCATCCAAACTGCAAGCGCCCAGGCCCAGCCGCGCCTCGATGCACTCGCCGCCGCC